>DASWRZ010000258.1:0-29068 GCA_036402935.1 Actinoplanes sp.
GGGGCGACGGCGAGGAAGAAGACGAAGATGACGATCGCCGCCACCAGGGCGCCGATCTCCGGGCGTGCGAGCAGACGGTTACTCAGGCCCGGCCGGACACGCCCGGCCGGGTCGGACGGCGCCGCTGCCGGCGCCGCCTCGACGGTTTGGCTCATGACAGCACTCCGATCGGACGGGTGTCAGCGGGTGTTGTTCTTGGTGAACGGGAGGATCTTGGCGATGTTGGTGTTGTCCACGAACGACGGACCGGTGAGCACGGGCTTGCCGCCGCCGATGTCGTTGCCGTTCTTGAGGTAGAGGTAGAGCGACGTGACGGCCATGTAGCCCTGGACGTACGGCTGCTGGTCGATCGAGAACTGGATCTTGCCGTCCGAGATGTCCTGCGCGGCCTCCTCGTTGAGGTCGAACGTCGCGATCTTGGCCTGGCTGTTGGTCGCCGAGATGGCCTTGATCGCGTCGATCGCCTGCGGAGCGCCCAGCGTGACGATCCAGTCGATCGACTTGTCCTGCGCCAGCTTGGCCTGCAGCGTGTTCGTGACGGCCGAGTCGTCGGCGCCGTTGACCTGGAGGTTCTGGGTGCCGGGGCTGGTGGCTTTGACGCCCGCGCACCGGGCCTCGAGGGCGACCGAACCGGCCTGCTGGATGATGCAGAGCGGGTGCTTACCGCCGGCCTGGGTGATCCGCGTCCCGGCCTGCTGACCGGCCAGCGTCTCGTCCGAGCCGAAGTACATCAGGGCGCCCAGCTGCTTGTACTGGTCGATGCCGGAGTTGAAGCCGACCACCGGGATCTTCGCGTCGACCGCCGCCTTGACCGAGCCGGCCAGCGCGTCCGGGGTGACCAGGGTGGTGGCGATGCCGGACACCTTGGAGTCGACCGCGCTCTGGATCAGCTGAGCCTGGTTGGTCGCGACCGGGTCGTTCGAGTACTTCAGCGTGACGCCCTCGTCCTTCGCCGCCTGCTTCGCACCCGCCTTGACCTTGTCCCAGAATGTGTCGCCGGCGGTCTCGTGGGTGATGAACGCGATGGTGTAACCGGAGCTGCCCGCGGCGTTGCCGCCGCCACCGGCGCTGTCGGTGGTCTTCTCCTTGCCGCCGCTGCTGCAGGCGGCGCTGGCGAGGAGGACCACGCCGGCGGCGGCCAGCAGGCGGAAAGTTTTCTTCATGAGTCTTCTCCAGAAGGGGGACGGGACGACAGACCTTGCGAGTTGAGATAGCTGCGCGTGCGCGTGGCGATCGGCAGCGGCCGGTCGAACTCGACCGGGTACATGTCCTGCTCGACCACGACGAACAGTTCGGCGTCGAGGCCCGCCAGAGCCTCGAGCACCGACGGCACGTCGGGTAGTCCGGCCGGCGGTTCGACGCTGGCGCCCATCGCGACGGCCTGCCCGAACGGCAGGTCCTCGGCGACTGCGCGGGCGGCGATCCCCGGGTCCATCTGCTTGATGTGCACGTAACCGATGCGATCCGGGTACTTCCGGATCAGCCCCGGCACGTCGGCCCGGCGGTAGGCCAGGTGACCGGTGTCGAGGCAGAGCGACACGAACCGCGGATCGGTCTCGTCGAGGTAGCGCTCGGTCTGCTCCTGCGTCTCGACCTGGTAGTCCGCGTGCGGGTGGAAGCGGAAGTGCAGGCCGTACTCCTCGTGCAGCATCCGGCCGAGCGTGTTGCTGTTCTCGGCCACCCGGCGCCAGCCGTCGGCGTCGAGCTGGGCCGGCTCCCGGTAGGCCCCCGTGACGTCGTCCCGGTAACCGGGCACCGGAACGAAGATCAGGTTTTCGGCGCCGAGCGCCGCGGTCAGAGAGGCGACCTTGCGGGTGGCCTCGATGAGGGAAGGCAGGTCGCGGTGCGGTCCGCCGAGACCGGCGACGGTGCCTCCGGCACACGACAACCCGCGGGCGGCAAGCTCATCGCTCAACAAACGGGGGTCGGTCGGCAGATAACCGTACGGTCCGAGCTCCAGCCAGTGATAGCCCGAAGCGGCCAGCTCGTCGAGGAAGCGCGCCCAGGGCGTCTGGCGCGGGTCGTCGGCGAACCAGACGCCCCATGAATCCGGGCAGCTGCCTAGTTGGAGATGACGAAGTTCCATATCAGCCTTCAGTCCGGTCAGGGGCGGTGGCGGGGGTGGTCGGTTGGGTTCAGCTCGCCGTCGGGAAGTGGAGGGAAGCGTCGGCCGGAGTGGACCGATGCGGCCAGCGGGAGGTCACGACCTTGCCGCGGGTATAGAAGGAGACGCCCTCGGGACCGTGCATGTGCTTGTCGCCGAAGAGCGAGTCCTTCCACCCGCCGAACGAGTAATAGGCCATCGGCACCGGAATCGGGACATTGATGCCGATCATGCCAACCTTCACGCCACGCTGGAAGCGACGCGCCGCCTCGCCACTGCTCGTGAAGATCGCGGTGCCGTTCCCGTACGGATTGCTGTTGATCAGATCGATGGCGGTGTCGACGTCGTCGACCCGCACGGTCGACAGCACCGGACCGAAGATCTCCTGGGTGTAGACGTCCATCGACGGCGTCACCTGGTCGATCACGGTCGGCCCGACGAAGAACCCGTTCTCGTAGCCGGCCACCGCAAGCCCTCGACCGTCGACCAGCACCTTCGCGCCCTGCTCCTCGCCGGTGCCGATCAGCGACTCGATCCGCTGTTTGGCGGCGGCCGTGACGACCGGGCCCATCTCGCTCCTGGGGTCGCGACCGGATCCGACGACGACCTCGTTGGCCTTGCGGACGACCAGGTCCATCAGCGCGTCGCCGGCCCCGCCGACCGCCACCGCGGCCGAGATCGCCATGCACCGCTCCCCCGCCGACCCGAACGCGGCCGCGGTCAGGTGCCCGGCCGCATAGTCGAGATCGGCGTCGGGCAGCACGATCGCGTGGTTCTTGGCCCCGCCGAGCGCCTGCACCCGTTTGCCGGTCGCACTGGCCTGCTGGTGGATGTACCGCGCGATCGGCGTCGAGCCGACGAAGGAGACCGCCGCGACGCCCGGGTGCTCCAGAAGAGCGTCGACCGCCACCTTGTCGCCGTGGACGACGTTGAAGACGCCGTCCGGCAGCCCGGCCTCGGCCCACAGCCCGGCGACGAAGTTGGACGCCGACGGATCACGCTCGGACGGCTTGAGAACGAACGTGTTGCCGCACGCGATCGCCACCGGGTACATCCACATCGGCACCATGGCCGGGAAGTTGAACGGCGTGATGCCGGCGCAGACACCGAGCGGCTCGCGGAAGCTGAACACGTCGACGCCGGTCGAGGCCTGGTCCGAATAGGATCCCTGCAGCAGCGTCGGGATGCCGCACGCGAACTCGATCACCTCGAGTCCGCGCTGCACCTCGCCGGCCGCGTCCGACAGCACCTTGCCGTGCTCGTCCGAGATGATCTCGGCCAATTGACCCACGTGCGAGTTCACCAGCTCGCGGAAGTTGAACAGGATCTTGGTGCGCCTGCTCAGCGACGCCTGACTCCACTCGACGAACGCCGCCTGCGCCGCGCTCACCGCCGCGTCGACGTCGTCCGGGGAGGCCAGCACGACCTCGTGCTGCTGCTCGCCGGTCGCCGGGTTGAAGACCGCGCCGCGCCGGTTTTCGGAGCCGGAGGTAAAGGAGCCGCCGATCCAGTGCTCAATCGTTGACATGAAACAAGTCCTTAGAGATAGAGCCGCTGGGAACGCTTGGCGGCTTCGTAGTCGGCGTAGGCCTGACGGGTGGAGTCCAGCGAAGATGTCGAGGAGACCGGCACGTCCCACCACGACTCCGACGACGGAACCGGGGACAGCGGGTCGGTCTCGATGTGCACCACGGTCAGGTGGTCATTCGAACGGGCCTGCTTGAGACCCTCGGTCAGGTCGGCGATCGTGCGGCAACGGATCACGGCCGCACCCAGGCTCTCGGCGTTGGCGGCCAGATCGACGGGCAGGTAGGAGCCGTCGTAGTCCTCATCGGAGCCCCGGAAGCGGTAACTCGTGCCGAACCGTTGCGAGCCCAGCGATTCCGAGAGCGCGCCGATCGAGGCGAAGCCCTGGTTCTGGACCAGTACGATGATCAGCTTCACGCCGTCGGCGATCGCGGTCACGATCTCCTGCGACATCATCAGGTACGAGCCGTCGCCGACCAGCGCGAACACCTCGCGGCCCGGATCGGCCAGCTTGATGCCGAGCGCGCCGGCGATCTCGAAGCCCATGCAGGAGTAGCCGTACTCGACGTGGTACTGCTTGGGATCGCGCGCGCGCCACAGCAGCTGCAGGTCACCCGGCATGCTGCCGGCCGCCTGCACCACGACGTCGCGCTCGCCGGCCGCGTCGTTGACCACCCCGATCACCTCGGCCTGGGCGGGGAGGGGTCCATGTCCCATCCGGTACGCCGCGTCGACGCGCTCCTGCCAGGCGGCGACGTCCGGCCGGTACGGCTCACCCGCGTACCGGAAGCCCTGCAGCTGCGTGAGCAGCGCCGAGAGCCCGGCCCGGGCGTCGGCGACAATGGGAAAAGCGCCCTGCTTGGCCGCGTCGAAGCCGGCGACGTTGATGTTGACGAACTTGACGTCGGGGTTCTGGAAGGCGGTGCGCGACGCGGTGGTGAAGTCGCTGTAGCGGGTGCCGACGCCGATGATCACGTCGGCCTCGCGGGCCAGCCGGTTGGCGATCGGGGTGCCGGTCGATCCGACGCCGCCGACCGAGCTCGGGTGGTCCCAGCTCACGGCGCCCTTGCCGGCCTGGGTGTCGGCGACCGGGATGCCGGTCTCGCGGGCGAAGCGGTCGAGTTCCCCGCTCGCCTCGGAGTAGATCGCCCCGCCGCCGGCCACGATCAGCGGCCGTTGTGCGTTGCGGATGACCTCGGCCGCCCGCGACACGAAGACCGGTTCGGCCTGCGGCCGGGCGACGTGCCAGACACGCTTCTCGAACAGCGCGTCGGGGAAGTCGTACGCCTCGGCCTGGACATCCTGCGGCAGGCAGATGGTCACCGTGCCGGTCTCCGCCGGGTCCGTCAGGACCCGCATCGCCGCGAGTAACGAAGACGGCAGCTGTTCGGGCCGCCAGATGCGGTCGAAGAACTTCGACAGCGGACGGAAGGCGTCGTTGACCGAGACGTCGTAGCCGCGCGGGTCCTCCAGTTCCTGCAGCACCGGAGCGGCCACCCGGGTGGCGAAGATGTCGGACGGCAGGAGCAGCACCGGGATGCGGTTGACCGTGGCCAGCGCGGCGCCGGTGAGCATGTTGGTCGAGCCGGGCCCGATCGACGCGGTGCAGGCGAACGTGGACAGCCGGTTCTTCATCCGGGCGTAGCCGACCGCGGTGTGCACCATCGCCTGCTCGTTGCGGGCCAGCCGATAGGGCAGGTCGGCCTCCCCGGTGCGCTGTGCCTGCAGCAACGCCTGCCCGACGCCGGCGACGTTGCCATGCCCGAAGATGCCCAGGCAGCCGGCGATCGTGCGCTGTTCAACGCCGTCCCGCTCGGTCCACTGGTTGGCGAGGAACCGGACCACGGCCTGGGCCACGGTGAGTCTCACGAGCGCGTCCTTTCGTTGCTGGTGGTCAAGGGCAGCCGAGGGTCGACGGGCGTGCCCGACCAGGATTTACGGACCCAGCCGTGCGCCGGGTCGTCGCGCACCAGCCACTCGCGCGCGCCGGGACCGGCCATGACGTTGAGGTAGTAGAGGTCGTAGCCGGGTGCGGCCATCGACGGGCCGTGCCAGCCGTACGGGATCAGCACCACGTCACCGGAGCGCACCTCGGCGCAGACGTCGATCGGGCGGTCGGGATGGCCGTACACCCGCTGGTAGGCGCTCCCGGCGCCGCCGACCGGGCTCGGCGCGACCTCGAAGTAGTAGATCTCCTCCAGCCGCGACTCCCCCGCCCCGGCCTCGTCGTGCTTGTGCGGCGGGTAGGACGACCAGTTGCCGCCCGGGGTGAGCACCTCGCAGGCGATCAGCCGGTCGCAGTCGAACCGGTCCGGGGTGCAGAAGTTGTTGACCTGCCGGCTCGCCTGCCCGGCCCCGCGCAGCTCGACCAGGACCTCCTCGGCCGGGCCGTAGCGGAACGGCAGCTTGCGGTCGGCCCGGGCGGCGGGCAGCGCGAACCGGCCGCCGTTGGGCGCCCGCACCGTCACCGCCGAGCTGCGCGGGACGTACGCGAAATCGGTCACCCGCGAGAACACCGAGCGCCGCCCGGTCAGCGTGACGCGCTCGTCGTCGCAGGTCACGTCGCAGCCGCCGGAGAGCGGCAGCACGAGCATCTCGTCGTCGCCGGTCGGGAACCGCGCCCTGGCGCCCGGCGGGAGGTCCAGCACGCGCAGGCCGCTGTACCGCCAGCCGGCGTTCTCCGGCGTGACCACCAGCTCGAACGGCTTGTCGGCCGTGCTGCCCCGGCGCATCACCGGGTTGACCCGCGACCTCATAGGAGTCCCACCGCCCGATCCACCGCGTCGGCGACCGTGCCCGAGGCCGGATAGAGCAGGGACCGGCCGATCACCAGGCCCTGCACGGTCGGCAGGTCGAGGGCCTTGCTCCACTGCGAATAGGCCCCGTCGGCGTCGTTCGAGACCTCGCCGCCGAGGATCAGCGCGGGCAGCGTCGTCGCCGCCATCACCCGCTCCATCTCGGCCACGACCGGCACCTTCAGCCAGGTGTAGGCCGAGGTGGTGCCGAGACCGGCCGAGACCGTGCAGGCCCGGATCATCGCCTCGGGGGTCAGCTCGTTGCGCACCCGGCCGTCGACGCGGTGCGAGATGAACGGCTCGACCATCGCCATCCGCTGCCGGGCGGCCAGCGCGGTCACCGCGTTGCCGCAGGCCTCCAAAGTGGTCACCGTGCCGGCGTCGGCCGGGTCGATGCGCAGCAGCATCTTGCCGCCCTCGAACCCGGCCTCGGCGATGCTCCCGGCGTCGTAGGCGGTGAACCGGTCGTCGATCTCGAACGACGTGCCGGCCAGCCCACCGCGGTTCATCGACCCGATCACGACCTTGTCCTCGAGCGCGCCGAGCAGCAGCAGGTCCTCGAGGATGTCCGGGGTGCCGAGCACGCCGTTGACGCCCGGCCGGGCCAGCGCGGTGCACAGCCGGTCGAGCAGGTCGAACCGGTTGGCCATGGCCAGCGGGTCGCCGCCGGCCCGCAGCGCGCCACGAGCCGGGTGATCGGCGGCGATGATCATCAGCCGGCCGTGTTCCCCGAGCAGCGTCGCCGGCCGGCGCCTCCGGCGAGCCGCGTCCTTGATCGCATCGGGCCGGCGCACGCGGGCCGCCAGCAGCTCGCCGAAGTCACGCATGGTCGGCCTGAAGAACGGCACGGACCTCGGACTCGGTCGGCATCGCGTCGGCGCAGGACAACCGTCCGGCGACGATGGCACCGGCGGCGTTGCAGAACCGCATGACGGCCTCCAGCTCCCATCCGGACAGCAGGCCGTGACACAGCGCGCCACCGAAGGCATCACCGGCACCCAGCCCGTTCACGACATCGACCGGCACCGGCGGCACCTCGACCTCTTCGCCATCCCGGCTCGCCATCACACCGGCCGGCCCCTGCTTGACCACGGCAAGATCAACCCCTGCTTCGTGCAGGGCCGCGGCGGCCTTGCGCGTTTCCCGTACGCCCACCGCAGTGTCGATCTCATCCAGGTTGCCGACCGCGACCGTCGCGTAGGGAAGCGCCTCCGCGTACCACCTCCTCGCCTCGGCGCGCGACTCCCAGAACATCGGCCGGTAGTCGAGGTCGAAGACGGTGATGCCGCTGCGGTCGCGGGCCTCGAGGGCGGTCAGCGTCGCGCTGCGGGAGGGCTCCTGCGACAGGCCCGTGCCGGTGACCCAGAAGATGCCGGCCCTTTCGATCGCCTCCAGATCGAGCTCCTCCGGATAGATCTCCAGGTCGGGTGCCTTCGGGAAGCGGTAGAAGTAGAGCGGGAAGTCGTCCGGCGGGAAGATCTCGCAGAACGTCACCGGCGTCGGCAGCGTGCTCACCGGCGTGACGAACCGGTCGTCCACCCCGAAGCCGCGCAGCGCGTCGTGCAGGAACTCGCCGAACGGGTCGGCCCCGGTGCGGCTCAGGAGTGCGACGCGCCGGCCGTAGCGGGCCGCCGCGACGGCCACGTTGGCCGCGCTGCCACCCAGGAACTTGGCGAAGGTGCGCACCTCACGCAGGGAGACGCCGATCTGCTGTGGATACAGATCGACGCCCAGGCGTCCCATCGTCAGTACCTCGTCCACGGACATGAAAAGTCCTTGCCTTTTGCTGGCCGGTTACGGCGCGGTGAAAAGAAGAGGTCGCCCTAGGTTTGCTGGTTTCGATGTAATAACGTGAGGGCTTCGCCGTCAATACTTTGTCATGACAAACTGAAAAACTAAGGGAGGTCGCCGTGTCGTCTGAGGTGTCGCCACCGCGCTCGCCGGTGCGGCGGGTCGAGGTCGACCGGACCAGCCCGGTCCCGCTGTATTACCAGGTCGCGACCCGTTTGCAGGAGCTGATCGAGAAGGGCGAGATCGGCGTCGGCAGCCGCATCGAGAACGAAGTGGACCTCGCCGAGCGCCTCGGCGTCTCGCGCCCGACGACGCGGCGAGCCATCCAATATCTGGTCGAGCGCGGCATGCTGGTGCGCAAGCGCGGCGTCGGCACCCAGGTCGTGCACCCCAAGGTCCGCCGCCCGGTCGAGCTCTCCAGCCTCTACGACGACCTCATCGCCGGCGACCGCGCCCCCCACACCGAGGTCCTCGACCTCCGCATCGTCCCGGCCTCCGACGCGATCGCCGCGGCGCTCGAGATCGCCCCCGGCACCGACGTCACCTGGATCGAACGCCTCCGCTACGCCGGCGACGAGCCCCTGGCCCTGATGCACAACGCGATCCCGACCGACCTGCTCGACCTGACCCGCGACGACCTGGCCGACCGCGGCCTCTACGAACTGCTCCGCCGCGCCGGCCACGTGCCGCGCATCGCCACCCAGGTGATCGGCGCCCGCTCCGCGACCGCCACCGAGGCCCGCACCCTGGCCGAGAAGCGCGGCTCGTCGCTGCTCACCATGGTCCGCACGGCCTGGGACGCCACCGGCCGCGCCCTGGAGTACGGAAGCCACGTCTACCGCGCAAGCCGCTACAGCTTCGAGATCAACCTCTCCGCCGGCTGACCCGCCCTCTCCGCCGGCTGCCCTCTTTCGCCGGCCGCCCTTTTCCGCCGGCCGGCCTCCTGCCCGGTGCGGAAGATCCCGGTCGCCCCGATGTGGTAGTCGAAGCAGAGGCCGGTGCGTACACGTCGTCCTCGCCGTCGGTGTCCTCGTCGAGCGGAGCGCCGCGCGAGACGGTCGCGCTCAGATGGACGCTGAGCCGGTCCGTCCGGTCACTCGACGGGCCGGCGAGGACGGCCGTGACCGCCGCGTCCTGGGCCGGCACGATGCCACCGGCGGTCGCGGCGCCACCGGCGGTCGCGGCGCCACCGGCGATCGCGGCGGCGGTGAACAAACGCCTCAATCTCAGCGGCACTGAGGCGGCGCTGAAAGCGGGACTGTCACAGATCCCGCGCCCGTCCGGTCATCGAGCGGCCAGACTGGAGCAGCCCCATGGCGACAGAACCCGACCTGCCCGCACCCGACGAGGGCATCCTGGTGACGCTGTTCATCACCGTGCGGGAGCCTCCTAGTACGAGATCACGGCGCGAAGGTGGTTCCGGACGTGCAGTGTCCGGAATGGGGCCTAGGCTTCCGAGCCGTGATCGAGAAGCCCGCCGTGACGGTGCTTCCCGCGAACGAGGCGCGCTGGGATGACCTGCTGGCGGTGTTCGGGCGGCGCGGGCCGGCCAAGTGCGGTTGCCAGCGGATGAAGCTGGGCGACCGCCAGTGGTTCTTCCTGCCGGTCGACGAGCGGACGCACCGGCTGCGCGACGAGACCGGCTGCGGCCACCCGGACGCGGAGGGCACCAGCGGCATGGTCGCCTACCTTCACGGTGAGCCGGTCGGGTGGGTCGCCGTCGAGCCGCGGACGAACTACCGGCGGCTCCGGGGGTCGTCGGTGCCGTGAGCCGGCCGGGACGAGGACCCGGACGATCCGGGCGTCTGGTCGATCGTCTGTTTCGCGGTCCGGGCCGGCTACCGGCGGCAGAAACTCACCTATCCGCTGGTCGAGGCGGCCGCGAAGGATGCGCTGGCCCGCGGTGCGGAGGCCGTCGAGGGCTATCCCATGGTCCCCCGGCCCGGCCAGAACGTGTCCTGGGGTGAGATGAACGTCGGTTCCCGCAACGCGTTCCTCGCCGCCGGATCTGCGGAGGTCAGCCACCCGACGGTGCGCCGGGTCGTGATGCGGCTCGACGTGACCGGACGGATCTGACCGTCCAAAGGATTGAGCCGGGGAGAGTGGTGGCTTAGTCTCACCGAGGTCTCATCAACGACAGTTTACGGACACCCTACATCGGGGGATGTGCAAGACCGCGCGGGTGGGCGCGGACCTGCTCATGGGTGCCCGGGCCGGTGAGACAGTCGGCGAGCCCGACCGGTCGGAAGCGGCGGCGACAGGGAGGAGGGGCGTGGTGGGCGCCTTCTCCATCGCCGAGAAGCTCGACCGGCTGTTCCGTCAGCTCCAGCCGGCGGGGCAGGCGGAGCCGAGCTACATGGCGGTCGCCGAGGCGATCCGCCGCACGCAGGGTGTGCCGATCTCGCACACGTACATCTGGCAGCTGCGCACCGGCCGGCGTGACAATCCGACCGTGGCCCATCTGACCGCGCTCGCCACCTACTTCGGCGTCCCGGTCTCCTACTTCCTCGACGACGAGCAGACCCGGCGGGTCGATGCCCAGCTCGAGCTGCTGCGGACCCTCCGCGACGCCGGCGTCACCCAGATCGCCTTGCGTGCGGCCGACGTGTCGCCGCGCGGCCGGGAGACGATCAGCGAGCTGATCCGGAAGGTCTGGGAGTCGGAGCGGCGACCGGAGTGAGGTCGCGGAAGGCGTCGCTCACCCGGCTCAGCCAGGCGACCTCGTCGGCCATGTCCGGCCCGACCGGCGCCCACGCCTCCGGCTGGCCGGCCGGTTCGGCACCGATCGCGCGACGCTCCAGCGCCAGCGCGATGCCTCGCGCCTCCGTCACCGCCGGGTCGTCGTCGGAAGGCAGCTCCGCGGGCCGGTAGTCGCGCAGGGCCAGCATCCCGTCCCGGATCTCGATCACCCGGCGGTAGAGCCGCAGGTTGACGTCGTCCACCCCGGCGAGCTCGATCACCGCCCGGCGCGGGCTGAAGAGAATCACCTCCGGGAAGGCATCTCTCATCGCCCGCCACAGCGGGCGAAGCTTCAGCAGGCTCCGGTACGCGGCGACGACCGCGCGTGCCCGCCGGGTGGCCGGCACGAGACTGCCCGCCACGGCGAGGAGGATCGCGGCCCCCTGGACTACGTGCGCGACGGGTTCGATGCGTTCGAAGGCGATGGGCACACCGAACCCGTGCACGACGACAAGGATCGCCTTCGTCGCGGCGTACAGGGAAATGACCGCCGCGCCGGCGGCGATCGCCCGCAGCCCGAGCCGCGGGAGCCCGGCCGGCGCAGCCCGGCCGACCGTCCGGAAGAGGCGGGCCGCCGAGATCAGCACCGCGCCCAGGTAGCCCTCGAGGACGACCCAGTAGGCGACCGCGGCGGGCGGCAGCGGCCCGGCCAGCACGTCGCCCCGGTTGGCGATGTCGCTGCCCGCGATCGCGGCGAGCACACCCAGCGTGACCAGCACGCCGACGGTGACCGCGACCTGCCATCGCCGCAGACCGGCACCGGTGACCATCGCGATGAACCGCAGCAGGCAGAACCCGACCGCCACACCGAGCAGGTTGGGCACGATCGGCGCGTGCAGCCGATCGGCCAGCGGCGGGAACGAGGCCGACTTGGCCAGCGCCAGCGCGAGGACCGCGGTCCAGAGCGCGCGCTGCCGCCGATCACGCCAGAGCGTGGGGAGCCGGACGGCGGCCGTGACCCACAGCAGGATCATGACGATGAGTGAGAAGGCCACGCGTCACTCGGTGAAGCCGAAGGCGTGCGCGACCCGGCCGATCGTGGTGCGCGGCGGGCGGGCCGACCGGCCCCGGATCAGCGAGGCCATCATCTCGGCCTCGCGTTCCTGGACGTTGGTGTAGCCGACGCGCCCGAGAACACGCGTCACCGCGGCGGGATCGAGGTCGGGAAAGAGCGGGACGACGGAGGCGTCGAGCGTGTGTCCACTGAGGATGTGGGCCAGCTCGTGCAGCACGATGTGCTCGGCGTGCAGCGGCGAGGTGCCGGCGTCGTAGAAGACGTGGTCGGCGTCCGGCGTGCCGATCCACAGACCGCACGGCGCGTGGGAGCTGAGCCCGGGAACCGCCCGGCGCAGCAGCCGGCGCCCCCGGCGGCCCTCCACCTCGCGGCAGAATGCATCGAGATCGAACGGCTGAGGAATGCGAACGCCTCGCAGACGCCGCTCACATCTCCGCCGCAGATTTTCCACTGCGGCCACGTTACCGGGTGCCCACTCTGCGCGGAACTGCGCGAAGAGAGCGCTTCCCGAGCAGCGCGCGACGGTGGACGGTGAAAAACCCCACCTAACAGTTAACTATTTGCTCACGGGCTGCTTAGCCTTACGAATCCCGGGGCAGATAGCCCATCAGCCACGGAATCGAAACCGGAGGTGGGTGGCATGGTCAAGTTCGTCTACGACTTCTCCGAGGGCAACAAAGACCTCAAGGACCTGCTCGGCGGCAAAGGGGCCAACCTCGCCGAGATGACGAATCTCGGCCTGCCGGTGCCCGCCGGCTTCACGATCACCACCGAGGCATGCCGGTCGTTTCTGCGGTCGTCCTCCCTACCGGACGGGCTCGACGCGGAGATCGCTTCGCATCTGTCCGATCTCGAGGCGGCGATGGGCCGCAGGCTCGGCGACCCGAACGATCCCCTGCTCGTCTCGGTTCGCTCCGGTGCCGCCTTCTCGATGCCCGGCATGATGGAGACCGTTCTCAACGTCGGCCTCAACGACGAGTCGGTAGCCGGGCTGTCCCGGCAGGCCGGCGGCAACGACCGGTTCGCCTGGGACTCCTACCGGCGGCTCATCCAGATGTTCGGCAAGACCGTCTGCGACGTGCCGGGCGACGAGTTCGAGCAGGCGCTGCACGACGCCAAGACGTCGCGGGGCGTTCACGACGACGTCGAGCTCGACGCCGCCGCCCTGCAGGAGCTGGTCGGCGCGTACAAGAAGGTGTTCGCCAAGCACACCGGGCACGACTTCCCGCAGGACCCGCGCGAGCAGCTCGACCTGGCCGTCGAGGCGGTCTTCCGCTCCTGGAACGCCGACCGGGCCGTGCTCTACCGGCGCCAGGAGCGCATCCCGGCCGACCTCGGAACCGCGGTCAACATCGTGGCGATGGTCTTCGGCAACCTCGGCCCGGACAGCGGCACCGGCGTCGCCTTCACCCGCGACCCGGGCACCGGCGACCGCGGCATCTACGGCGACTACCTGCCCAACGCCCAGGGCGAGGACGTCGTGGCCGGCATCCGCAACACGCTGTCGCTGCACGACCTGGAAGGCCTGGACAAGAAGTCGTACGACGAGCTGCTCCAGATCATGGCCACGCTCGAGGGGCACTACCACGACCTGTGCGACATCGAGTTCACGATCGAGCGCGGCAAGCTCTGGATGCTGCAGACCCGGGTCGGCAAGCGCACCGCGGCGGCCGCCTTCACGATCGCGGCCCAACTGGTCGACGAGGGCATGATCGACCTCGACGAGGCGCTCATCCGGGTGACCGGAGCCCAGCTCGGACAGCTGATGTTCCCTCGGTTCGATCTGTCGTCCTCGCCGGAAGCGATCACCCGCGGCGTCGGCGCCTCGCCGGGCGCGGCCTTCGGCGAGGTCGTCTTCACGGCGGCCCACGCGGTCGAGAAGGCCGGTCAGGGGCACAAGGTCATCCTCGTCCGCCGGGAGACCAACCCCGACGACCTGCCCGGCATGATCGCGGCCCAGGGCATCCTCACGTCGCGCGGCGGCAAGACGTCGCACGCCGCCGTGGTCGCCCGCGGCATGGGCAAGACCTGCGTCTGCGGCGCCGATCAACTGGAGGTCGGGCGCGACCAGTTCACGGTCGGCGGCCACGTCGTCCACGAGGGCGACGTGATCTCGATCGACGGCACCACCGGCCGGGTCTACCTCGGCGAGGTGCCGGTGCGGCCGTCCGAGGTCGTGCAGTACTTCGAGGGCGACCTCGACCCGGCCCAGGCCAACGACCCGCTGGTCGCCGCCGTGCAACGGATCATGGACCACGCCGACTCGCGGAGCGCGCTCAAGGTGCGCACCAACGCCGACACCGGTCAGGACGCCGCCCGGGCGCGGCGTTTCGGCGCGCAGGGCATCGGGCTGTGCCGCACCGAGCACATGTTCCTCGGCGACCGGCGCGAGCTCGTCGAACGACTCATCCTGGCGCACAACGCGACCGAGCGGCGGGAGGCCCTGGACGCCCTGCAGCCGCTGCAGCGGGCCGACTTCCTGGAGATCTTCCGCGAGATGAACGGCCTGCCGGTCACGGTCCGGCTGATCGACCCGCCGCTGCACGAGTTCCTGCCCTCGCTGGAGGAACTCGCGGTGCAGGTCGCGGTGGCCCGCGAGCGCGGCGAGGAGGTCGAACGCGAGCAGAAGATGCTGACCGCGGTGCGGCGCATGCACGAGTCGAACCCGATGCTCGGCCTGCGCGGCGTACGCCTCGGCCTGGTGATCCCCGGCCTGTTCGCGATGCAGGTGCGGGCCATCGCCGAGGCGGCGGTCGCGCTGGCCGCCGCGGGCGGCCGCCCGCGACCCGAGATCATGGTCCCGCTGGTCGGTGCGGTCCAGGAGCTGGAGACCGTACGCGCGGAGGCCGAGAAAATCATCGCCGACGTGGTCGGTGACTCGGGCGTCGAGGTCCTGATCGGCACCATGATCGAGGTGCCGCGCGCGGCCCTGACCGCCGGCCAGATCGCCGAGGCGGCCGAGTTCTTCTCCTTCGGCACCAACGACCTGACCCAGATGGGCTGGGGCTTCTCCCGCGACGACGTCGAGGGCGCGTTCTTCTGGCGCTACCTCGAGCTCGGCATCTTCGGCATCTCCCCGTTCGAGTCGATCGACCGCGAGGGCGTGGGCCGGCTGGTGCGGATCGCCTCCGAGGAGGGCCGCCAGGCGCGGCCCGGCCTGAAGCTCGGCGTCTGCGGCGAACACGGCGGCGACCCCGACTCGGTGCATTTCTTCCACGAGGTCGGCCTGGACTACGTATCCTGCTCACCGTTCCGGGTCCCGATCGCCCGCTTGGAGGCCGGCCGGGCCGCCGTCGAATCGGCCGGCTCGGACCATCGTTGACGGTTGTGGACAACCGCGCGGAAATGTCAGAGGTGGGTGCTTGAATCGGCCCCACCCAAGAGGGTGGGGGCGGGCCGTGGAACTAGGCAGTAGCCCGCGATCAAGACCTGCCGGTGCGGGACGGGCCGTCCTTCCGTCCCGCACCGGCTCTTGATGTTCACCCGGCAGGGACGCCGACCTGCTGCTTTTGTCGGGGGGTAGGGCTAGCGTCCCTGAGTGGCACACGTCACTCAGCCAGAGGAGCCTGCGATGACCGTCAACGTCAACCCTTACCTGACCTTCAACGGCAACTGCCGCGAGGCAATGGAGTTCTACAAGTCCGTCCTCGGCGGCGACCTCACCGTCAACACGTTCGGCGAGTTCGGCGGCGACCCGGCGGTCGCCGACAACGTCATGCACGCGATGCTGATCGGCGGCAAGGGCACCCTGATGGCCTCCGACACCGCCCCGGGCATGCCCTTCGACCCCGGCAACACCATGACCATCAGCGTGAGCGGCGCCGCCGGCGACGGCCTCGAGGACATCTGGTCCAAGATCTCGGCCGGCGGCCAGGTCCACGTCCCCTTCGAGAAGCAGATGTGGGGCGACAAGTTCGGCCAGTGCGTCGACCGGTACGGCGTCCCCTGGATGGTCAACGTCAGCCAGGAGAACTGACCGCAGCCGGCCGGGCCGCCGAGTCATCGACACGGCGGCCCCAGCCGGGTCGTCGAGCTCCCAGTCCTCGTAGCGCTTGCCGACGAAGACCGGGCAGGCGAAAGACCGGGCAGGCGTAAGGGCGGCCCCGGCGGGCGCGGCACGGCGGGCGGGGCGCGGCGAGCGGGGCGGGGCGGCGCGCGGCGGGGCGCGGCGGGGAGAATGGAGCTCGTGGCGGACATTGTGGAAAGTGCCGAAGTGCTGACCCTGCTCGATGAGCTGACGACCATGACCGGGCGCGAGGATCCCTATCCGCGGTACGCCCGGCTCCGCGAGATCGGGCCGGTGGTGCGGGCCGAGGACGGCGCGCTGGTGGTGACACGGCACGCGGAGTGTGCGGCCGTCGTGCGCGACCCGAAGCTCGGGCACATGCCGAGGCACATGCTCGACTTCATCGGGCTCGGCGACTGGGAGGAGCACCCGGCTCTGCGGCTGTTGTTCACCAGCATCCTGACGCTCAACCCACCGGATCACACCCGGCTGCGGCGGCTGGTCAGCACCTCGTTCACCGCCCGGCGGGTGCAGCGGCTTCGGCCGGCCGTCGAGCGGCTCGTCGACGAGCTGCTGGACGGCGTACCGGAGGAGGGCGATTTCATCGCCGAGTTCGCGTTCCCCTTGCCGGTCAACGTGATCGGCGAGCTGCTCGGGGTGCCGGCCGAGGATCGCGCCCAGTTCCAGCCGCTGATCCGGGACTGGACCCAGGTTCTCGACGTCATCACGCCCGAGGTGCTGGCCACGGCCGACCCGGCCGCCGCGCAGGTCCGTGACTATCTGAGCGATCTGGTCGAGCGGCGCCGCCGGGAGCCGGAGGACGACCTGATCAGTGCGCTCGTCGCGGTCGAGGCGGAGGGTGACCGGCTGTCCGGGGACGAGCTGCTCACGATGGCCGCGCTGCTGTTCGCGGCCGGGTTCGAGACGACCACGAACCTGCTGGCCAACGGCCTGGTCGCGCTGCTGCGCAACCCGGGCCAGCAGCCGACTCTGCAGGCCGGGCCGGAGTCGGCGGCCGAGGAGCTGATCCGGTACGACTCGCCGGTCCAGCTGCTCAGCCGGGTGGCCTGGGAGCCGACGACGATCGGCGGGGTGGAGATCGACGCGGGCGAGCGGGTCGTGGCCTATCTGGGGGCCGGCAACCGTGATCCGCGGCAGTTCGACGAGCCGGAGCGGCTCGACCTGTCGCGGGCCGACAACGCGCCGCTCTCGTTCGGCGGGGGCATCCACTATTGCCTGGGTGCGCCGCTGGCCCGGCTGGAGGCTCAGGTGGCCTTCCCGGCGCTGCTGCGACGCTTCCCGAAGCTGGAAACGGCCGGGGAACCGGAGCGGCGGGACAGCCTGACGATCCGCGGCTTCACCCGGCTGCCGGTGGCCTACCGGGCCTAGAAAGCAAGGCCAGGCCCTAGAAAGCAAGACCAGGGCCCAGAAAGCAAGACCAGGGCCCAGAAAGCAACACCAGGGCCCAGAAAGGTAAGGCCAGGCCCTAGAAAAGTAAGACGCCGCTGCGAATTCCACGGGGGAAGAACTCGCAACGGCGCATGGCGAACATTAGCGAACCGTTGCCGCCGTGTCTATCCCGCGCGCAACTATCCGACACGCTGGATCACCGATCCGACCAGCTTGCCCCAGTCCGCGCTGAAGTCCGCGCTGGTGCTGGCGTTGCTGAGGCGATAAACCGCATATGCATCAACAAGTGTGACGTTTCGATCAGTCAGGATCGCGACCGCGGTGTCGGCGACACCCGGGTGCTTCGGCTCGTACTGCTTGTGCCGGACCACCACGAAGCCGTCCCAGCTGCCCTGCTTGAGCGGCTGCACCTGGACCGTCTCGGTGTAGGCGGGCTCGTTCTTGTCCGAGGTCACCGTCTGGGGCACCGAGACCGACGGCGCGCAGCTGTCGGCGGCCGCCTTCAGCAGGGCCTGGGCCGCGGCCGCGGCCGTCTTGTCGGGGAAGACCAGCGCGGACTGCTCCAGCGTCTGCGCCCCGGTGTCGCCGGCGTCCTCGAAGTCGGCCGCGACGACCTGGCCGCCCGGCGGCACCGGCGGCGGCGTGCTGGTGCCGCCGCAGAGGCTGACCAGCTTGGTGGTGTCGGCCGGGTCCTCGGGCGGAGTCCAGGTCGGCCCGATCTCGCTGGCCTGCAGCAGGGCGCCGCGCATGGTGGTCGCGTCGATGTTGGCGGTCGGCTCGGGCGCCGGATCGCCCTTCGACGAGCAGCCGGCGAGCCCGGCCGCGGCCAGGACGAGAACACTGGCGGCGGCGAGCGCGGCCCTCCCGGTCACGAACATCGGGCCATCTTTGCAGACCGGCGGCCGGTTGCCGACCCGCGATCCGTCGCGTCAGCGGGCTGTAGCGGATAGGTTGACGGAAGGCGACGTAGGAGGCCGCGATGCTCGACGATCTCGCACAGCGGCTGCGGACCGCGCTCGGTCCGGCCAAGGTCATCACGGACCGTCAGGAGCTGAGGACGTACGAGTGTGACGGCCTCGCCCACTACAAGGTCATCCCGGCGATCGTCGCCCTCCCCCACACCACCGCCGAGGTAGCCGCCGTGGTGCGCGCCTGCAAAGAAGCGCAGGTGCCGTTCGTCGCCCGCGGCTCGGGCACCGGGCTGAGCGGCGGGGCCCTGCCCCACGCCGACGGCGTGCTGATCGTGACCGCCCAGATGCGCGACATCATCGGCATCGACCCGGCCGCCGAGCGGGCGGTGGTGCAGCCCGGTGTGATCAACCTGCAGGTGACCCGGGCCGCCACCCCGCACGGCTACTACTACGCGCCCGACCCGTCCAGCCAGCAGATCTGCTCGATCGGCGGCAACGTGGCCGAGAACTCGGGCGGCGCACACTGCCTGAAGTACGGCTTCACGACCAACCACGTGACCGGGCTGGAGATCGTCACCCCGGACGGCGACGTGGTGCGACTCGGCGGCAAGGCGCCGGACCCGCCGGGGTACGACCTGATCGGCGCGTTCGTCGGCTCGGAGGGCACGCTGGGCGTCGCCACCGAGGTGACCGTGCGGCTCACCCGGCTGCCCGAGTCGATGCGCACGCTGCTGGCCGCGTTCGAGAGCACCGACCAGGCCGGGGCCGCGACCTCGGCGATCATCGGGGCGGGCGTGGTGCCGGCCGCGATCGAGATGATGGACGCGCTGGCCGTCGAGGCGGCCGAAGCGGCGGTCGCGTGCGGCTACCCGGCCGGCGCGGGCGCGGTCCTGATCGTCGAGCTGGACGGCCCGGCGGCCGAGGTGGAGGCCCAGTTCGGGCAGGTGACCGGCTTCTGCGACGACAACGGGGCGTTCGAGATCCGGATCGCGGCCGACGACGCCGAGCGGGCGCTGTTCTGGAAGGGCCGCAAGTCGGCGTTCGCGGCGGTCGGCCGGATCAGCCCGGACTACATCGTGCAGGACGGCGTGATTCCGCGGACCGCGCTGCCCGAGGTGCTGCGGCGGATCGGCGATCTGGCGCGGGAGCACGGCGTACGGGTGGCGAACGTGTTCCACGCCGGGGACGGCAACCTGCACCCGCTGGTGCTCTTCGACGACGCGGTACCGGGCCAGGCCGAACGGGCCGAGGAGGCGTCCGGGGCGATCATCGACCTCTGCATCGAGTACGGCGGGTCGATCACCGGCGAGCACGGGGTCGGTGCGGACAAGGCCAAGTACATGCCGCGGATGTTCGGCGACGACGACCTGGAGACGATGCAGTTGGTGCGGTGCGCGTTCGACCCGGACGGGCTGGCCAACCCGGGCAAGATCTTTCCGACGCCGCGGCTGTGCGGGGAGCGACCGGGCCGGGGAACACCGAGCGCCGACCGATATCCCGGCGTGGAGGTCTTCTGATGGGCGTCCTCGACGAGCTGACCCGCCCGGCCGGCGACCAGGACACGGTCGGCGGGGTCCAGGCCCGCCTGATCGCGGCGCCCGAGTCGACGTCGCAGGCGTCAGAGTTGATCAAGGCGGCCGAAGACCTGACCATCGTGGTCAGAGGCAACGGAACCAAGCTCGACTGGGGACCGCCACCGAGAAAGCTCGACCTGATCATCGACACCACGAACCTGCGGGGCATGGTGGAGCACGCCGCCGGCGACCTGATCACGATCGTCCGGGCCGGAACCACGATGGCCGACCTCGACCTGGGCGATCAGCAGCTGGCGCTCGACGGCCCACCCGGAGCCACGATCGGCGGCACGGTCGCGGCCGGCACGAGCGGGCCGCGCCGGATGCTCTACGGCACCGCCCGCGACCTGCTGATCGGCATCACGATCGTGCGACCGGACGGCGTGGTCGCCAAGTCGGGCGGCAAGGTCGTCAAGAACGTCGCGGGCTACGACCTCGGCAAGCTCTTCCACGGGTCGTACGGCACGCTCGGCCTGATCACCGAGTGCGCGTTCCGGCTGCATCCCCGCCCGGCGGCCGCCCTCTTCGTCCGCAGCCAGAAGGCGACGGCAGCGCCCGTGCTCGCCGCCCAGGTCGTGCCGACCGCGATCGAGGTCGACTCGGGAACCGGCGAGACGGCGGTGCTGCTGGAGGGCACGGAAACCGGAGTGCGCGAACGCGCGGCCAAGCTGGCGAAGCTGATCGGCGGCGAGATCACCGAGGAAGCACCGCCCTGGTGGGCAGTGACGCCCGAGGGAGCCATCCTGCTCAAGCTCGGCGTGCCGATCTCCAAGGTGCCCGAGCTGCTCGACCACGGCGCCACGATCCGCGGCTCGGCCGGCACCGGCGTGCTCTACGCGGCGGCCGACGACATCACCGCGGTCGAGGCGTTACGGGCTCACTGCGTACGTCTGGAAGGGCATGCGGTCGTCCTGGCCGCACCACCGGGGGTTCGGGAGATCCTCGACATGTGGGGGCCGACGCCCGGCCTGGCCCTGATGCGGCGGCTCAAGGACCAGTTCGATCCGGGACACCGATTCGCGCCCGGGCGATTCGTGGGAGGCATCTGATGGTCGACGCCACCTGGGGCACCGGCGAGCCGCCCCGCGACGTGCTCGGGCCGGTTCACGGCGGCCCGGCCTTCGACGACGATCATCCGCCGCGGGCCGACCTGATCGCCGACTGCGTGCACTGCGGTTTCTGCCTGCCGAGCTGCCCGACCTATGTGCTGTGGGGCGCGGAGGCCGACTCGCCGCGCGGCCGCATCTATCTGATGAACAGCGGCGTCAACGGGGAACCGCTGAGCGATTCGATGGTCGAGCATTTCGACAACTGCCTCGGCTGCATGTCCTGCGTGACGGCCTGCCCGTCCGGCGTCAAATACGATCGGCTCATCGAGGACACTCGCGCTCAGATCGAGCGCAATCATTCCCGTACGCCGAAGGACCGCGCCCTGCGCGCGGCGATCTTCGCCTTGTTCCCCTATCCTCGCCGGTTGCGGCTGCTGCGGGGACCGCTGCGCGCCTACCAGAGCTCGGGCCTGCAGAAACTGGTGGCGCGAAGCGGCCTTCTGGAACGGCTCGGGCCGACGCTCAAGACCCTGGAATCGCTGGCGCCGCCATTGCGCCGGGTGCCGCGCCCGCCCCGCCGGGTCGCCGCCCGGGGCCGGCGGCGGGCGGTGGTCGGCATGCTCACCGGGTGCGTGCAGAGCGCGTTCTTCCCGGAGGTCAATTCCGCGACCGTACGCGTGCTGGCCCTGGAAGGGTGCGATGTGCTCATCCCGCCGTCGCAGGGCTGCTGTGGAGCGCTGAGCGTGCACAACGGACGAAAGGCGGAGGCGCAGAAGTTCGCCCGCCGGCTCATCGACACGTTCGAACACACGGGGATGGACTACTTCGTGGTCAACGCGGCCGGTTGCGGGTCGTCGCTCAAGGAATACGACGTCCTGCTGGCCGACGATCCGGCCTACGCGTCGCGGGCGGCAGCCTTCACCGCGAAGGTCAGGGATCTGTCCGAACTGCTCCATGATCTCGGCCCGGTCGCGAAACGGCACCCCCTGCCGGTGACGGTGGCCTATCACGATGCGTGTCATCTCGGGCATGCGCAGGGCGTGACGGCGCAGCCACGATCGCTGCTGAACGGCATTCCCGGTCTGTCACTGCGGGAGATCGCGGACCCGGCCCTCTGCTGCGGATCGGCCGGCATCTGGAACGTCCTCAACCCCGAGCCGGCCGCCGAACTGGGAGCCCGGAAGGCGGCGAACGTGATGGCCACCGGTGCTCAACTGTTGGTCACCGCCAACCCGGGCTGCCTCATGCAGATCGGCGCGGCGGCCGGCGGGGCGATCTCGCTCGCCCACACCGCCCAGGTGCTCGACGCGTCTTTGCGCGGTCTGCCCGTTTCGGACCTGGTCAAGTCAACCTCGGCGTAAGCAGGGCGCTAGATCGATGACTCTTGACGTTTCGCGGGTGTCCAGCGGGGACTCATAGCGTCCGGGCCATGAGTGAAAAGGTCACCTCCGGGGTCAGCCGCCGCAACGCGCTGATCGCCCTCGGCGCCACGGGTGCCGCGGCCACCGGGGCCACGCTTCTGGGCTCGGCACCCGCCCAGGCATCTTCGCCCCTCCTGATCGGCAAGCCGGAACGCCTCGGCGCGCCGCCGGTCGAGGGTCTGCACCTGACGTTCGGCACCGACCCCGCGACCCAGATGGTCGTCTCCTGGACCACCCACACCTCGGTCCGCAACCCGCGGGTCTCCTACGGCACGCTCGAGGGCGGCCACGGCCGGACCGTGCCGGCCGAAACCCGCACCTACGTGGACGCGCTGTCCGGCAAGACGGTCTACGCGCATCACGCCTCGCTGACCGGGCTGCGGCCGGGTGCGTACTACACGTACGCCGCGCTGCACGACGGCGGCCGCCCGGACGCCGGCACCTTCCAGACCGTGTCGCGCGGCCGCTTCCCGTTCACCTTCACCAGCTTCGGCGACCAGGCGGTTCCGCAGGTCACCTGGCAGCCCGACGGCAAGGGTGGCTTCACGCCGGCCATGCAGGCCAACAACACCCCGGCCAACGCCGACATCGTGTCCGGCATCGAGCAGGTCGACCCGCTGTTCCACCTGCTCAACGGCGACCTCTGCTACGCCAACCTGGACCCCGACCGGGTGCGCACCTGGAACGGCTTCTTCGCCAACAACACCCGCTCGGCGCGCTACCGGGCGTGGATGCCGGCGGCCGGCAACCACGAGAACGAGAAAGGCAACGGGCCGCTCGGCTTCGGCGCCTACCAGACGTACTTCAAGGTGCCGGGCAACGGCGCCGACGCCGAGTTCCAGGGCCTCTGGTACGCGTTCACCGCCGGCTCGGTGCGGGTCATCTCGCTCAACAACGACGACGTGGCGCTGCAGGACGGCGGCGACAGCTACGTCAGCAACTACTCGGCCGGCGCCCAGAAGGCGTGGCTGGAGAAGCAACTGGCGGCGGCCCGCAAGTCGACCGACATCGACTGGATCGTCATCTGCATGCACCAGGTGATCATCAGCTCCTCCGACGCCAACGGCTCCGACGTCGGCATCCGCTCGCAGTGGGGCCCGCTGTTCGACAAGTACGAGGTCGACCTCGTGCTGTGCGGCCACGAGCACGACTACGAGCGGTCGTTCCCGGTCCGCGGCGTGGTCTCCGGCACCGAGACCCTGACCCCGAACCCGGTCGCCACCAACACCTCGGTGGTCGACTCGTCGAAGGGCACCACCCACATGGTGCTCGGCGGCGGTGGCGTCAGCGGCACCACCAACGGGGCGTTCTTCCCGGTCAACAAGGGCAAGGTCATCGTCGCGGTGGGCGCCCCGCCGGCGGGCGGCGGCAAGCGGCCCTCGACGTACGTGTTCGAGGAGACGCCGTGGTCGGCGTTCCGGGACGAGGAGCACCCGTACGGCTTCGCGGCCTTCACGGTCGACCCGGGCACCGGACCGGGCGCGACGACCCGGCTGTTCGTGACCTACTACAACGTGACGATCCCGACCGGCGACATCGTGCCGCTGGAGTCGTTCACGCTGCAGCGCAAGCGTTCCGACGGTCACCACCGCTGAGCTCGGTCCATCGGCCGGCGGCGCCCGGCGCCGCCGGCCGGCTCAGCGGCTGCCGAACCCCGGCAGCAGCTGGTAGGTCATCCGGCGGCCGGCCACCAGCTGGGCCTCCTGGCGCCGGCGCCGCTCGGCCAGCACCGCGACCAGCAGCAGCCACGGCGTGACCCCCGGCGGCGGCGGTGGGGTGATCTTCGCGCTGACTTCGCCGGCGACCTGGTCGAACAGCCGGGTACGGTAGGGCTCGCGCAGCTCGCGCACCCGGCTGACGAGCTGCCGCATCTCGATGGCCAGCTCGTCGCCGACGCCGCTCAGGTCGATCGTCGAGGCCCACGCGGCCAGCTCGAGCGGCATCGCCGGGGCGGCCCGCCAGGGCGCGGCGTCGCGTTCGTGCACCACGACGGTGCCGGCGGCGAGGTCGCCGAGGCGGCGGCCCTGGGCCGAGCCGAGCATCGTGATGATGCCGGCCGGCCAGCAGAGGGTGAACAGGAGCAGACCCGGGAACTCGACGGCCAGGCCGACCAGGGCGCGGGTAAAGGCGTGCCGGGCGCGCAGCGGGCCGCCGTCCTCGCGGACCACCCGCAGGCCGAGCGAGCTCTTGCCGATGCTGCGGCCGCGCATGAGGGTCTCGCAGAGCACCGGGTAGCCGACGAAGATCAGCACGGTGCCGACGGTCAGGGCGGCCTGGCCGAGGGCGTCGTCGACGCTCGCGAGGATCTGGCGGACCAGGCCGACCACGAGGAAGCCCGGCGCGACCATGATCAGGCAGTCGATGAAGAGGGCGAGGGCGCGCGACGGCAGGCGGGCCGGGCGCAGCTCGATCTCCACCGCTTCGGCGCTGACGAGCCCGGCGACGGCGGGGGCGTCGCCGGGGCTGACCGGGGCGGGCAACAGGTTCACCCGCACAGTGAACACCCGCTACTCTCTCGGGCGACAGGTGAGGGTCCGTGGATCTCGACCTCGGGCGACAGGGCTCGACCTCGGGCGACAGGGGAGGGTCCGTGGATCTCGACGCGTTGGTGGCCGAGCACGCCGGCGAATGGCATCGGCTGCGCATCCTCGCCGCGCGCCGGAGCCTGGACGCCGACGAGGCCGACGAGCTGGTCACGCTCTACCAACGCACCACCACGCATCTGTCGATCATCCGCAGCCGCACGCCCGGCGCCGCGATCGTGATCGAGTTGTCCAACCTGGTCATCACCGCCCGCGCCGCGCTGGTCCGGCCGACCCGGTTCGGATGGCGGCCACTGGCCCGATTCTTCACTCACACGCTGCCGGCCGAGCTCTATCGGGCCCGGCGCTGGTGGGTCGTCACGGCGCTGGCCGGCATGGCGATCACGGTGGCGATGGCGTGGTATTTCTCGGCCCACCCGGCGGCGGTGGCCCGGATGAGCGACCGTGCCGAGGTCAGAGCCCTGGTCGATCACCAGTTCGTCGACTACTACAGCGCCTATCAGGCCTCACACTTCGGCCTGCAGGTGTGGACGAACAACGCCGTGGTGACCGCGAAGTGCATCGCCGCGGGCGTGCTCATCCTGCCGGTGTTCTACATCCTGTTCCAAAACCTGTTCAACCTGGCGCTGATCGGCGGCGTCATGGCCGACGCCGGCCACACCGGCACCATGCTGACCTACCTCGCCCCGCACGGCCTGCTGGAGCTGACCTGCGTGTTCATCGGTGCCGGCGTGGGCCTGCGGATCGGCTGGGCGTGGATCGCGCCGGGCCTGACCCGCACCCGCCGGCAGGCCGCGGTCGACGAGGCCCGCGCCGGCATCCGCATCGCGGTCGGGCTGGCTTTCGCCCTGGCCGTCGCCGGCTTTCTCGAGTCGTTCGTGACGCCTTCGTCGCTTCCCCCGCTGCTCCGGGTCGGCATCGGCATCGCGGTCTGGCTCCTGTTTCTCGCGTACGCCCTGGGCCGCGGCCGAGCCGCAAGCGCCGCGTCGCGCCCCCACGACGAAGACCAGGCCGCCTATCTGGTGCCGACGGCCTGAGCCTCCCGCGGCGGCTTCGCCCGGTACTTCGCTGTGGCCGCCCGCTCCAAGATGGAGCTGCTCCCCGGGGACGTATGAGGCGCCATGCGGGGACCCGATGACCGATCACCGACGCCCTCGCCGACGCGTTCGACCAGCTCGCGCGATCACCGCCAACCTCGGCGCTGCCGCCCGAGCTCGTACCCGATACAGGAGAAAGCAATTCCGCGCCGGCCGGCCGCCGTCGCAGCCCGCTAAAACTCTGACTTAACGCGCTGGCTGATTCCGGCCCCGCCGGGCAGCGTCAGGTGCTGCCATGTATAAGCCGACGGTTGCTTCGGGTCCGGAGGTGGCCCGCCGCCGCGTTCGTCGGCCGGCGTTCTTGCGATGCTGATACGGGACGGATTGTGGCCATGGGGTTCGTGCATCGTGTCTCGGGGCGACTCGCGCTTGCGTTTCTGGCGCCACTGCTCGTGTTGTGCGTGGTCGGTGTGATCACTTACCGCAACGCCAGCGCTCTAAGGCAGACCGGAGGCATGGTGTCCCACACGTATCAGGTCCTGGAAGGCCTGGACGTCATCACCAGCGACCTCAAGGACGCCGAAACCGGCCAGCGCGGCTACCTGATCACCGGCCAGGACGCATACCTCGATCCGTACAACGCGGCATTGGCCGCCATCGACGGTGACATCGGCGACGTGGCCACGCTGACCAAGGACAACCCCGCCCAGCAGCAACGCATCGCGCAGCTACGCCCGCTGGTGACCGCGAAGCTGGACGAGCTGAAACAGACCATCGACCTTCGCCGGGCGCGGGGTTTCGACGCCGCGCGTGCGGTGGTCCTCACCAACAAGGGCAAAGCGGTGATGGACCAGATCCGAACTGTGTTGTCGGACATGCGCAACGCCGAGGCGAGCCTGCTGTCGGTCCGGGACAAGGAGTCCGCGAAGTCCGCAACGCAGTCACACACCATCATCGTGGTCGGTGTCCTGCTTACCGCGGGCCTGGTCGTCCTGTTGGGCGGTCTGCTGGCCCGCAGCATCCTGCGGCCGCTGCACGCTCTCACCGGGCGCATGCGGGAAATCGCCGACGGGGAGGGCGACCTGACGCAGCGGGTCGACGAGTCCCGCCGCGACGAGTTCGGCGCGCTGGGCGCCGTATTCAACCAATTGATGGGCAAGCTGGCCGCCACCATGGGCAGCATCGCCGGTCAGGCCCGCGGGCTCGCCGGCGCCATCCAGGAGCTGACCGCCGGGTCGGCGCAGATCGGCACCGCCGCCGATCAGACCGCGTCACAGGCCACCACGGTGTCGGCGGCGGCGGAACAGATGCGGGGCACGGTCGGCACGCTCGCGGCGGGCGCGGAACAGATGGGCGCTTCGATCCGCGAGATCTCCACCAACGCCACCGAGGCCAGCCGCGTCGTGGCGCAGGCGGTCGAGGTGGCCGGGAACGCCAAGACCACGGTGACTCAGCTCGGCGAGTCCTCCGGCGAGATCAGCAACGTGGTGCAACTGATCAACGCCATCGCCGAACAGACGAACCTGCTCGCACTGAACGCCACCATCGAGGCCGCTCGCGCCGGCGAGATGGGCAAAGGCTTCGCCGTGGTCGCCTCCGAAGTCAAAGACCTCGCCCAGGAGACCGCACGTGCCACCGACGACATCACCAGGCGTATCGCGAGCATCCAGAGCGACGCGGACGCCGCCGGCGCCGCCATCGCGCAGATGAGCGACATCGTCACCCAGGTGAACGACTACCAGACCACCATCGCCTCCGCCGTCGAAGAGCAGACCGCCACCACCGCCGAAATGGCCCGCAGCATCAACGACGCCTCGACCACCACCCACCAGATCGCCACCAGCGTCGGCACGGTCGCCGCCGCCGCGTCGCAGACCACCCAAGCGGTCAGTGACATTCAGGGGTCCGTCGACGGCCTGGGCGGCATGAGCACCGGACTGCGCTCAGCCATCGACCAGTTCCGCTACTGAGCCGACACCCGACGAGCCGGCGTGGACGCCGCCTTCCGCTTCCCGGAGGTATCGCTCCTGGCCGATCGAGAACGCCGGTCGGTTCGAACCGGCCGCCTTCGAGGAAGAGTTTCGCCATGCGTTGCGGGCGACCGCGCAGTCCGGTCGAGCGCTGGAAGTCAATACCCGGCTGCCGCTGCATGCGACGGTGCTCACCTGGTGGCACGAGGAGGGCGGCGACGCGATCACCTTCGGCAGCGACGCTCACCTGCCGGCCCTCGTCGGACACGGCTTCGCCGAGGCCGCACAGATGGCCGAGGCGCACGGCTTCCGACCTGGCAAGAACCCGTACGACATCTGGGGCCGGGCCGATTGAGCGACAACCCGGCCCCCACCGAGATGGTGCTGGAGCGCGAGCCGAGGCGCGGGATTGACTCAAGTCGGCCGGTGTGCGGCCGATGCTGCGGTGGTGAGCCTGGTGCCTGGTCGAATGCGCAAGAACTTCACCGGTGTTATCGCTGCGGTCGACGACCTGGTGCTGGACGTACTCGGGTTTACCCGGGCGGAGATGCTCGGGCACCGCTCCACGGAATTCCTGCACCCTGACGATCACGAACAGGCGTTTGCGTCGTGGGTGCGAATGCTCGGCGAGCCTGGCATGCCACACACCGTTCAGGTGCGGCACCGCAACGCTGCCGGCCGGTGGCTTTGGCTGCAGGCCACCAACACCGTCGACGGCGCGGAACCCGACCTGGTGCATACCGAGCTGATCCTCATCGACCGGCCGGTCGATGACCGCACCACGGTCAGCAGTCAGCTGCTGCGCCACCTGGCCGAGGCGCTGCCGTTCGGTGTCGCACAGATCGACAACGACCGGCGTGTCGTCTACAGCAACGGCAAGCTCGAGGAGGTCATCGGCCAGGCCGGCGGTGACGACCTCACCGAGCGGCTGGGGCAGCTGCTGCCCGCCGACCGGTCGCTGGTCGATACGGCGCTCGCGACGGTGCTCGGCGGCGACGACACCGAGATCGAGGTGTCCCTGACCCACCCGCTCCGAGGTCTGCGCCGGTGTGGTGTCCGGTTCAGCCCGGTGGCCGGCCGGTCGGGCTATGGCACCATCGGCGCGCTGCTGTGCATCACCGATATAACCGATCAGGCGCAGGCGCGGGCCGAGATGCTGCGCCGGGTCCGGCACGA
>DASWRZ010000259.1:0-9626 GCA_036402935.1 Actinoplanes sp.
GGTACTGATAGGCCCCGCCCTCGTGGAACTGCTCGTCCGCCGCCACCGGGTCGTAGGGCGTCAGCCAGGTTCCAGCGACGGTTCGCGGCCGGAATTGCCCGGTCGAGCGGTCCCACAGGTTGCGCCACCACTGCCCGCGCCCCGCGAACAGCCGGGCGTCCGCGGAGTGCCCCAGTCCCGCCGCCATCAGCGCCAGCGCCGCGTCGGCGGCCGAGTATTCGAGGGTCGCCGAGGCCGGATGCTGGCAGTCGTTGTCCCCGCCTTTGGCGACGCAGTCGGTGCCCAGCGCCAGCCCGGACGGGATGTAGCCGCGATCGGAGTAGTAGGTGACCCCGGTCCGGCCGTTGTACGGCGTGGACGCGGGCGGCTGCGCCAGCGCGTTCTTCCGCAGCAGTGCGTAGGCCTCTTCCTCGTGACCGGCCAGGAGCCCTTTGGACCACGCCTCGACCAGGAACGGCGTCACCGGGTCGCCGGTCATGATGTTGGTTTCGCTGTTGGCCAGCGCCCACCGGGGCAGCCACCCGCCGTCCCGCCCGATCGCGACGACCGACCGGGCCACGTCCCGCGCGACCGTCGGCTGCAGCATTTCGAGCAGCTGGTTCTGCGGCCGGTACGTGTCCCACAGCGAGAAGTTCTGGTAGGGCGTGTACCCGGACGCCTGGTGCACCACCTTGTCGAACCCGGTGTACGACCCGTCTACATCGCCGGCCAGGTTGGGGTGCAGGAACGAGTGGTAGAGCGCGGTGTAGAACACGGCCTGGCGCTCGGCCGTACCCCCGGAGATTTTGATCTTCGCCAGGGCGGAGGCCCATGAGGCCCGCAGCGCGGCATGCACCTGGTCGAAGTCGTAGCCGGAGCCGGTTTCGGCCGCGAGGTTGGCGCGCGCCCCGGCGACTCCGGTGTAGGACAGCCCGACCTTGAGCACCACGTCGTGGTCGCTCGTGGCGTCGAACGTGACGTAGGCCCCGTTACCGCCCGTGCCCGCCGCATCCCGCCCCGAACCGAGCGTGTTCCCCCGCCAGGTGCCGTAGGCCGCGAACGGCCGGTCGAAGGACGCCGAGAAGTAGACGGTGTGATCGTCCTTTCCGGCGCAGAATCCGCCCGCGTGCACCCGGCCCTCGATCGTCCGGTCCCCGACCACGTGGATCTCCGAGTCGAAGACGTTCTGGTTGGCCTTGCCGGTGTTGAACAGCACGTTCGCCTGCCCGGTGGCGGGGAAGGTGTAGCGCTGCCAGCCGGTGCGCGCGGTCGCCGTCAGCTCGGCCTGGATCCCGTACGTCGAAAGCCCGACCCGGTAATAGCCGGGCGATGCCTCCTCATCCGCATGCGAGAAGTCCGATCCATAGGCCGAGGGATCGGTGCTGCGAACTTCGCCCGTGGTCGGCATGACCGGTAGCTCGCCCGCCACGCCGCACCCGACCCCGGACAGATGCGTCTGACTGAACCCGTGGATCGACGACTGCTTGTAGTCGTACCCGCCTTGACCGCCCGTGTCCGGGCTCACCTGCACCATTCCGAAGGGTGCGCTCGCACCCGGGAAGGTGTTGCCGAAGTTCTCGGTGCCGACGAAGGGCTTCACCAGATCGACGGCACCGCGAGAAACGGCACCGCGAGAAACGGCACCGGAAGAAACGGCACCGGGAGAAACGGCCGCCCGTGCGGCCACCGGGACCGAAACGGTGGCGGCGACGGCCAGGACGACGACGGCGAGGCGGCGCATGGCGGACCTCCAGGTAGGCGACCGCCGACAACGTTGTCACCACGCATCGGCCAAAGTCAATGAATCGGCAACCGATTTGCACCCGTGCACCTTCGGCCGAAGCCTCAAGGACAGCCCTCGCGACCCGATCTCCCCGGTTGACCGCCCATCCCTGGGCGCCCAACCACCGGACCGGAGACACGTCTGATGGCAGCCCTGACCGAATCGCCACCCGAGGTCACCGGCCTCGAGGGGCCGGCCGGCGACGGCCGCGGCTACCGCGGCTGGACCCGACTGTGCGTGGTCGTGGGCGTGGTCGTCCTCGCCTTCGCAACCGTGCTCAGCGGAAGTCTCGGCGGCGACCACGTGGCCCAGACGGTCTCCAACTTCGGGCTCGGCCTGTCCGCGCTCGCCGCGGCGTACGCCTGCCTGCTGCGTGCCCGGTGGTTCACCGGGCGGATGCGCTGGGGCTGGGCGTTCATCGGTCTCGGCGTGCTGAGCTGGGGCCTGGGTCAGGCGTACTCGGTCTATCTGCAGACCTTCCTCGGCCGGGAGGTGCCGCTGCCGTCGGGTGCCGACATCGGCTACCTCGGCATGATCGTCTTTACCCCGGCCGGCCTGCTGATCCTCCCCAGCGTCGCCCAGGCCCTGGCCAACCGGGTGCGCAGCGTGCTCGACGGCCTGATGATCGGCTGCTCGTTCGTGCTGATGGCCTGGATCTTCGTGATCCAGCCGCTGATCGCCGCCGGCCAGAACAGCACGCTCGCGCTCTACGTCAGCCTCGCCTACCCGCTGGGCGACGTCGTGATGGTGACGATGGTGCTCTACATGCTGGCCCTCCAGCGCCGGCACGGCTCGACGTTCGCCAGCCTGTCCCTGGTCGGCGCCGGGGTAGGAGCCTTCGCCAGCTCCGACATCGGGTACGCCTACCTCAACCTGGTCGGCAAGTACGCCTCCGGCGGCGCCACCGACATCGGCTGGTTCCTCGGCTTCTGCCTGGTGCTGCTGGCCGCCCGCAAGCCGGTCGCGAACACGCTCGACGATGACGACCAGGGCTTCGACGGCATGCAGCCGGTCGGTGTCCTGCTCCCCTACGTCGCGGTGCTCGGCTCGCTGGTCACCACCGTCTTCTGGTACACCAAGACCGGGCACAGCACGATGTTCGTGGCGTACACCCGGTCGGTGCTGATCCTGCTGATCATCGGGCGCCAGCTGACCACCCTGCGGGAGAACCGCAGCCTGACCCGCACCCTGGAGTCGCGGGTCGCCGAGCGTACGGCCGAGCTGTTCGCCTCCGAGCAGCGCTTCCACGCCCTCGTGCAGCACAGCTCGGACGTGGTCACCGTGGTCAGCCCGGAAGCCGACGTGCTCTACCAGAGCGAGTCGGTGCAGCGGGTCTTCGGCATCCCGGCCCACGTACTGACCGGCAAGCGGCTGACCAAGCTGCTCGACCCCGAGTCGGGTCTGCGGCTGGCCCAAGCGCTGCGCCAGGTCGCGGGCCGGCCGTACGCGACGACCGTGCTCGAGCTGACCGTCCAGCACCGCGACGGCCGGCGCCGGCAGGCCGAGATGACGATCACCAACCTGCTCGGCGACCCCAGCGTGGCCGGCCTGGTGCTCAACACCCGTGACATCAGCGAGCGCAAGGAGCTCCAGGACCAGCTGGTGCACGAGGCGTACCACGACGCGCTGACCCAGCTCGCCAACCGGGCGCTGTTCCGGGAGCGGGTCGCCGACGCCCTGCGCCGCCGCGGCGAGGACGAAGACGTGACCGTGCTCTTCCTCGACCTGGACGGGTTCAAGGAGGTCAACGACAGCCTCGGCCACCTGGCCGGCGACCAGCTTCTGGTGCAGGTCGCCGACCGACTGCGGGCCTCGGTGCGCGAGGGCGACCTGGTGGCCCGGTTCGGCGGCGACGAGTTCGCGGTGCTGATCGAGTCGCCGATCGGCGTCGAGGAGGCCGAGTCGGTGGCCCAGCGCATCGTCGACGTGCTCGAGGAGCCGTTCGCCAGCGAGACCCGCAACATCCACGTGCAGGCGAGCATCGGGCTGGCGGCCTACAGCGGCATCGGCGAGCCGATCAAGCCGGCCGGCGAGGCCAGTGCCGGCCACCCCAATGCCGGCCACCCCAATGCCGGCCACGCCAACGCCGGCCACGCCAACGCCGACGCCGGCCACGCCAATGGCGGCGCCGACCAGGACCGGGCGGACGGTGCCGAGCAGCTGATGCGCAACGCCGACCTGGCCATGTACAAGGCGAAGTCGGCCGGTGGCGGCAGCTTCGCCAGCTACGACCCGCAGATGCTGGCCGGTCTGGTGGCGCGGCTCGAGCTGGAGTCCGACCTGCGGGTGGCCCTCGAACGCGGACAGCTCCGGTTGCACTACCAGCCGACCGTCGACCTGACCACGAACGAGGTGGTCGGCTTCGAGGCGCTGGTGCGCTGGTACCACCCGGAGCGCGGCCTGATCACGCCGATCGAGTTCATCCCGATCGCCGAGGCGACCGGCCTGATCGTGCCGCTGGGCCGCTGGGTGCTCGAGGAGGCGTGCCGGCAGGCCGTCGAGTGGAGCCAGGGCGAGCACGGCCGCCCGATCAAGATGGCGGTCAACGTCTCAGTACGCCAGTTCGACCGGGCCGACCTGGTCGAGGTGGTGGCCGGGATCCTGGCCGAGACCGGCATGCCGGCGCAGCGGCTCTGCCTGGAGATGACCGAGAGCGTGCTGATGACCGACACCGACGACAACCTGGAGCAGCTGCTGCGGCTCAAGGCACTCGGCGTGACGCTGGCCATCGACGACTTCGGCACCGGCTACTCGTCGCTCGCCTACCTGCGGCGGTTCCCGGTCGACACGCTCAAGATCGACCGCTCGTTCGTGGAGCGGCTGGGCGCCCTGACCGACGACACCGCGCTGGCCGACACCATCGTCCAGCTCGGCAAGAGCCTGGGCATGGCCACCGTGGCCGAGGGCATCGAGGAGTTCGGCCAGCTCGCCGCGCTGCGCGAGATGGGCTGCCACTTCGCCCAGGGTTACTACTTCTCCCGCCCGGTCCCGGCCGAGCAGGCCGGCCGTCTGCTCCGCGAGGGCGCCGAGCTCTCCGCCTGACAAAGAGCTCTCCGCCGAAAGAAGGAGTGATTGATGACGACCGTCGCGCCCGAGATCTGGCCCACCACCCTCGGTGTGATCGATATGCCGACGCCGTACCTGGTGACCGACCTGGACGCGATCGCCCGGCGGCACGCCGCGTTCGAGGACGCGATGCCCGGCGTACGCACCTGCTACGCGATGAAATGCAACCCGTCGCCGGAGATCCTGCGAGCCCTGGCGGCCCGCGGTTCCGGCTTCGAGATCGCGTCGCTCGGTGAGCTGCGGGTGCTCCAGACGATCGGGGTCGACCCGGCCGACGTGCTCTACAGCAACCCGATCAAGCCGCCGTCCCACATCGCCGAGGCGGCCGCGGCCGGCCTGTGGCGGTTCAGCTTCGACTCCCCGAACGAGCTTGCCAAGATCGCCGAGCAGGCGCCCGGCGCCGCCGTCTACGTGCGCCTGCGGGTCGACGACACCAGCAGCGTGTTCCCGTTGTCGCGCAAGTTCGGCACCGACGTCGAGGACGCGTACGACCTGATGCTGCTGGCCAAGCGGCTCGGGCTCCGGCCGTACGGCGTGACCTTCCACGTCGGTTCGCAGTGCACCGACGCGAAGGCGTGGCACGACGCGATCGGCGATGCCGGCCAGCTGATGAACATGCTGCTGGCCGACGGCATCGAACTTCAGATGCTCGACCTGGGCGGCGGCTTTCCGGCCCGCTACACCGAAGACGTGCCGACCATCGACGAGATCGGGACGGTCGTGACCTCGGCGGTCGCGAGCCTGCTCCCGTACCCACCGTCGCTGCTCGTCGCCGAGCCCGGCCGTCACCTGGTGGCCGAGTCGTCGGTGATGGCCGCGACCGTGATCGGGCGCGAGACCCGCGAGGGCGAGCACTGGCTCTACGTCGAGGTGGGTGTCTACAACGGCCTCATGGAGGTGCTCCAGACCCCGGGCGGCTGGGACTTCCCGATGTGGACGTCGCGCCCCGACCACGCCGACGCGCCCGCACTGCCGTTCACGGTGACCGGGCCGACCTGCGACAGCACCGACACCATCGCGTACGGCGTGGCCCTGCCCGCGACCATCGAGGTCGGCGACGTCGTCTACCTCGGCTCGACCGGGGCCTACACGCTCGCGTACGCCTCCCACTTCAACGGCTTCCCGCCGCCGACCCCGCTGTTCGTGGGCCGCGGCACCAGTGCCCCCCGTTGATCAGGTCGGCCGTCGTGGCCGTCGTCGCGCCGGGCCCGGCGGGCGCCGCCGCGCCGGTCGCCTGCGCGAACTTCTCCTCTCCGGGGTAACCGACTCGTTCGGCAACTCGCTCGGCTGGACCGTCGTGCTGCTCATCGGCAGCGCGCGGGGCGGCCTCGGCGAGGCGTCGCTCTACAGCGCCGCGATGCTCATCGGCACGGTGCTCTCGGCGCCGGTCACCGGCTGGCTCAGCCGCCGGCTGACCGGCCGCTGGCTGCTGCGCGGCACCGCGACGGTCGAGGGCGTGCTGCGGCTCGCCATTCTCGGCGCGCTGGTCGCCGGCCTGCCCGCGTGGCCGGTCGCGGTCGGGATCGGGCTGATGAACGTCGCCGCCTGGACCGGCTATGCCGGCATGCGGGCCGAGGTGAGCGCGGTCGACGCGTCGCCCAGATCGATGACCCGCTACGCGGTCGGCATCGCCGGCGTCGAGGCCGCCGGCACCGCGGTGGCCGCGCTGCTGCCCAAGGGCACGGCCGGCTATCCGACCGGCTGGCTGCTGGTGGCGGTCTTTTTCGCGTACGCCGGGTCGATGCTCCCCACGATGATCACCGCGCGCCGCGCCCGGATCTCGGCCCTGCCCGGCGCCTCCCGCAACCAACTGCCCGGGCCCGGCATCCCGACGACCGAGGTGGTCCGGCGGGCGCACGCCGGCGCGCGGTTCCCGTCCCTACGCCTGTTGATCGCGGGCGGTGGCATCATGCTGACCGCGGCCGGGCCGGTCCTGCTGGCCGTCCCGGTCACCGAGGAGTTGCACGGCTCCCGCTGGGTCGCCGGGGCCGCGGTCGCGTTCTGCCTCGGCACCCTGCTGTCGACCACCGCGATCGGCCTGATCGCCAAGCTGAAGCTGCCGGCCGTGCTCCGCTGGACGATGTGGGGCCTGGGCATGCTGGTCGGCTGGATCTTCGCTCCGACGTACGCCCCGATGGTGCTGGCGGCCCAGTTCCTGGCCGGGCTGAGCCAGACCGCGTTCGAGGGTGACATGGACGCCCGGGTGGCGGAGGAGGCGCCGCGCACGGCGGTGACCCGCGACCTGGCCTACAGCGCCTCGGTGCGGGCGCTCGGCGGCGCGGTCGCCGTACGCCTCCTGCCGATGCTGGTCGCCGCCCCGGCGATCGGCACCGTCGCGAGCGGAGCCGGCCTGGCCCTCGGCGTGACCGCGCTGACCCTGTGGGCCGGCTTGTCGACCATGCCCCGCCTGGTCCGGCGGCTGGCTCACTGACCTCTGAGGCCGCGTCACCGGCCGGCTCATGACGAGCTGAGTTCCGGAACCTGACGTCTTGTCGCCGTCTCGACCTGGGCGGATGGCCAGGAAGCGCTTCCCGAGCTTCTTACCTGGCATTGACACACCTGAAATCAAGGGTTCACAGTGTCATTTCAAAGAGCGCTTTCCCCGAGCGCTCCGCCTGTCCCCAACCCCCAGGAGTCATCCCCATGACCTCGCCAATCCTGGAGTCCAGACGCAGACGGCTGTCGCCGGCCCGCGCGCTGGCTCTCACCGCGAGTCTCGCGGGCCTGCTGGCCCTCTATTTCGTCGCCACGACCACCCACGCCGACGCGGCCGAGGTGGTGGTGTCGCAGGGCAAACCGGCGACCGCGTCCTCCACCGAGATCGCCAACGGCTACCAGCCGTCCGAGGCGGTCGACGGCAACAACGGCACCCGCTGGGGCAGTGCGTGGTCGGCCACCCAGTGGTGGCAGGTCGACCTGGGTACCCCGACCGCGGTCAGCCGGATCGCGATCAACTGGGAAAGTGCCTACGCGACCGCGTTCCAGATCCAGTTCTCTTCCGACGGCACCAACTACTCGCAGGCGTATGCGACCACGACCGGTGCCGGCGGTCAGCAGAGCATTCCGGTCACCGGCACGGCGCGTTACGTCCGGATCAATCTGACGTCGCGGGCGCTGGCGAACTACGGCTACTCGTTCTGGGAGTTCCAGGTCTTCGCCGGCGGGACGACCACCACGCCGCCGACCCAGCCCACCACCCCTCCGCCGACCAGCGGCACGGCGAAGCTGCTCTCCTACAACAAGCCGGCGCACGCCTCCTCGGAGCAGAACGACGCGAACTGCAACCCCTGCACCGCCGACAAGGCGTTCGACAACGACCCGGCCTCACGCTGGGCGACCAGCCCGACGACCGGCTGGGTCGACCCGGGCTGGATCTACGTCGATCTGGGTGCCACCGCCCAGATCAGCCAGGTCGTGCTGCAGTGGGACCCGGCCTACGCCAAGGCGTACCAGATCCAGACCTCGGCCGACGCGGCCAACTGGACGACGATCTACTCGACCACGACCAGTGACGGCTTCAAGGACGTCATCAACGCCACCGGCAGTGGCCGCTACGTGCGGATGTACGGCACCGCCCGCGGCGGCCCCTACGGCTACTCGCTGTGGGAGTTCAGCGTCTACGGCACCGGCGGCAACCCGACCGCCCCGCCGGCGCAGCCCGCCGACCCGACGTTCCCGGCGACCCGGATGGTCTTCGACGACGAGTTCAACGGTGCCTCGGGCACCGGGGTCGACCAGTCCAAGTGGACGATCGACCCGGGCGCGGGCCAGAACGGCGAGCAGGAGTACTACACCAACGGCCAGAACCTGACCATGAACGGCAGCGGCCAGCTGGCCATCACCGCCAAGAAGGAAGCGTCGAACGGCCAGGCCTACACGTCGGGCCGGATGAACACCGGCGGCCACTTCACCTTCCAGTACGGCCGGGTCGAGGCCCGCATCAAGGTGCCGAAGGGTCAGGGCTTCTGGCCGGCGTTCTGGATGATGGGCGCCGACTTCCTCACCGGGCGGCCGTGGCCGTACAACGGCGAGGTCGACATCATGGAGATCCTCGGCAAGGACACCTACACGTCCTACTCGACGCTGCACGCGCCGATGTACAACGGTGGGGGCGGCTACGGCCAGTCGTACAAGGCGGCGGGCGGCGCCGATCTGTCGGCCGACTTCCACACCTACGCCGCCGAGTGGGACAGCAAGGGCATCCGCTTCTACCTCGACAACACGCTGGTCTTCAACGCCGACCGGAACACGGTCGAGAACACCAGGGGCGCCTGGATCTACGACCACCCGTTCTACGTCATCCTCAACCTGGCGGTCGGCGGCGACTGGCCCGGCCCGGTGGACGCCACCACGCCGTTCCCGTCGCAGATGCTCGTCGACTACGTCCGCGTCTACCAGTAGGTAATTGATCATGGACACCAGCCGGAAGCCCCGAGAGAGCGCTCTCCCCCGGCTTCCGGCCGGTGCTATAAACAACGCCATGAGCTCCCGGCCCCCGCGCGGCGGACACCAGCCGACCATGGACCAGGTCGCCGAGGCGGCCGGTGTCTCGCGGGCCACGGTCTCCCGGGTGATCAACGGCGCCCCGACGGTCGACGCCAAGATCCGCGAGATCGTGCAGCGGGCGATCGCCGACACGGGTTATGTCCCCAATGTCGCCGCACGCAGCCTGGTCACCCGCCGCTCCAACTCGGTCGCCCTGGTGATCAGCGAGCCCGACCGGCCGGACAACCACAGCTTCCTGAATCGCATCTTCACCGACCCCTACTTCGGCCGCATCACCGCCGGCGCGACCCAG
>DASWRZ010000260.1:0-4336 GCA_036402935.1 Actinoplanes sp.
GTTGGCGGCCAGCGTCTCGGTCGGCGTGGTCGCCGCCGTCACGTCCACCGGCTTGCCGGAGGACCTCGCCGTGGCCAGAGCGTGCGGCTCGTCCACAGTGGCCGGCGCCTTGGCCGGGACAGCGGCTGAGGCCGGCTCGGCAAACACCGGAAGCCCGGTCGTTGCGAGCAGGAGGGTTAAGAAAGTGGCCGTCGGACGCCATCTGATTTGATACATACGCCGTGTTGCCTTTCCCCGTGAGACCGGCCGTCACATAGCCGATCCTGAATAGAACGTGAACAGGGAATCACAGCGCCCGGATGCCACGGGGACATCCGTCCTCTTTCACGGATCTTGTCGGACCAAGCGTTACGCTTTCGCGACCTTCGATGTCCGTTCAGGCCACCGTCGCCGTACGAATCGCGCGCAAGGTGGCCACCGTCGCCCGCAGTTGATCGCAGCTGGCCTGATCGACCACGAACCGCTGGATCAGGTCGAGGTAGTCGGGCAGCGCCGTCCGCAGGCGGTCCAGGCCGGTGCCCGTGGCGACGGCGTACCAGCTGCGCCGATCGTCACCGCACGCCTCCCGCTGCACCAGGCCGCGCTGCTGCAGCCGATCGACGACGCGGGTCATGCCGCTCTGCGAGAAACGAGTCAGCGCGGCCAGGTCGCTCATGCGCAACCGGTTGTCCCGCTCCCCGGCGAGGTGGCGCAGGACATCGAACTCGATCGCGGTCAGCTGGTGCCGGTCGAAGAGTTCGGTGACGAGGCAGCTGAGGCCGTGGTAGGCCTCACTCAACAGGTTCATGGTGGTCAGGCGGTCGTCGGTCAGGCCGAGCTTCGTCATGCTTGAACAGACGGCCCTCGGGCGGGAAAGTTCGCGCGGAAATTTGATATACGAGCTGCATCGAAGTTGGCTGACCGTCTTGAGTGGAGCTCACATGGGGACCAGACCACTCCGCGTTGCCGTCGTCGGCGCCGGCGTCGGCGGCCTGACCGCCGCGATCGCGTTGCAGGCCAAGGGCTTTCAGGTGCAGGTGTACGACCAGGTCCGTGAGCTGAGTGAGATCGGCGCCGGGGTCTCCCTGGGCGGCAACGGGATGCGGGTGCTCGACGCGCTCGGCCTGGGGCGGGCGACCCGTTCGGCGTCCGCCAATCTCCAGCGGATCACCTTTCACCACTGGAAATCCGGTGATATCGCCTATGAGCATCCGATGGGCGATTGGTACGACGAGCGCTTCGGTGGCCCGTTCCTGGGCATTCATCGAGCCGATTTCCACCAGTTGCTGCTCGACGCGTACGACGGTTCGCCGATCTGGGGGCGCCGCTGCATCGGGGTCGCGGAGTCCCCCACCGGCGTCGAGCTGTCGTTCGCCGACGGGTCGTCCGCATCGGCCGACGTCGTCGTCGGGGCGGACGGTCTGCGGTCGGTGGTCCGCCGCCACGTCACGGGCTCGGAAGACGCGGTCTTCTCGGGGATGAGCTGCTATCGCGGCCTGGTCCCGGTCGAGCAGGTGCCGGGCGGGTCGCGCTTCGGGCTGACGTTCTTCCTCGGCCCCAACCGCCACCTGGTCGCCTATCCGGTGCGGGGCGGCGAGCTCATCAACTTCGTGGCCTACGTACCGGACCCGTCGTGGTCGGTCGAGTCGTGGTCGTTCACAAGCTCGGCCGCCGAGGCGGCCGCGGCTTTCGAAGGTTGGACCCCCACGGTGACGAGGATGCTTTCGCACGCGGCCGAGGTCGGCCGGTGGGCGTTGTACGACCGGGAACCGTTGCGCCGCTGGAGCACCGACCGGGTCACGCTGCTCGGCGACGCGGCCCACCCGATGCTGCCGCACGCCGGCCAGGGCAGCAATCAGGCGCTGGAGGACGCGGCGGCGCTCGCCTTCGCGCTCTCGATCCGGCCGCCGGCCGAGGCACTGCAACGATACGAGCAGTTGCGCAAGGCCCGCACCCGGCAGATCCAGCTGGGCTCCCGGGCCAACGCGACCTGTTTCCAGCTGCCCGACGGTCCGGCGGTCGACGAGCGCAACGCCCGGCTGCTGTCCCTGCCCGACATGGTCGGCTGGATCCACAGCTACGACATCTACGCCGAGCTCGCCCCTTGATCAGCAGGAAAGCGCGTGCCTGCATCGACGCTCATTGATTGAATGGGCGGCATGACTGTCGATCGGAGAACGCTCATCCGGGGTGCCGTCGCCGGGGCTCTGGCCGGCGGCCTGGGTCTGGCCGGCCCCGCACGGGCCTTCCGGAAGCGGACGATCTTCGTGGCCGGTGACTCGACGGCCGCGACCTACGCGACCAGCGACGTCCCCCAGGCCGGCTGGGGCCAGGCGCTGCCGGCCTTCCTGCGACCGGATGTCGCGGTGGTCAACGGCGCCTGGTCCGGGGCGAGCTCGAAGAGCTTCGCCGACCTCGGCCACCTCGACAGGATCCTGGACGCGATCGCCCCCGGCGACACGCTGCTCGTCTCGTTCGGGCACAACGACGAGAAGTCCGAGGACCCCACCCGCTACACCGAGCCGTGGACGACCTTCCAGCACTACCTGCGGCTCTATCTCGACGGAGCCCGGGCCGCGCACGCCCAGCCGGTCCTGGTCACGCCGGTCGAGCGGCGGCGATTCACGGCCGACGGGACCCCCTACCTCTCGCACGGCGACTACCCGGCGTCGATGCGGGCGCTGGCCGCCGACACCCGCACCCCGCTGATCGACCTGACCGCGCTGAGCTTCGGGCTCTGGAGCGAGCTCGGACCCGTGAAGACGAAGGACTACTTCCTCTGGCTCGACCCGGGCGAGTGGCCGAACTTCCCGGACGGCGACCAGGACAACACCCACTTCCAGCCGCACGGGGCGATCGAGCTGGCCCGGGTCGTGGTGCGCGCCGGGCGGACGATCCCGGGCCGCGACGAGTGCGCGCTGCACGACGCGTCGATCCCCGATGACGTGCTGACATGGCCGCCGGTCCGGCCCGCCGGTTCTTGAGAACGGGAAACGGTGGTAGACCTGTCCTCGGCCCGCCCTTCCGCTCGCGGTTGCGAGCGAGCGGGGCGGGTATGGGACCGTCTCACCGAAAGGAAGACGACATGTCGAGCGAAGACTTCACCACCGAGGCGGCCGAGGGACACCGGGACCGCCGGTTCCACGGCGGCACGCCGGCCCATCTCGACGACGACGAGCTGGCCCGCCGCACCGAGGCGGAGCGCGCCGAGGCCGGGCTGACCGACTACGACCCGGCCGAGGTGCCGCCGGCCACCGACGACCCGGTGCCGTTCGACCCCGACTTCGACTCGGTCGAGCAGGACATCGAGAGCGTCACCGCGCGGCAGGAGGCGGAAGGCGAGACGACTCCGCTCAGCGCGGACAACCCGTTCCCGCCGACACGCTACGCCGAATAGGCAGTCGAAAAGGCGGCCCCGATCGGGGCCGCCTTTCCTTTTACAGCAACGAGTTCAGCTCACCGTAGGGGACTTCTTCGGCCAGGGACGCGTACGTCCCGGCCGAAAGCGCCTCGCGCGCCGCTTTCCGCATGACCGCGAAGGCCGCGGAGGCCACCCCGGACCCCGAGCTGACACGGGCCACGCCCAGGCGGGCGAGCTGCGGCACCGTCGGTGCCCCGGTCCCCACGAGTACGTTCAGTGGAGCCGGAATCCCGGCCACCAGTTCCTCGATCGTCGCCGGATCGACGACGCCCGGCACGAAGACGCCGTCCGCGCCCGCATCCACGAACGCTTTCGCCCGCGCATGCAGGCGCTGCTGGAGGCCGAGGTGCACCGCCGCGCCCGCCGGCTGGCCGAAACCGGCAGCGCGGCCGTCCTCAACGACCTCCACCCGGCCGTGACCTGGACCGACAGCCGGCTCGCGGCCGAGCGCCGTCCCCGCGACGCCGACAGTGACCCCGAGCGAACCACGTCGAGTGAGCAAGCCGAGGCCCGACCCGGCGCTGCTCCTGGGCCACAGCCGGCCGGCGTGCGAAATCGACGGTCCGGAGACGACATCCCCGCGTTCCCGAACGATTCAGGGCCGACAACGGCCTGGACCGGCGGCCGGCTCGAGGTGGATCAGCGACACTGTGTGGCCCCCGACGTCCCGGACGCGGCCGGCCTGATACTGGCCCCGTCGGTGTTCGTGTGGCCGTCGGTGTTCGTGTGGCCGTCGGTGATGACCGTCTGGGCCGGCGAGGCGCCGCAGCTCGCCTACCCGGCACGCGGCGTGGCCACCCTCTGGGAGCGTTCGTCGCGGGCACCCGACGCGCTGGGCGCGGTGATCGGCCGAGGCCGGGCACGGCTGCTGGCCGAGCTGGGCGCCCCCCTGTCGACACCGAACTGTCCCACCGCACCGGCATCTCGGCCGGCGGC
>DASWRZ010000261.1:0-1938 GCA_036402935.1 Actinoplanes sp.
AGGCGAAGGTGGATTTACCCGAATGTGATTCCGACGCTGCCACGGATCGGCGGCGTTGGGGAGCACCCGAGACGGCGTGTCTACGGTTTTATGTCCCAGTTACGGATTTTTGCGGACTTTCACCCGGCTCGCGCGGGCCGCAGCCGCCGTTTCGGCCGCCCGCTGCGGCTTCCGGGTGAACATCGGGCCTGCTCAGCGGCTTCTGTCGGCTCGGCGGCTGTCGGGGTGAGCGGGTGCAACTTCGGTGGTCGTTTCAGGCGGCTTCGGCGGCTGTCGGGGTGATGCGCTGCGGCTGCGGGTGCAACTTCGGTGGTCGTTTCAGGCGGCTTCTGTCGGCTCGGCGGCTGTCGGGGTGATGCGCTGCGGCTGCGGGTGCAACCTCGGGGCCGTTCAGGCGGCTTCTGTCGGCCCGGCGAACGCCGCGGTGACCCGATGTCGGGGAATGCGCCTTCCGGGCCGTCAGATCGCTGATCAGCGTGCGGCCTCGGTGGAAAGCCGGCGCCTACGCCGTACCGGAAAAAGCTCTCACTCGGCGGCCTTGGCCGCCTTCGCCGCCTCGACCCACCGGGTGAGCTGCGCCGTCGCGGCGCCCGAGTCGATCGTCTCCTGGGCGCGGGCGATGCCGGACCGCATGGTCTCCACGAAATCGCCCGGGAAGCGGGCGTGCGCGGCCAGCGCGGCCGCCACGTTGACCACGACCGCGTCGCGCACCGGGCCCCGCTCGCCGGCGAAGACCCGGCGGGCCACGTCGGCGTTGAAGGTCACGTCGCCGCCGCGCAGGTCGGCCGGCTGGCTGCGGGGCAGGCCCAGGTCGGTGGCGTCGAGGACGATCTCGTCGACCTTGCCCTCGCGGACCAGCCAGAGGCGGGTCGGCGCGGCGGTGGTGAACTCGTCGAGACCGTCCTCGCCGCGCATGACGATCGCCGAGTCGCCGCGGCGGGCGAAGACGGCGGCCATCACCGGGGCCATCCGTACGTCGAAGCAGCCGACCGCGGCGGCGGTGGGCCGGGCCGGGTTGGTCAGCGGGCCGAGCATGTTGAAGAACGTCGGCACGCCCAGCTCGCGCCGGGTGACCGCGGCGTGCCGCATGCCAGGGTGGTAGCGGGCGGCGAAGCAGAAGCCCATGCCGGCCTCGGCCACCGTGCGGACCACTCCCTCCGGGCCCAGGTCGAGCGGCAGGCCGAAGTGCTCGAGCAGGTCGGCGGTGCCGGTCGTCGAGGACGCCGAGCGGTTGCCGTGCTTGACCACGCGTACCCCGGACGCGGCCGTGACGATCGCGGCCATCGTCGAGATGTTGACCGTGTTGGCCCGGTCGCCGCCGGTGCCGACCACGTCGACCGCGTCGGTGCGCTGCTCCTCGGGGAGCACGACCAGGGTCGCGCTGGCCAGCATGGCCTCGACGAGCCCGGCCAGCTCGGCCGGGGTCTCACCCTTGGCCCGCAGCGCGATCGCGAAGCCGGCGACCTGTACGGGCGTGGTGTTGCCCGCCATGATCTCGCCCATCGCCCACGCGGTGTCGGACGTGGCGAGTTCCTCGCCTCGCATCAAGGCGCTGGTCAGGTTGGGCCAGGTGCGTGCGCCCATGGCGGGTCTCCGTCCGAGGGGTACGGCTTGAGAGGTGCGAGTCAGCCCAGCGTGCCCATGGTGCCCAGCGGGACCACTCCGTTGCGGCGGTCACGCAGCATGGCGGCGATGGTCTGCCCGGTGGTGACCGGGTCGAGCGGGTAGATCAGGGTCTGGTCGACCTGGGCGTAGGCGGCGAGCCAGCGGTCGGCGGCCCGGGCCAGCACCACGCACACCGGCGGCGGGACGGCGTACTCGTCCTTGGTCTGCCGGGCGATGCCGAGGCCGCCGGCCGGGGCGGCCTCGCCGTCGAGCACCATCAGGTCGATCTCGTACTTGTCCAGGAGGATGCGGCACTCTTCCCAGGTCGACGCG
>DASWRZ010000262.1:0-21227 GCA_036402935.1 Actinoplanes sp.
CCAGCCACGACAAGTAGGTCGCTTCGGGCGGGGTCCATCGGGCCCGGGGCAGCCGCGTCGCCAGCAGGTCGGTCAGCTGCTCGCGCCGAGCGGCCAGTGAGAAGATCAGGTCGTCCAGCCACGAGTCGCCCGCGGAGAAGGCGGCGATCGACGCCAGGACTCCCAGGTGACCGGTCCTCTCGTGCACCTCGGCCGGCATCCGGGCGACCAGCCCGGCCAGCCGGTCCGAGGCCGTCACGATCGCCGCGCACTTCAGGCCGGCCAGGTTGAACGCCTTGCTCGCCGATACCACCGCGACCGCCACGTCGGGCGCGCCGGGCACGCTCAGCAGCGGCGTGAAGACCGCACCCGGCAGGACCAGGGGCGCGTGGATCTCGTCGCTGATCAGCAGAACGCCGTACAGGCGCGCCAACCGCACCAGCGCGGCCAACTCGTCGAACGTGTGCACCCGGCCGACCGGATTGTGCGGGTTGCTCAGCACATAGGCCGCTGGATGGGTCGCGAACGCCCGTTCGATCGCCGACAGGTCGAGACGGCCCGCGGCCAGCGGCACCGAAAGCAGCCGGGCCGACGCCTCGGGCGCCCAGTCGAAGAACGGCGGGTAGACCGGCGGGCTGATCACCACCACGTCCCCGGGGCGGACCCGCGTGCGCAGCACCTCGATCACCCCCACCCCCACGTCGGTGACGCTGGTGACCTGGGCCGGGTCCACCTCCCAGCCCCACCGGCGGGACGCGAAACCCGCGTACGCCCGTCCCAGCTCGACCGAAAGCGGCGCGTAACCGGTGTCGGACCGGGAGATCGCGGCGTGCAACGCCGCGGCGACCGGCGGGGCGAGGTCGTAGTCCATCTCGGCGACGAACAGCGGCAGGACGTCTTCGGGGTAGTTGCGCCATTTCACGCTCGTGCGCAGACGCAGTTCGGCGAGGGGGGCGACGGTCAGTTCCGCAGGCATTTCGCCATCCTCGCAGCGCCCGCCGGTCAAGGCGCGGCGAAGGATAAACCACCGTGGTATGCCGATTCTTCACCGGCCCTTAATGGTTCTCGGTCGCGGAAGCGGATTTGATGAGTCCATGCGCCTGGAGCCCGGGATCAGCCGTTGGATCGAGGCTGTCGCACTGCCGAACCGGCGAATCATCGCCGCGCAACCATTGACGGGCGGATACAGCAACGAAAATATACAAGTAATCGTCGACGGCGGTGAGTCGTTCGTCCTGCGCCGCTACCGCCGCTTCAACGCGTGCGCGGTCGAGACGGCGCTGGCCTGGCGCGTCGGCCCGATCGTGCCGGTGCCGACGATCGTCGCCGCCGACCCCGACGGCCGCAGCGCCGGCGAGTCGGTGCTGCTCATGACGTTCATGCCGGGCCGCCCGATGAGCGAGGTGCTGCCCAAGCTGAGCGCCGGCGAGGCGGCGGAACTGGGCCGTTCCACCGGCGCGGTGCTCGCCACGCTCGGCACGGTTTCTTTCGATTCGCCCGGCTTCTTCTCCGGCAGCGATCTCGAGCCGGGGCCGCCGGGCGCCGATCCGATCGAGGGCCTGCCCGAGTTCGTGGAGCGATGCCTTACAGAAGGCAATGCCGAGGGGCATCTGACGAGTGCGGAGCAAAACGCCCTTTTACGGTACGCGGAAAGAGCCGCCCCTCCCCTCGCGTCGCTGCGCGGCGCCCGGCAACTGGTCCACGCCGATTTCAATCCCAAGAACATCCTGGCCGAGCAGCACGACGGCCGCTGGTGGGTGACCGCCGTGCTCGACTGGGAGTTCGCGTTCAGCAGCTCGCCGCTGTTCGACGTCGGCAACCTGCTGCGCCACGAACGCGCGCCCGGCTTCGCCGACGGCTTCCTGCGCGGCTTCACCGACTACGGCGGATTCCTCCCACCCGGGTGGCGCGGGCTCAGCCAGGCCCTCGACCTGTACTCGCTGGCCGACTTCCTCACCCGCCCGCCCGGCCACCGATACTTCGTGCGCTCGATCGAGACCATCCGGCAGCTGCTGACCCGCTGACCTCTCGGTCGATGCTGGCGACTCCCCGCCTGCCGGGGAGCCGCTAACCTCTCGGTCGATGCTGACGACTCCCCGGCTGCTGCTGCGGCAGTGGCGCGACGACGACCTGGACGACTGGGCGGCCCTCAACGCCGACCCGTCCGTACGCGAGTTCTTCGACGGCGTGCTCAGCCGCGAGCAATCGCTGGGCTCGATGACCCACTTCCGCGACGAGGTGGCTTGGCGCGGCTGGGGCTGGTGGGCGATCGAGGTGCGCGGGACCGGCCGGCTCGCCGGCATGGCCGGCCTCGACCCGGTCGACGAGGAGGTCCCGTTCGACGGCGTCGAGATCGGCTGGCGGCTGGCCCGATGGGCCTGGGGTCAGGGGTACGCGACGGAAGCCGCCCGCGCGGTCGTCGGGTACGGCTTCGAGACGTTGAAGCTCCCCGAGATCCTCGCCATCGCCGCCGTCGGCAACGCGCGCTCGCACGCCGTGATGCAACGGCTCGGCATGGTCCTCGACCGCGAATTCGACAACCCGGCCGAGCCACCGGCCATCCGCCGCAGCGTCCTCTACCGGCTGCCTGCGCCGCCGACCACCACCTGACCGCCGCAGCGTCCTCTACCGGCTGCCGCGCCGCCGCGCACCATCTGACCGCCGCAGAACAGCAGGTCGGCCGACACCGTGACCGGCGTACGTCCTCGGCCCGCCGCAAGGCGGCCATAACTCTGCCTCTTTCCGTCCTAGGATCCTGGGCTGATGGCCTCCGGCGATAATGCCGCTGTGCCGCAACTCATCACCGACCCCGACGACGTTCGGATCGGCGACTACCGGGCCCTCACCGACGTCGAGCTGAGGACCCGGTGGGAACCGCCGAACGGCCTGTTCATCGCCGAGGGCGAACTGGTCATCCACCGGGCGCTGCGCGCCGGCTACGAGATGCGGTCGGCCCTCGTCGACGAGAAACGGGTGGATCAGCTGACCGGCCTGCCGCCGGCTTCTCCCCTGTACGCGGCGTCGCCGCCGGTCCTGGAATCGATCACCGGCTTCCACGTGCACCGCGGCATCCTGGCGTCCTTCCATCGCAAGCCGCCGCTGCCGGTAGCCGAGGTTCTGGCCGGGGCCCGCCGCATAGCCGTGCTGGAAGGGCTGAACACCCACACCAACCTGGGGGCCCTGTTCCGCAGCGCCGCCGCCCTCGGCATGGACGCCGTGATCCTCTCCCCCGACTGCGCCGACCCCCTCTACCGCCGGGCGGTCCGCGTCAGCATGGGCGAGGTGTTCGCCGTCCCGTACGCCAAGTCCGACGACTGGCCCGGCACCCTGTCGGAGATCAGCGCGGCCGGCTTCACGATCCTCGCGATGACTCCCGCGGCGGACGCCGTACCCCTGGCAAGCCTCACCCCCGCCCAGCGCGACCGACCCGCCCTTCTGCTGGGCGCCGAAGGCCCCGGCCTGACCCGCCGCGCCCTGGCGGCGTCCGACATCCGCGTCGTCATCCCCATGCACCACGACGTCGACTCGTTGAACGTCGCCACCGCGGCCGCGCTCGCCTTCTACGAACTGACCCGATGACCCGGCGCCCGCCGCCCTCCGAAGTCGCGGCTCACGCCCGAGCCGGGACCTCGCTTTCCAACAGGCGGATGGCCTCGTCGAGATGCTGTTCGAGTCTTTGGAGACGGGTTTTCCGGAAATCCATGGCGGCGTCGAGGTCGAGGAGGAAGTTCGAAACGATGCGGATCCACCACAACTCTCCGCCGGCTTCCTCCTGGGCCTGGAAGAACAACGACCGGAACGGTCCGTAGCCGATAACCGTACGCGGCGGCGTGCGAGTGAGCATAACCTCGCCGATGGCTCGCTGTTCCTCGCGGAATATCAGCCGATCCGCCCATTGGTGCAGGTTCTGAGCCTCGTTCAGGCGGCCGTTGGCGAAGTCGTCCCGGAGCGCCTCGATGGCGCTTTCCAGTTTTTCGTCGACCCGGCTCTGGGCGCCGTGCAGGAAGGTGAGCTCCTGTCGATAGAGCTCGAGCCATCCAAAAAAGGAACACACTCGGTAGAGCGAGCTCAGCAACCGGTACTGCTTGTAGTACTCGTCTTGTACCGAATTGGCCAGCAGCCGCTCGGACGGGGGCGCCGACAGGACCGACTTCCGCAGATAGTTCGTCGGATACAACCTGCATATCTCTGCGACGCGGTCCTTCATTTCCTGGGTCGCCAGCAGAAGCGGATCCCGGTATTTCGCACTCACCGCGAGAACGGCCTGCCGGCCCCTCCACCGGTCCAGCGATCGCGCGAAGAAATATTCCTTGAGCCACGTGGCGATGAGGTTTCCGACGACCGTGACCACCGCCGCGATGACCGAGAGGCCGAAAACCTGAGACCAGGTCAACCCGAGCATGCCTGTCACCCCCGGATCACAGATCCTTGAACCAGCCGATGAGGAAGCCGACGAACATTTCATCCCACTCCGGCCGTTCCAGAGCGTGACCGGCCCCGGGAATGACCTCGTGCGAGGCGTTTCCGGAGGCCTCCAGGTACGCCACAATGCTCGAGTGCGGGACAACCTCGTCCAGCTCGGATTCCACGACCAGGACGGCACCGTCGAAATCGGACACGACGGAAAGACCGTCCAAATTCCGCGACAGACCTTGTTCCGAGGCCGGAATCTTGATGGCAGACGCCAAGGGCGGCGCCCTCAGCACCACCCGATTTATACGCCTTTGTGCCGACAGCAGAGCAACCAGGTAAGCGCCATAGCTGGCTCCGCATGCCGCCACCCGGGCCGGGTCCGCGCCTTGCGCGATCAAGTAGTCATAGGCCGAGACGACGTCGTCGAGGTGTTCATGGATCGAATAGCGGGAAAGGTTCGCCGCATCGGTGCCGTGGCCACTCAGGTCGAAGGCCAGACATCGGCAGTCAACGGCACGCACCACCCGCTCCGCGCGCGACCGATAGGCCGCCTGACCGCTCCCCCAGCCGTGCACGAAGATCACGGCCGCACCCGAAGCGGGGTCGGCGGACCTTTCGGTAACAGTGCCCCGGAGGCACCGGCCTCCCGAATCAATATCAACGTCCCGGACCGTAATCATGACGACCGCCTTCGGGCCTGTCACGTTCAGGATTTCGGAGATTTCACCATAGGCTCGGCCGTTGGCCGAAGGAGCTCATTGTCGGCAATAGGCCTCGGCCCCGAAAGCGGCCCCGGGACGCCGAGCTAGTCCAATCGGTAGGTCAGGTGGGTGGCGTGGGAGGACGCGCGGACGTGGATCTGGCGCAGCGACCGGGGTGCGGCGCCGGTGAACAGGGGCGTGCCGCCTCCCAGCAGGACCGGGGCGAGGTGCAGGCGCAGTTCGTCGACCACGCCGGCTTCGATGGCGGTTCGGACGGTGTGGCCGCCGCCCATGATGACCACGTCTCGGTCGTCGGACATCGCGACGCCCTTGGAGACCGCCGAGCCGATGCCGTCGACGATGAACGTGGTGCGGTCGGCCAGGCGGACCTCGGCCGGCGGGGTGCGGGTGACGACCAGGAGCGGGGGCTGGGCCGCGCGGGTGCCGCCGTAGCCCATCTCGTCGTTCCAGCCGTCGGGAGCGTCGATGATGTCGAACAGGCGGCGCCCCATGATGACGACACCGGTCGCGTCGATCGCCTCGTCGAGGACCTCGCCGTCGACGGTGTCCAGCTCGAACGCCCAGGTGTGCAGGGCCTCGCCGCCTCGGCCGAGGCCCGAACCGGGTCCGGCGTCGGGGCCGGTGACGAAACCGTCCAGCGACACCGAGATGTCGGCGACGACCTTGGACATGGTGCTCCTTCCGGTGGCGTGCTCCTTGGAGCATGCCACCGGAGTGTCAGACCCGCGGGATCAGGCGGCAGCCGGTCCAGGCCAGGCCGGTGCCCGCGGCCAGCAAGAGAAGAGCCCCTACCGTCGGTAGGGGCTGCTTGGTGAACGGGGTCGCTCCGATCGACGCCGCGGCCAGCATCAGCAGGACGCCGTCGGCCGGATTGACCAGCTTGGACCGGAAGACCGCCCAGCCCAGCAGCAGCCATCCGCCGGCACTGCAGGCCGCCCCGGCCAAGGTCACCGTGTGCATCGCTTCGGCGGTGAGCGGCGAGCCTTCGGCCGCCACGCCGGGCGGCAACGCCGCCACCGGCAGGGCGATCAGGAAACCGGCCAGGCCGAGGAGGAGGCCGGCGAGGGCCGGGCGACACGTACGCGATCCGGCCAGTAACCCGGCCAGCGCGATCATGGCGACCAGGCTGAGCCAGGCGGCGGCCAGTTCGACGACCAGCGTGCCGGGTATCGGGTTGACGCCGAGCGAACTCCAGCCGAGGAGCAGGGCGGCGGCCGGCAGCGCCCAGAGTGCTTGACGGGCGTAGCGGCGGACGGACCAGATCCAGACTGCCTCGCGTACGGGAAGATGCGGATGCGCCGCCGAGCCGGCGGCCGGCCTCGCGGCCCCGACCCAGGCGGGAGAGACCCGCAGCGGCCGACCGCTCGCCGTGTGGTGATGGCTGATGCTCATGGCGCCGCCTCGTGTGGGCTCAGCCCAACGACCCGGGGGGCAACCGTCGGGAATCCTGCGGGAGCAGCATGACAAACGTGTGCCGGGCGTGCGGGCAATTCGCCCAGAAAGTCGCCCGAGCCCTCCGGACGAGTGGAGCCGCCGCGTCCGGCGACCACGCATGGTGACGGTGGCCGTCCCGGCGGCCCGGCTCCGGCAATCGAGTGCGGTCTCTGCCGGGTGTTTTTTGACATTTTTCCAGACAGCTCGCGCGGGCGGTCTGGGCTGCGGAAACGCCGGCTCTTCCGAGGGCTCGGCGGGGCGAGATCGGCGGAGGGCGTTGAACCGTCGGCGCGGAAAGGTCCGTACTGGCACGCATCCGGCACATCAAGTCTCGACGAGGAGTGACGATGAGATCGCGGACGTACCGAAGGAACCGGGGCAACGGAAACCGGCGCAAGGTGATCGGGGCGGTCGTCGTGGCGGGTGTGCTGACAGCGGGCGGGCTGGCGGGAATCCAGCTCGCGTCGGCGAGCACGACCCCGGCCGCGTCGAAGATCGTCACCGTGGACGGGCAGCAGTTCGACGTGTCGAAGTGCCTGAAGCTGGAGATCAACGGCGGGGACGTGCTCTGCGACGGCGAGAAGCTGGCGCCCCAGCAGGAGCAGGGTGCGGGCGACGCGGCGCTCGCGTCGGCGGCGGCCCTCGAGACGGCGTGCGACACGTTCGCGGCGGATGCGGCGGCGGCCGACCAGAACGCAGGCGACGATCAAGCCGCGGCAGGCGACGACGCGGCCGGAGGCACGGCCGACAAGGCGGCCGACAAGGCCGCTGGCAAGGCCGCTGGTGACAAGGCCGCCGCGGCCGCCAAGAACAAGAAACTGGCCAAGAAGTGGGCCAAGGCGGTAGCGGCCGCGAAGAAGAAGGCGGCCGCCAAGGCCGCCAAGGCCGCCGAGCCGTCCGCGTCGGCGAGCGACGCCGCGGGTCAGGCCGGTGACGCCGGCGACCAGGCGGGCAACGCCGCCGCGACCGCCGCGGTGAGTTCGGCCCAGGCCACCTTGCTGCAGGCCTGCCTCGCGCTGGCCGACGCTAAGGCCGCGGCCGGCATCGCGGGCGCTGCTGCCGGCGACGCCGGTGACAACGGAGCCGACCAGAGCGCGCCCCCGAGCGCCGAGCCGTCGGACAGCGTCAGCGCGGATCCCTCGAAGTCGGCCTCCGCGACCGACTGACGAATCGTGTCGCCGGGCGCGGGCCTGCACCCGGCGACGCAACAAAGCAGACGCAACAAAGCAGACGCAACAACCGGACGCAAACACCGGACGCAAATAAGCGGCAATAAACCAGACGCAACAAGCCAGACGCAACAAGCCAGACGCAACAAGCCAAAGACACAAGCCAGACGCACAAGCCAGAGACTCAAGCCAGAGACTCAAGCCAGACGGCCGGTCCCGCATCGTTGCGGGACCGGCCGTCTTCGGTACGCGGCGGGAATCAGGCCCTTTCGGGCTCCTGCTGTCCGTTGTAGTCGGCGCTGCCCAGCGCGGCCGACGGCGGGATCGGGTCGGGGGCCGCGAGGGCGGCCGTGCGGTCCGGGTCGACCGCCGGAGTGTCGCCGCTGACCTGGGCTTCCGCGGCGCGTACGGCCTGGTCGACCTTGGCCGCCTCGGTGGCCGCCGCGCGGGCGGCCTCGGCTGCCTCGCGCTCGACCGCGCCGGCGTCGACCTTGGAGGTCGGCACGTCGCCGACCATGTTGGCCAGGCCGCCGAGTGCGCCGCCGATGCCGTCGAGCGCCCGGCTCAGTTCGGTCGGCACGATCCACACCTTGTTGGCGGTGCCGTTCGCGATCTGCGGCAGGGCCTGGAGGTATTGGTAGGCCAGCACCTTCTGCGACGGGTTGGCCTGGTGGATCGCGTCGAAGACCGTGCGGATGGCCTTGGCCTGGCCCTCGGCCTGGAGGATGCGGGACTGTCGGTCGCCGTCGGCCCGCAGCACCGACGACTGCTTCTCACCCTCGGCGGTGAGGATCGCCGCCTGCTTGTGGCCTTCGGCGTTGAGGATGGTGGCGCGCCGCTCGCGCTCGGCGCGCATCTGCTTCTCCATCGAGTCGCGGATGCTGGCCGGCGGCTCGATGGCCTTGATCTCGACGCGGGTGACCTTGATCCCCCAGCGGCCCGTGGTCTCGTCGAGCACCGTGGACAGGTGGCGGTTGATCTCCTCGCGGCTGGTCAGGGCGCGCTCCAGGTCGAGCGAGCCGATGACGTTACGCAGCGTGGTGACCGTCAGCTGTTCGATGGCCTGCAGGAAGTTCGCGATCTCGTAGGTGGCTCGCACCGGGTCGATGACCTTGTAGTAGAGCACCGTGTCGATCGAGACGACCAGGTTGTCGGAGGTGATCACGGGCTGGGGCGGGAAGGACACGACCGCCTCGCGCATGTCCACCTTGTTGCGGACCGCGTCGACGAACGGGATCAGCAGGTTGAGTCCCGGGGAGAGGGTCCGCTTGTATTTGCCCAGCCGCTCCACGACGTCCATCCGCTGCTGCGGGACGACGCGGACAGAACGCACGAGCGTAGTGACGGCGAAAATCAGGATGACGAGGATGAGAACACCGATCGCTGCTTCCATGGCGCCTCTCTATATGTTCGGCATGCCTTCGCGCCACACGATCGCGGTGGCGCCGATGACTTTGATGACCCGGACGCGTTCGCCTGGGAGGTAGATCTCGTTGCCGTCGAACGACCGCGCCTGCCACATCTCGCCGTCGATCTTGATCATGCCGCGATCGCTGTTGATCTCTTCCACGACGGTCCCGTGACCGCCTTCGATCGCCTCGAGGCCGAACGGCGTGTCGCCGGTCTCGGACGCCAACTTGGCATGCTGGATGATTATCGGCCGCAGCGCGACCACCGACATGCCGGAGACGAGCGCAAAAACGATCACCTGCAGGAGCGGAGACGCGCCGAGCGCGGCCGCTCCGCCCGCGGCCAGCGCCCCGACCGCGAAGAAAATGATGAACAGGGTCGCGGTGAAAGCCTCGGCGATCGCGAGTACGACGCCGAGCACGATCCAGAGAATCGCTTCCACCCTTCGATCGTGACACGGTCACGCTCATACGGCGATGCCGCGTTTCCCGAAACTAGGGCGGGCAGTTAAGCCCATGAGTCAATCATCGAAGGGGTCCACCGTGTCGTTGCTGCCGGACACCGCCCGCCGGGTCGACGAGATCGCCGCTCGCGCGCAGGCCCAGGGGCGTACGCCGTCCCTGGCGCTCGCCGTGGTCCGCGACCGCGCGGTCCTGCATTTCGCCGGGGTCGGCGAGCAGCCCCGGCCGGACGCGAAGACGCAGTACCGCCTGGGTTCGATCACCAAGACGATGACCGCGGCGATGGTCATGCAGCTGCGCGACGAGGGCTTCTTCGCCCTCGACGACCTGCTCTACCGCCATCTGCCGGGCACCCCGGTCGGCGGGGTCACGCTGCGCCAGCTGCTCGGGCACGTCTCGGGCCTGCAGCGGGAGCCGGACGGCGCGTGGTGGGAGCGGCGCGACGGCGGCGACGTCGACCAGCTGCTGGCCGAGCTGGGCTACGACAAGCTGTACGGCGCCCCGTTCCGCCGCTACCGCTACTCCAATCTGGCGTACGGGCTGCTCGGGGCGGTGCTGGAGCGGGTGACCGGGGAGACCTGGCAGTCGCTGGCCGGCAAGCGGGTGCTCGACCCGCTGGGCATGAAACGGACGACCTACCTGCCGGTCGAACCGTTCGCCCGCGGCTACGTGGTCCACGCGCTGGGCGGGACGCTGCACGAGGAGCCCCGGTGCGATGCCGGGGCGATGGCGCCGGCCGGGCAGCTCTGGTCGACCGCGACCGACATGGCGAAGTGGGCGGCGTTCCTGACCGACCCGGCACCGGCGGTGCTGGCCCGGGAGACGGTCGACGAGATGTGCACGCCGGTGGTGATCCACGATCTGGAGTCGTGGACCGGCGGGCACGGACTGGGCCCGCAGCTGTTCCGGGTCGGCGAGCGGGTCTACGTCGGGCACGGCGGCTCGATGCCGGGCTATCTGGCCCACCTGTCGGTGCATCGGCGCAGCCGGCTCGGGGTGGTGGTGTTCGCCAACTCGTACAGCCTGACCGGGACCAGCGTCAAGGAGGTCAGCCTGGCCGCGCTGGACGCCGTGGTCGACGCCGAACCGGCGGCCCCGGCGACCTGGCTGCCGCCGGCGCCACCCGAGGGCGAGGCGGCGGAGATCTGCGGGCGCTGGTGGTGGATGGGCCGCGAGTACGAGGTGACGGCCGACGGCGACGCGGTGGAGATGAGCCACCACGGCCGGTATTCACGATTTGTCAGGGAGGCGCCCGACCGCTGGCGCGGCGTGGACGGCGAGGACGAGGGCGAGATCCTGACCATCCTCCGCGACCCCGACACCGGCCGGGTCGACAAGATCGACGTCGCCACGTTCGTCTTCAGCCGCGACCCCCGGCACCTGGCCTGACTACAAGAAAGCCTGGCTACATGCAAGCCTGACTACATGCAAGCCTGACTACATGCAAGAAGGCGACGTCACGGCTCTGCGGCCGCAAAGGCCGGAGCCGGACGAGGAGCCCTGAGCCCGATCGCCAGGCCGCAGGCCACGGTCAGGACTCCGGCCCAGACGAGCGGCCGGGGCACCGGCTCGCCGATCAGAACCCCGGTCACCGCGGCCGCGATCGGCGCGATCCCGGTCAGCAGGCCCGCGCGGGCCGCACCGAGCCGCGAGACGCACGTGTACCAGAGCACGAACGCCACCGCCGTCACCGCGACCGCCAGATAGGCGCCGGCCAGCAGGTCCTCGGGCGTGAGCCGCAGAACCGCGGACGGACCCTCGGAGAACAGGCCGCCGGCCGCGAACAGCAGCCCGGCCATCCACGTCGAGTGCACCGAAACCCCGAGCGGACCGTGCCGGCCCAGCACCGGCATCGCGAGCAGCGTGAACCCGGCCTCACAAGCGAACGTCACCACCGCCCACATCAACCCCAGCCGATCGGCTCGCCCCAGCCCCTGGACCAGCCCCGCTCCTGCGGTCACGACGGTCGCCGCGAGAACGAGCCGCGGCAGCGGACGACGGCCCTGCGACAGCGGCCCGGCCACCGCCAGCAGGATCGGCACACAGGCGACGGCCACCCCGAGCACGGCCGGTTCGGCATGGCGTGCCCCGTGGACCAGCGCCAGGTTGAACACGAACATCCCGGTCACCACGACCCCGCACAGCCACAGCCACTCCACGCCCCGCGGCGCGATGATCCGCGCCCCCGATCGGCGGGCGAACAGGAGCAACAACAGGCAGGCCACGGCGTACCGCAGGGCCTGCACGGTCAGGACCGGGGCCCCGGCGAGCGCGCCCGAGACGGCGACGCTGCCGCCGACGAAGACCATGCCGAGAGCGCCGGCCAGGCCGGCGGCGAGCGGCGATTCCGTACGCGGTGAAACGAGCGCGACAGCAGACACGCCAACCATGTTCGACCCGCGTATGGTCCAGTTGAAGGACCAATCAGAGCGCCAAGAAGTAGACCAATGGCGAGTAGACCAACAGGGAGTGGACCGATTCCGGGAAGCGACTTCCTTCAGCTGGTCAAAGAGGACGCGCCGAAGCACGGCCTGACCACCTGGCTGACCGAGGGCCTGCGGGACGCGATCGGCGAGGGCCGGCTGCCCACCGGTTCCTCCCTGCCCGCCACCCGGCGGCTCGCGGAAGAGCTGGGGATCTCCCGTGGCGTGGTGGTCGAGGCCTACCAGCGGCTGATCGACGAGGGGCTCGCCGGGGCACGGACGGGCGCCGGCACGGTGGTGATCGCGCGGGGCACACCGGCCGGCGAGCCGCGCGACCGACGCCGGCTGCTCGATCGCCTGCGGCTGCCGCTGCCGCCGGCCGACGGCATCGACCTCGACCTGTCGCCGGGGGTGCCCGACCTCGCGGCCTTCCCGCGTACGGGATGGTTGCGCGCCGAGCGCGCGGTTCTCGCGGAGGTCTCCGCCGCGGACCTCGGTTATGGCGATCCGGGCGGCAGCCCGCGGTTGCGCGCCGAGCTGGCGTCCTGGCTGGCCCGCACCCGGGGCGTGCGCGGCGAACCCGACGATGTGATCGTGGTCAGCGGCGTCGCGCAGGCGCTCGGTCTGCTGGCGCAGACCTTGCGCGCGTCGGGAACGACCGCGGTCGCGGTCGAGGACCCGGGATCACGAGGGGCGCGGGATCAACTCGCGCATTGGGGCGTACGCGGCGTGCCCGTGCCCGTCGACGACGAGGGTGTGCGCGTCGACGCCCTCACCGAGCCGGTGGCCGTGCTGACCCCGGCCCACCAGTTCCCGACCGGGGTCGTGCTCAGCCCGCCCCGGCGCCGCGCACTCCTGGCCTGGGCGTCCGGGGGTGGCCTGATCGTCGAGGACGACTACGACGCGGAACACCGCTACGACCGATCCCCGGTCGCCGCCCTGCAGGGGTCGTTGCCGGACCACGTCGCGTACGCGGGAAGCGTCAGCAAATCGCTGGCGCCCGGGATGCGCCTGGGTTGGCTCGTCGCGCCCCGCCACCGGCAGTCCCACCTGCTCGCCGCGAAGCACGCCACCGACCTGGGCAATCCCGCGCTCCCCCAACTCGTGCTGGCCCGGTTGCTGGCCACCGGCGACTACGAGCGGCACCTGCGGCACGTACGTACGCGTCAACGCCGCCGCCGCGACGCCCTGCTGGCCGGCCTCCGCACCCACCTGCCGGGCGCCCGCGTCGCGGGCGTCGCGGCCGGTCTCCACCTGCTGGTGATGATGGACGGCGACACACCCGACACCGAGCTGGCTTCGCTGGCCGCCCGGGCGGGTGTGCTCGTGCATCCGTTGTCCTGGCACCGGATCGCGCCCGGCCCGCCCGGCCTGGTCATCGGCTATGCCGCCCATCCGCCCGACCGGTTGGCGTCCGTGGGCCGGCGCCTCCGGGAAGCTTTCAGTCGACGACCGTGACGAAGTCGATCAACCGCTCCATCGAGTTGATCAACGGCGTCTCGACGTCCTTGTAGCTGCTCACCGACTTGAGGATGCGCCGCCACATGTCGGCCGGCTCGCGCACCCCGACCGCCTGGCAGATGCCCTCCTTCCAGGGGCGGCCGGGCGGGATCACCGGCCACTTCGAGAGGCCGACCCGCTGCGGCTTCACCGCCTGCCAGACGTCGATGTAGGGATGGCCGGTGACCAGCACGTTCGGGTCGGTGACGGCGGCGACGATGCGGCTCTCCTTGGAGCCCGGCACCAGGTGGTCGACCAGCACGCCGATCTTCCTCTTCGGTCCGGGCCGAAAGGAAGCGACCGCGGCGGCCAGGTCGTCGATGCCGTCCAGCGGCTCCACCACGATGCCCTCGATGCGCAGGTCGTCGCCCCAGATCCGCTCGATCAGGGCGGCGTCGTGGATGCCCTCGACCCAGATCCGGCTGGCCTTCGCCACCTGCGCCTTGACGTTGTCGACCGCGATCGAGCCGGAGGCGGTTTTCGGAATGCCGACCGGCTTGATCAGAGCGGCCGGCTTGCGCAGGGTCACCGCCTTGCCGTCGAGCAGGAAGGCGGCCGGCGACAGCGGGAAGTTGCGCCGCTTGCCGAACCGGTCCTCCAGCACCACCGCCCCCAGCTCGAAACCGACCACCGCACCGCAGAAACCGGAGTCGGCGTCCTCCACGACGAGGTCGGGTTCGGCGTCCACCTCGGGCACCTTGCGGCGCTTGCGCCAATCGGACTTGAGTACATCCTCCCCATACATGTCCGCACGGTAACCCGTGCGTTGGGACACGTGGTTTTAGACGCTCCGGCCGAGACAACCTTCCCAATCGGCACGTACCCTTGCTCGCATGTCCCCCGCTGCTGATGCGGCCGTCCGCACCGCGCGGCGCTCGACCCGGTTCGTGACCTGGGTGCGCGCCTGGCGCGCCGGCCTGGCGCCGTTCGACGAGGTGCCCGACGAGATCGTGACCGACGAGGAGCACCTCGTCACCGACGCCCCCGGCACCTGGACCGACGTGCCCCTGCCGCACGCCCTGCCGGTCTTCGCCAAGCTGCACCCGGACGAGATCCGGCTGGTCCTTCCGGCCCCCGGCGACCCGCGCGGCCTGCCCGGCCCGGGTGAGCTGACCGGCGCCGCGCTGCTGGCCGGCGAGGCGGTGATGACCCCGTCGTTCGGCGTGGTCCCGCAGGTGCAGCGGCACGTGTCCGGCTCGGGGGTCGAGTTCGAGACGGTGCGGTGGCAGTTCTTCCCGGTCGAAAACTACCGGCCGGTGTTCCAGATGGGCGCCGCCGAGGCCGAGGGCGAGCTGACCGTCGCGCTCAGCGAGGCCACCGCCCAGCTCACCAAGCTCGACATCGCCCAGTGGAAACCCGAGCTGGCCGGAGCGCTGCAGGCGCTGCGCCGCCCGGAGAGCACGGCCACCCTGCCGCCCGGCTTCGACCCGCGGGCCCGCCGGCTGTTCGCCCGGGCCAGCGTCCTCGACCAGGTGCTCGCCCTGGCCGACCTCAATGCGCCCGGCGCCGCGGTCAACGGCTACGAGGCGCAGCAGCGCGACGCCGCGCTCCGGCCCCTGACCAACGCGTGCCGCCAAGCCCTGGTCGCCGCCTGCAACTCGCCACTCCATGCCTGAGCCAGATCGTGCCCTCGCCACTCCATGCCTAGCCACTCCATGCCTGAGCCAGATCGTGCCCTCGCCACTGCACGCCTTCGCCCCTCCAGGCCCGAGTCAGAACGTGCCTGAGCCGGAACATGCCTGACAAGTTCGCGCACTGCACCTTCTGCGGGGCCCGGTTCATCCGCCGCCAGCCGTGGCCGCGCCGGTGCACAGCCTGCGGCGAGACCAGCTATCTCAACCCCAAGCCGGTCGCGGTCGCGGTGCAGCCGGTCGGTTCGGGCCTGCTGGCGGTGCGCCGGGCCATCCCGCCGGCCCGCGAGTGCCTCGCCCTGCCGGGCGGCTACGTCGACGTCGACGAGACGTGGCAGGCCGCGGCGACCCGCGAACTCGAGGAGGAGACCGGCCTGACCGCCGACCCGGCGACGGTCAAGCTCTTCGACACGGTGAGCGCCCCCGACGGTACGCTGCTGGTCTTCGGCCTCCTGCCGGCTCTCGCCTCGGCGTCCGGGCTGAAGCCGCCGTCGCCCAACGCCGAGTCGCTGGGCTGGGAGATCCTCTACGGTCCGACCGAGCTGGGCTTCAGCATCCACACGGCCGTGGCCAACCGCTTCTTCGCCCACGCCGCCCGGTGACCTCGGCCGGCCGACGTCCCGGCGACACGGTCCGGGCCGGCTCGAGCGCCGGAAGCCTTGAACGCGGGAAGCCTTGAACGGGGGAAGCCTTGAACGCGGGAAGCCTTGAACGCGGGAAGCCCTTGAACGCGGGAAGCATGGTGATGACGCCCCGCATCGGGGAGGCCTTCGTCCGATGGAAATGAGGCGTTTCAGTCGATCCGGCCCTCGCTGAGCAACTGGGCCAGCACCAGGCGGATCGCGGGGGCCGTGCGCTGGGCGTCCCCCTGGGCGAACCAGGCCAGCTCGGCGATCTCGTTCGCCGGTTTGGGGTCGCTTCCGGGGTCGCCGCCTTCGAAACAGATCAGGCGGACCTGGGTGCCGGGCGCACGGTTGTGGGCCGGCGCGATGAAATCGGCGAACGACGTCAGCGCGGCCGGGTCGACGACCATGCCGACCTCCTCGCGGACCTCGCGGGCGGCGGCCTCGGCATAGGACTCGCCCGGTTCCGGCTTGCCGCCGGGCAGATAGAACGCGTCCGCGTCGTGGGCGCGCACGACCAGCACGCGCCGGTCGCGCACGACGACCCAGGCGGCCGCGATCACGGTGTCAGGCACGGTCTCTCCTCGATCGTCCGCCTAGGCCACGATGCTGACGCCGGTGCCGGACGGGATCTCGTCCAGCAGCTCCCGCTGGCCCGCCTTCGGCACGCGGATGCAGCCGTTGGAGATGTCATGGCCGAAAACCGAGGAGTGATACCAGCTGTGGATCGCCGTGTGCCCGTCGCGCAGCCCGGGCGCCAGCGCCTCCTTCTCCTCCGGCACCGCGCCGAGCACGAGAGCGTCGAGCCCCGCATATTCGTCGCCGTCGGTCACCGTCCGGCCGAGCACGAACGTGCGGCCCAGCGGCGTCGGCGTCTGGGTCGCGCCGGTCGCGACGGTCCAGCTTGCCTTCCGTACGCCGTCGCGCAGCCACGTCAGCTCGTGGTCACCGCGCTTGAGGACCAGCTGGTCGTGCAGCTGACCGGTGGTGTAGTCGCCGGCCGGGGCGAGCCAGCCGATGGTCCGGTCGACCGACGGCAGCAGCACCGCCGTCCACCCCTGGTCGCGGCCCACCACCGGCACGGTCACGTCGACGCCGCTGATCTGGGCCGGCAGGTAGGCCCTGGGCCGCCCGCCGGGCGCGTCGTAGACGGCCACCTTGTCGTCGGGCCGCACGCCCTCGGTCAGCGGCGTGGTCGACGTCGACGCCTGGTCGGCCGGGAACCCGCCCGGCACCTTGTAGTAGCTGATCACCGGCAGAGCCTTGGGAGGCTTCTGCACGGTCAGTTCGACCGGGGGCGCGATGCTCGCCGACGGCGCCTGGATCGCGGGCTCGACCCAGTGCGTGGTCTTGGCCGGCGACCGCATCGCCCACCCGGCGACAGCCACCGCGACGACCACAACCAGCGCGGCCGGCACGACCCGGGCCGGACGAAGCAGACGCGACACGCGCCCACGCTAGGCCCTGCCCCCATCGACGCGGCATCCGGGTCCGCCCGGCCACCTCTTCGAAGGACCCCGATCAGCCCGGTCGGCCCACCGGCATGATGTCCCGATGGACGTGTCTTGCCGCCACGTGGTGTGCGGGCCCGGCGATGTCGTGGCAGCCGGGTTGCTCCGACCGCGGTCAGTTCGCGGGCGGCGGAGCCCAGGTCGACGGGGACTGGGGCGCCGGGGCGGGCTGGCCCGGATAGGGCACGGGCTGGCCCTGATAGGGGCCGGGCGGGTCCGGGTAGGGGCCGGGCTGGTCCGGGTAGGGGCCGGCGGCCGGCTGGTAGGCCGGGGCGAGGGCCGCGCGGGTGGCGAGGGTGGCGTGCACCTGGGCGAGCCGGGCCAGGACGCCCATCTCGGCGAACCAGGCGGCGCGGATGTCGGCGTCGATCGGGCGCTGGGCGCCCGCGTCGAGGATCGTCTGGAAGGTGCCGGCGGCCTGGTCGGCCAGCTGCTCGGCTCGGATGTAGTGGTCGTCCGGAGTCATGGCAGAACCTCTCGCCGCGATGTCGTGCGCCCGCATCATCACCCTAGTGGTCAAGGGATACTCGTCGCTGTGACGATCAAGGCGCTGATCTTCGACGGCCTGCGGATGGGCACGGAGACGACCCTCCTCGACCGCTGGGAGCGGCGGCGGCACGCGCCGGAGGTCGGTGCGGTCCTGGCCCGGCTGCCGTGACCACGCCCCCGCACCGGGCCTTCGGAGCGGTGGGCGAGCCGGTGCGGCTGACCGGCGGCAAAGGGGGTACGTGGCGAGCCGGCGACCTCGTACTCAAGCCGGTCGAGTACCTGCCCGAGACGCTGTGGCGCGCCGAGGTCCTCGACCGCCTGCCCGAAGACCCCGGCTTCCGCGTCGCCCGGCCGGTCCGGACGTCGGACGGCGAGTGGGTGTCGGACGGCTGGGAGGCGAGCCGCTTCCTCCCGGGCGAGCCGGACGTGACCCGGCCGGACGACGTGCTCCGGGCCGGGATCGCCTTCCACGCCGCGCTCCGGGACCTGCCCAGGCCCGCGTTCCTCGATCAGCGCGACGACCCGTGGTCCGAGGGCGATCGGGTCGCCTGGGAGGAATCCCCGATGGAGGCCTCGCCCGCTGCCGTAGACCTGCTGGAGCCGCTGCTCGGGGCCCGCCGCCCGGTGAGCCTGCCGGCTCAGGCGGTCCACGGCGACCTGCCCGGCAACGTGCTCTTCGCCGACGGCCTGCCGCCGGCCGTCATCGACTGGCCCCTCTACTGGCGACCCCCGTCGTGGGCGTCAGCGGTCGCGGTCGTCGACGCCCTCTGCTGGTACGGCGCCGGCCCCGATCTGGCCGCCCGCTGGTCCCACCTCGCCGAGTGGCCCCAGATGCTGATCCGCGCCCTGATCTACCGCATCGTCACCCACGACCGGACCTCAGGGCTCGCCGGCCACCTGGACGCCTACCGCCCGGCGATAGCCGTCACGACGCGCTGGTCCAGCGAGCGATAGCCGGCAGCGGAGTCCTCTCCGTTTCGGTCTTGACCGGCACGTCGACGCATCCCGTCTGTTCCACCGCGAAGACGGCCGTCCAGCGCGAAGACGGCGCGCCCAGCGCGACGACGGCGGCACGTCCAGCGCGAAAACGGCGGCACGCCCAGCGCGACGACGGCGACACGCCCAGCGCGACGACGGCGACACGCCCAGCGCGACGACGGCGACGCGCCCAGCGCGACGACGGCGACGCGCCCAGCGCGACGACGGCGACGGCGGCCCCGCGATCAGGCGCAGTCGGACTCCGAGGTCGCGGCGGCCCAGACGGCCACGCGGTCGGCCCACGCGCGGACGAGGTCGCGGAGTTCGGCCGGCTTCTTGACGACGAAGGGCAGGCCCAGGCCGGCAAGGAGGCCGGGCAGCCAGTCGAGGCGTTCCGCGCGCAGGCGCACGAGGACCCAGTCGTCGTGGCCGGCGTCCGGGTCGATCGTGGCGATTGCGCGCGGCAGGCGGGCGCCCACCTCGTCGGCGGTGCCCCGCACGGCGACCACGACCTCGTGCCGCCACGGGGCGGCGGCCAGGCTCGTACGGACGGCGTCGGCCGGGTGGAAGTCCGCGGGCACGGTGAAGGTGCCGGGCAGGATCCGGGCCGAGGCGATCCGGTCGAGGCGGAAGGTGCGCATCTCGCCGGACGCCGAGTCGGTTCCGGTCACGTACCAGCGGCCGGAGCGCGCGACGATCCCGTACGGATGCAGAGTGCGCTCGCTGCTCCGGCCGGCCCGGTCGGCGTACGCGATCAGCGCGGGCCGGCGGAGCCGGGTCGCCTCGGCCAGCCGCAGCATGATCGAAGCCTCCGGGGTCGGCGCCTGGTGCCCGGGCTCGGCGGCGAAGGCGAACAGCGCCTCGAGCCGGGCCGCCAGCGTCTTGGGCAGCACCCGGCGCACCTTCGCGGCCGCGGACCCGGCGGCTTCGCCGGAACGGGCCAGGCCGAGCAGGACGGCGAGCGCCTCCTCGTCGGTGAGCATGAGCGGCGGCATGCGGAATCCCGGGGCCAGCCGGTAACCGCCGTAGCGGCCGCGCACCGACTCGACCGGTATCTCGAGGTCGAGCAGGTGCTCGGCGTAGCGGCGCACGGTGCGCTCGTCGACCGCCAGGCGTTCGGCGAGATCGGCGGCGGTGTGGGTGCCACCGTTCTGGAGGATCTCCAGGAGGGCGAGCACCCGGGCGGTCGGACGGGTCACATTTTTATTCTCGCGCAAAAACCGGGCGGACCCTGTCCGGTATTGGTTCTAGCGTGACCGCCATGAACTTCTCCTCGGTACGCATCATCACCGACCAGGTCGGCGCACTCACCGACTTCTACGAGCGGGTCACCGGGCAGGCCGCCCGCCGCTACACGCCCGACTTCGCCGAACTCGTTCTGCCGGGGGCGACGCTCGCCATCGGCAGCGGCAGAACCACGGGGGCGGCCGAGCCGGCCGCCAACCGCTCGGCCATCATCGAGTTCCGCGTGGACGATGTGGACGCCGAGTTCGCCCGGCTGCACGATGCGCTCTCAGAGGTCGTCCAGGAACCCACCACGATGCCGTGGGGCAACCGGTCGCTGCTCTTCCGCGACCCGGACGGCACCCTGGTCAACCTGTTCACCCCGGTCAGTGCCGAGGCCGAGCTCAGATCTCGCCGATGAGGTCGGCGACCGAGTCGACGACGCGGGACGGGCGGTACGGGTAGCGCTCGCTCTCGGCCCGCGTGCTGATGCCGGTCAGCACCAGGATGGTCTCGAGGCCGGCCTCGAGGCCGCACAGCACGTCGGTGTCCATCCGGTCGCCGATCATCGCGGTGCTCTCGCTGTGGGCCTCGATGGTGTTGAGGGCCGACCGCATCATCATCGGGTTGGGCTTGCCGACGAAGTACGGCTCGACGCCCGTCGCCTTGGAGATCATCGCGGCGACCGAGCCGGCGGCCGGGAGGGCGCCCTCGTTGGAGGGGCCGGTGGCGTCGGGGTTGGTACAGATGAAGCGGGCGCCGTTGTCGATCAGGCGGATGGCCTTGGTGATCGCCTCGAAGCTGTAGATGCGGGTCTCGCCGAGCACCACGTAGTCGGGGTCGAACTCGGTCAGCACGTAGCCCGCCGCGTGCATCGCGGTGGTCAGGCCGGCCTCGCCGATGACGTACGCCGTGCCGCCGGGCCGCTGGTCGGCCAGGAACTGCGCGGTGGCCAGGGCGGCCGTCCAGATCGACCGCTCCGGCACGTCGAAGCCCATGCGGCCGAGCCGGGCCTGCAGGTCGCGGGGCGTGTAGATCGAGTTGTTGGTGAGGATCAGGAACGGCTTGCCCGACGTCTTCATCCGGTTGACGAACTCCGGGGCGCCCGGCACCGGCGAACCCTCGTGGACGAGCACGCCGTCCATGTCGGTGAGCCAGCTCTCGACGGCCTTGCGCTCAGTCATCATTCTCCCTAGCTGGGGCGAGTCGCGGCGGGCCGCCGGGGCGTGGGACAGCAGCCGCCGGGGCAGTCGTCCCAGA
>DASWRZ010000263.1:0-14549 GCA_036402935.1 Actinoplanes sp.
CGCGGCGACCACCGCGCTGCCGACGCTGCCGCCGATCGACCGCACGATGGTGTTGACGCTCGTCGCCTCGCCGGTGTGGCTGGCCGGGACGCTCTCGATGATCGCGTTCGACATGGCGGCGAAGGCGAAGCCGAGGCCGGCCCCGGAGAGGAATCCGGACGCCAGCAGCTGCCAGGTCGTGTGGTGGGCGAAGGCGGGCAGCGCGAACGCGGCCGTCTCCAGGATCGCGCCCAGGATCAGCGGCAGCTTGGGGCCGTAGCGCCTCTCCAGCACTCCGGAGATCGGACCGAAGACCATCATCATCAGCGTGCTGGGCAGCAGGAACAGGCCCGCCGTGGAGACCGACTTGCCGAAGCCGTACCCGGTGACCGCCGGCAGTTCGAGCAGGGTCGGCAGGAGCAGGAAGCTGCCGTACATCGCGAAGCCGAACGTCAGGCCGACCAGGTTGGTGGTCCAGACGCCGCGCAGCCCGATCAACCGCATGTTGATCAGCGGATCCTTCATCCGCAGCTCGACCAGCACGAAGACGATCATCGTGACGGCGCCGAGCGCGATCAGGCCGAGGGTCTTGAGGTCGCCCCAGCCCCAGTCGCTGCCCTTGCTGACCGCGAGCAGGAGCGCGGTGAGCGAGACCGAGAGGATCGCGGTGCCGATCAGGTCGAGGCGGCCCGGAGTGCGCACCGGTGACTCGGGCACGCCGAAAAGGACGCCGAAAAGCGCTATGGCGATCAGCATCAGCGGGAACCAGAACAGCCACGGCCAGGAGAAGTGGTCGACGATCGGGCCGGCCAGCACGATGCCGAGACCGCCGCCGACGCCGAAGATCGCCGACAACAGGCCGACGGTGACGCCGACCCGCTCGCGCGGCAGTTCGTCGCGGACGATGCCGATCGCCAGCGGGAAGATCGCGCCGGCGGCGCCCTGCAGCACCCGGGCAATGATCAGCACCGGCAGGTTGGGCGCGAGCGCGGCCAGCAGGGTGCCGGCGGCGAGCACGATCAGCACCGCGAGCAGGACCTTGCGCTTGCCGGCGATGTCACCGAGGCGGCCGAGGATCGGCGTGAGCACCGACGCGGCCAGCAGATAGGCGGTGAGCACCCAGGCGATGTTCTCGGTCGAGGCGTGCAGCTCCCGGCCGATCACCGGCAGGGCCGGCGCGACCAGGGACTGCAGCACCGCGAACGCGAGGCCGCCGAGGGAGAGGAAGAGCACGACCAGGCTCGTGTTCGCGTGCCGGCCGGTGCGTACCGGAGTCGTCATCGAAGTCCTTTTGTAAACGTGCGCTGACTTAGGCACCCTTTCCTAGGTCGCGGGCCAAGTCAACAGTTGTTTACCTCACACCCCTCGGTCGGTTACGCTTCCCGCGTGACAGTGAAGGGGCGGCCCCGGGATGCGGCCAAGACCCGGCAGACGTTGCTTGCGGCGGCTCGCCGCCGGTTCGCCGAGGACGGGTACGCGGCGACGACCGTGCGCGACATCGCCGACGACGCCGGGGTCAACGTCGCCCTCATCAACCGTTACTTCTCCTCCAAAGAGGGCCTGTTCGAGGCGTGCCTGCGGGCGGCCGGGGACGACCTACGGCGTACGGGCGGAGATGTGCCGCTCGAAAGAGTGGCCGAAGTGATCGCCCAGCAGGTCACGGGTCTGGCCGGAGGCGCGTTGCCGAGCGAGTTGGTGTTGCTGCTGCGCTCGTCGGGTGATGAGAAGGCCGACCAGATCCGGATCGCCACGTTGCGATCCTCGAGCGAGCGGCTGGCCGCGCTGGCCGGCTGGCGGCCCGATCATCCAGAGGCCGACGAGTTGCTGCTGAGGGCCCAAGTCGTGCTGGCCACCGCGGTCGGCATCTCGGTGCTGCGGTCGATGACCCGCCTCGAACCGCTGGCTTCCTCCTCGGAGCAGGATCTCACCGGCCCGATGCGGGATGTCGTGCGCTCTCTGCTTTGATCGACTCATGTCGCCACTGCGCAAGCTCGGTTTCCTCACGATCGGCCTGTTCGACGGGGACAACCCGGGCCCCGGCCACGAATCCACCCTCGAGATCATCCAGCTGGGCGAGAGCCTCGGTTTCGACAGCGCCTGGGTGCGCCACCGGCATCTGCAGTACGGCATTTCGTCGCCGGTTGCCGTGCTGGCGGCCGCCAGCCAGCGCACCAGCCGCATCCACCTCGGCACCGCCGTCATCCCGACCGGCTGGGAAAATCCGCTCCGCCTGGCCGAAGACCTGGCCACCGTCGACATTCTCTCCGGCGGGCGACTGAATCCCGGCATTTCGGTCGGGCCGCCGATGAACTGGGACCGGGTCCGGGACGCGCTCTATCCCTTCACGGCCGATATCGAGGACTTCAGCTACGAGCGGGTTTCCCGCCTGCTCTCGTTCATTCGCGGCGAGAAAGCGACCGACTTCTCGGGCGCCGAGGGCGTGGTCGAGGTCTTCTCCGATCGAATCGAGCCCTACTCGCCCGGCCTGTCCTCGCGCATGTGGTACGGCGGGGCCAGTCTCCGCTCCGCCCAGTGGGCCGGCGAAAACGGCATGAACTTCCTGACCAGCAGCGTGATCCGGGCCGAGGAATCCACCGACTTCGCGGAAATCCAGCGGTCGCAGATCCGGCTGTTCCGCTCCCTCAATCCGACCGGCCGCGTCTCGCAGGGCCTGGTGGTCATTCCCACCGATTCGGCGTCGGCCTCCCAAAGGGCCAAATACCTTGCGTACGCCGAAAAACGCACCCCACGCACGACGGCACCGCAGGGCCCGGCCCGCATGATGTTCGCGCGCGACATCGTCGGCACGTCGGCCGAGATCGCCGAGGCGCTGCAGGCGCACGCGGGCTACCGGGAGGTGGACGAGGTCGCGTTCGCCCTGCCGTTCAGCTTCGAGCACGACGACTACGTCCAGATCCTCACCGACATGGCGACGCATCTGGGCCCGGCCCTCGGGTGGCACCCGGCCGGCTGACGGCGGCCAGCGGGTCGAGCATTCTCGGTAGGAAATTGAATGATGCCGGATCGGGGCCGGTGAAAGGATATTGGACGCTTCCGGCCAAGGCCGTTTTCGGCCAGGCCGCAAGCATTGTGTGAGGTCTGTCGAGACACGCAAGATATCTCCAGAACGCACCGGAACCAAATCGGGTTCCAATAAATTCTGGATCGGAGTTGTCGTGTCTCGCTGCCTGAGCAGGTTTGGTATGTCCGCGTTTCTCGCCATTGTTGTTGCGCTGGTCACGCTTACCGCGAGTCCTTCCAGCGGAACGGAAGCGCAGATTTCTGCTCCGGTTTCGACCGACAGCCTTATCTGGGATTGACCCCTCCAATGTCCTGGCACAATTTCCGAGGAAGGCATCCCGAATTGAACAAGAAGCGTGCAGTCGTCATGGCCTCAGCAGGTCTGCTGGGCATCCTGACCACCGCGGTGATCGGCAGTCCCGCCCGGGCCGACTTCACCTCCACCCGGGGCGGTGACATCACCCGGTCGGAGGTCCTCGAGCGAGCGCAATACTGGGTCGACCACCAGCCGGGCCCGTATTCGCAGTCGGCATTCTCGCCCGGCCCGGCCGATTCCTACGCCTACCGGCGGGATTGTTCGGGATACGTGAGCATGTCGTGGCATGCGACGACCAGTTACACCACCAGGTCTCTGCCCGACGTCTCGCAGGGCATTTCCAAGGCCGACCTGCGGCCGGGCGACATCCTCGACGATTACGACAATCACACGGTTCTCTTCAAGTCCTGGAGCAACAACTCCCACACCCGGATCAACTACTACAGCTTCGGGTCGACGCCGGTGAAGTACCGGACGAACGTCCTGCTCAACGAGGGGACCATCGACTCGCATCCGGCTACGGCGTACAAGGCCTACCAGTACGACAACATCGTCGCGGACACCCCGACGCAGCCGGATCCGCCGGCGCCGGTCCAGCCCAAGCTCGCCGATGTCTCCGGGGACGGTTTCACCGACCTGGTCACGACCAAGGCGGACGGCACGATGTGGTTGTTCTCCGACAACATCGGGCGGGACAACGGGGTGCCGTACAACGACGTCCGGCAGATCGGGTCGGGCTGGGGCGGGTACACGCAGCTGATCCCGCTCGACGCCACCGGCGACGGCTACCGCGACATGGTCGGCGTGAAGGCGGACGGCACGATGTGGCTGTTCTCCAACAACATCGAGCGTGACAACGGTGTGCCGTACGGCGACGTCCGGCAGATCGGCTCCGGCTGGAACAGCTACACCAAGCTGATTCCGGCCGACGTGACCGGCGACGGCTACACCGATCTGGTGGGTGTGAAGTCGGACGGGACGATGTGGTTGTTCTCGAACAACTTCAGCCGTGACAACGGTGTGCCCTTCGGCGATGTCCGGCAGATCGGTTCGGGCTGGAACTCCTACACGAAGATCCTCGGCGCCGACGTGACCGGTGACGGCTACACCGATCTGGTCGGTGTGAAGTCGGACGGGACGATGTGGTTGTTCTCGAACAACTTCGAGCGTGACAACGGTGTGCCGTACGGCGATGTCCGGCAGATCGGTTCGGGCTGGAACAGCTACGCCAAGATGATTCCGGCCGACGTGACCGGAGACGGCTACACCGATCTGGTCGGGGAGAAGGCGGACGGCACGATGTGGCTGTTCTCCAACAACATCGGGCGTGACAACGGTGTGCCGTTCAGCGATGTCCGCCAGATCGGCTCGGGCTGGAACAACTACTCCAACATCTTCTGAGCACAGCCCGCCTCAGGCGGGAGTGGGGGCGGCCGCCGGACTCCGGTGGCCGCCCTTGTCGACGGCGCGGACTCCGAACTGGACGTTGTCCTTGGAGATGTCGACCGTGGCCGTGGTGACCTTGCCGACCGGGATGACGTGGGTCCAGTCGGTGGCGGTCGAGTCGCGCCACACGATCTCGTAGCCGGCCAGATCGGGCTCCGGGCCGGCCTGCCAGCTCAACGTCGAGGAGTTGGTGAGCCGCGTCGTGTCGATGACGACGCCCTTCGGGGTGCCGGGGGCCTGGGCCAGCGACCACAGGGTCGCCGCGTTGACGCGGGCCACGCGGGCGACGTACGCGAAGTCGACGAACTCGATCAGGTCGCCGAACTGGACGCCGTTCTCGACGCGTACGTCCTGGTGTTCGTGGTTGAAGTTCTCGCGCGGCTCGGTGAAGCGGGCGGCCGGGTAGCCGCGCAGCAGGAACGAGATGTGGTCGCTGCCGCGCAGGTAGCGGTCGCGGCGCCAGATCACGCGGACGTCCATGTCGGTCTGCGGGTTGGCCGCGACCGAGGTGGCGAAGCGGCCGAGCTGGCGCGACGGGCCGTCGTTCTCGCCGCCGACGCTCTGCCGGATGCTCGCCTGGGCCGGCGTCTCGGTCGTCGGCACGCCCTCGACGAAGAGCCGGACGACGTGCGGTTCGGCCGGGTGGCCGTCGCGGGCGTTGCCGGTGCCGACGATGTCGTTGCTGAAGGCGGCCTGCACATCGGCGCCGGCGTCCTTGAACACCTGGGCCATGTGGTCGGAGCCGTAGAGGCCCTGCTCCTCGCCCGCCACCGCGGCGAACACCAGCGTCGCCTCGGACCTGCGGGTCGCCATCACCCGGGCCAATTCCATGATCACTGCGACACCCGAGGCGTCGTCGTCCGCGCCGGGCGCGTCGGCGGTCCCATTCAGTACGTCGGTGACGCGCGAGTCGTAGTGGCCGGTCACCACGTAGACGCGGTCGGGGGTGACGCTGCCGCGCAGCGTGGCGATCACGTTGGTGATCGTGGTCGGCACCGGGATGCGATTGGAGACCGGCTGCACGAACGCCTGCTTCTCGACGGTCATCCGTCCGCCCGAAGTCGCGGCGTACGTCCGAAGTTGCTGATAGATCCAGTCGCGCGCCGCCCCGATGCCGCGCACCGGGTCGTCCTGCGCCGAGAGGGTGTGCCTCGTGCCGAAGGCGACCAGGCGCCGGATGGTCGCCTCGATCCGCTGGGGGTCGATCTCGCGGAGAATCTCGCGCAGCTCGCGGTCGGGTGCTGAGCCCGGCCTGCGGCCACCGGCCTCTCCGGCGGTTGCGCCGAGAGGTGCGGTCACGGCCGCGGCTGCGGAGGCTGCGAGGAACGTACGCCGGGAAGAAGCCATGCCCATCACTTAAGTCCACATTGCCGGACGTGTCCATGGGCGTCGATGGATCAGGAGTCCCGGACCGCGTTGTCCACGCCGGTCTCGTGGCGGCCGAGGAAGACCGGGTCGCGGTGGGAGACGACGTCGAGGACGGCCTTGACGTTGGCGCCTCGTTCGCGGATCACGTCGCGCCGCCAGGGACCGGTGTAGATCTTGACGGTGCTGTCGCCGATGCCGGTCGCGTTGATGCCCTCGGCGCGGCAGAGGGCGACCGCGCGGTCGATGTGGAACGACTGGGTGACCACGATCGCCTGGTCGACGCCGAAGATGCGGTGGGCGCGGGCGCACGAGTCGTAGGTGTCGAAGCCGGCGTAGTCGAGAACGATCTGCGCGGCCGGGACGCCGCGGGCGAGCAGATAGACCTCCATGTCAGCGGGCTCGTCGTACGCCCATCGGCGGTTGTCGCCGGAGAGCAGGATCGCCTTGACCTTGTGGGCATCGAGCAGGCGTTCGGCGATGTCGAGCCGGGCGGCGAGGAACGGACTCGGCGATCCGTCGGCGTACACCTCGGCGCCGAGCACCAGCGCCACCGGCGCGTCCGGCACCGTTGCCTCGGAATAGACCCGGCCGTGCGCGGCCGTGCGCACCCAGATCTCGCCGCCGGCCATGCTGAGCAGGCCGAGCACGGCGGCGATGCCGCCGGCCACGACCGCCCGGCGCAGCCAGCGGCGAGGTCCGACACGGAAGAAGCGCTTCACGCGCGGCAGCGTGCCACGCCGGGTCAAGCGATCTTGAAGTTGGCCCTGGTGAGCGAGCTCTCGCGGGAGTTGGGGCCGACCAGCAGCTCGAAGTCGCCCGGTTCCACCACCCGGCGGTTGTCGGCGGTGACCAGCGAGCACGAGCTCGCCGGCACCTCGATGGTCGCGATCACCGACTCGCCCGCCGGCACCTCGACCTGCCGGTAGCCCTTCAGCTCCCGATTCGCCCAGGTCACGCTGGTGACGAGGTCACTGACGTACGCCTGGACGGTCTCCAGAGCGGGGCGAGTGCCGGTGTTGGTGAGGCGTACGGTCGCTCGCACCACCCCGTCCGCCGCGACTTGCGGCGTTTCGACCGTGAGGTCGGAATATTCGATCGTCGTGTAATTGAGCCCCTCGCCGAAGACGAAGAGCGGCTCCTGGGTGAGGTCGGCGTAGCGATTGCCGTGCTGGCCCCGGATCTGGTTGTAGTAGACCGGCTGCTGGCCGACGTGCCGCGCGACCGACAGCGGGAGCCGGCCGCTCGGCTCGATCAGGCCGAGCACCAGCTCGGCGATCGCCCGGCCGCCCCGCATGCCCGGGTTGAAGGCCTGGATGATCGCGGCCGCGCCGAGCGCCGACGGTGGCAGCACGGCCGGCTTCGAGTTGAGCAGCACCACGATCATCGGGATCTTGGTGGCCGCGATCGCGTCGAGCAGGGCGATCTGGCCGCCCTGTAGCTCCAGCGTCGCGGTCGACTTGTGCTCGCCGACCAGGTTGACCGTGTCGCCGACCACGACGACCGCGTAGTCGGCGCGGATCGCCTCGGCCCGGGCCAGCTCGATCAGGTGCTGGTCGACCGGCGCCGCCTGGGAGAGCGGCGGCCGCGGCTGTCCGTCGGGGTAGGTGGCACCGGCCGGGTCCTGCACCAGGCGCTCGATGTCGGCGCCGCGGGCGTGCACGATGTCCCAGCCCTTCGGCGCGACCGCGCGGAAGCCGTCGAGCACCGTCTCGGTCATCTCGCGCGGGTGGCCGTCGGGCATCCAGTCGATCTGTCCGGAGTTGCCGGCCCAGTCGCCGAGCTGGGCCTGCACCTCGTCGGCGTTGGGGCCGAGCACCGCGACGCGGCGGAACCGGTCGGCCGGCTCGAGCGGCAGCACGCCGTCGTTCCTGAGCAGCACCAGCGAGCGCCGGGCCAGCTCGAGGTTGAGCTCCTGGTGCTCGGCGATGCCGATGACCTCGCGCTGGCGTTCCGGGTCGGGCACCCGCGGGTTCTCGAACAGGCCCATCTCGAACTTCAGCCGCAGGATGCGCCGGACCGCGCCGTCGATCTCCGTCTCGCTGAGCAGGCCGCGCTCGACCGCCTCCTGGGCGCCCTCGAAGAACCCCGGGGTGGTCATGACCAGGTCGTTTCCGGCCTTCACGGCCACGGCGGCCGCCTCGGCGTAGTCGGCGCAGACCTTCTGCTCCCAGACCATGCGCCCGACGTTGTCCCAGTCGGTGACCAGGGTGCCCGTGAAACCCCACTCTTTTTTGAGTACGTCGTTGAGCAGCCATTTGTTGGCCGTGATCGGCACGCCGTCCATGGACTGGTAGCCGAGCATGAAGACCTCGCAGCCCTCGCGGGCCACCCGCTCGAACGGCGGCAGGAACCAGGAGCGCAGCTTGCGCGGGCTGATGTCGGCCTCGCTGGCGTCGCGGCCGCCCTGGGTCTCGGAATAGCCGGCGAAGTGCTTCGCGGTGGCCAGGATCGCGGTCGGGTCGCTGAGCCCGTCGCCCTGGTAGCCGCGGACCATCGCCGAGCCCAGCTCACCGATCAGGAACGGGTCCTCGCCGAAGGTCTCGTCGACCCGGCCCCAACGCAGGTCGCGGGTGATGCAGAGCACCGGCGAGAAGGTCTGGTGGGTGCCGGTGGCGGCCACCTCGATGGCGGTGACCCGGGCCATCCGCTCGACGAGCGCCGGGTTCCAGGTCGCCGCCATCGCGAGCTGGATCGGGAAGATCGTCGCCCCGGGCCAGAACGAGTGGCCGTGGATGCAGTCCTCCGCCGTCAGCAACGGGATCTGCAGACGGGTCTTGGCGACCAGATCGATCGCCTCGAGCATCTTGGCCGGCGAGGTGTGCAGGATCGAGCCCGCCAGCTTCTCGCTGACGATCTCCTTCACATCGCCGCGGGCGTCGAGCTGGAGCATCTGCCCGACCTTCTCGGCCAGGGTCATCCGGCCCAGAAGATCCTCGACTCGCTGGTCAACGGGTAGGGCTGGGTCCCGATAGGGGACGTCGACAGACACGCGTGCCTCCGGTCGTCACGACCGCGGTGGCACGGTCATCCAAACACGAACGATCGCGAGTCTTCCAGCTCGGAACCGGTTCCGGCACCCCGACACGGTTCCGGAACTGTTCACTCAGTTGTCTGGATCGCTCTCGTCGATGCTGGGGACCTCGAGGCCCGCCGCCTCGATGGCATCGAGTCTTGCCTGCTCAGCCTCCTTCTCGCGCTCGACGAGCGTGGCGTATTCCACCAGGGCGGAGGGGTTCTCGGAATCCTCCAAGTGGTCGAAGAAACGCTGAGTAGTACGGACCGCCTCGGCGTACACCAGGGCAGCCTCACGGATCGCGATGATCGTCTTGTCGGCCATGCCGACAGTCATATCACCCCTGGGTCTCCTTGTTCCGCCGCCCGCGAGTTGATACGGTCTTTTGCATAGTCATGCGGAGGTTGTCATGGGGATTCGAGTCGCGGTCGCCGGGGCCAGCGGTTATGCCGGGGGAGAGCTGCTCCGTCTGCTCGCGGGGCACCCCTCGTTCGATCTTGTGGCGGCCACCGCGCACGCGCAGGCCGGTTCACACGTCACCGCCGTGCACCCCCACCTGGTCGGCCTCGACCTGACACTCGGTGTCACCGACCCTGCCACTTTGGGGGACGCTGACCTGGTGTTTCTCGCCCTGCCGCACGGGCAGTCGGCGGCCGTCGCGGCCCAGCTGCCGGCCGGGGTCAAGGTGGTCGATCTCGGCGCCGACTTCCGATTGCACGACGCATCCCAGTGGGATCGTTACTACGGCGGCACCCACGCCGGCACCTGGACCTACGGCCTGCCCGAGCTGCCCGGCCGACGGGAACAGATCAAGCAGTCCTCCCGGGTGGCCAACACGGGTTGTTATGCGGCGACGATCACACTCGCGCTCGCCCCGCTGATCGCCGACGGGCTCGCCTCGCCCGATGACGTCGTCGTGGTGGCCGGTTCCGGCACGTCGGGTGCCGGCCGGGGTGCGAAGGTCAACCTGCTCGGCAGCGAGGTGATGGGTGATCTCTCGCCCTACAAGGTGGGTTCCCACCAGCACGTCGCCGAGATCAAGGAAAACACCGGCGCGACGTCGCTCTCGATGACCCCGATGCTGGTCCCGATGCCCCGGGGCATTCTCGCCACGGTCACCGCACGATTCAGCGAAGATCGGGTCGCGAAAGAGGGCGACCCGGTCGAGGTGCTGCGGCGGGCATATGCCGACGAGCCGTTCGTCCACGTCCTGCCCGAGGGCCAGTGGCCGCACACGGCCGCGACCAGCGGGTCCAACTCCTGTCATCTGCAGGCCACGGTCGACGTCGACTCGGGCCGCATCGTGGTGCTCAGTGCTCTGGACAACCTCGGCAAGGGCGCGGCCGGCCAGGCAGTGCAGTGCGCCAACCTCATGTTCGGCCTGCCCGAGACGATGGGCCTGTCCGTGTTCGGAGTCGCCCCGTGACCGTTACCCACCCCAAGGGCTTCCGGGCCAGCGGCATCGCCGCCGGTCTCAAGCCCTCCGGCAACCCCGACGTGGCCCTGGTCGTCAACGACGGCCCCGACTACACCGCGGCCGGTGTCTTCACCGGCAACCGGGTCAAGGCGGCCCCCGTCCTCTGGAGTCAGCAGGTGCTCAAGGGCGGCGTGGTCCGCGCCGTCGTGCTCAACTCGGGCGGCGCCAACGCCTGCACCGGCTCGCAGGGCTTCCGCGACACCCATGCGACCGCCGAGCACACCGCCACCGTGCTCCGAGGGGGCCCCAGGCCGCAGGTGATCGGGGCGGGCGACGTCGCGGTCTGCTCCACCGGCCTGATCGGCGAGCTGCTCCCGATGGACAAGCTGCTGCCCGGCGTCACCTCGGCGGCCAAGGCGCTCGCGGCCGACGGCGGCGAGCGGGCCGCCGAGGCGATCATGACGACCGACACCGTGGCGAAGAACGCGGTGGTCCAGCGCGACGGCTGGTCGGTCGGCGGGATCGCCAAGGGCGCGGGCATGCTCGCCCCGGCGCTGGCCACGATGCTCGTGGTGATCACCACCGACGCGTCGGCCGGCAACGAGGTGCTCGACGCGGCGCTGCGCGAGGCGACCCGGGTCACCTTCGACCGGATCGACGCCGACGGCTGCATGTCGACCAACGACACCGTGCTGTTGCTGGCCAGCGGCGCCTCCGATGCGGAGCCCTCGGCCGAGGAGCTCACGGCCGCGGTCACCGAGGTCTGCCACGACCTGGCCCAGCAGCTGATCGGCGACGCCGAGGGCGCGACCAAGCACATCGCGATCACGGTCGAGGGCGCGGCGAGCGAGGCCGACGCGGTCGAGGTGGGCCGCACGGTCTGCCGCAACAACCTGGTCAAGACGGCGCTGTTCGGCAACGACCCCAACTGGGGGCGCATCCTGGCCGCGGTCGGCACCACCTCGGCGCGGTTCGAGCCCGACCGCATCGACGTCGCGGTCAACGGTGTCTGGGTCTGCAGGAGCGGGGCGGCGGCCGACGACCGGTCCAAGGTCGATCTGAGCGGGCGCGACGTGCAGATCACGATCAACCTGCGCGAGGGCGCGATGGACGCGACGATCTGGACGACCGACCTCTCCCATGCCTACGTCCACGAGAACTCGGCCTATTCGTCATGACGACCCCGCTGGAGAAGGCCGGCGTGCTGATCGAGGCACTGCCCTGGCTGGAGCGCTTCCACGGCACGACCGTCGTGATCAAGTACGGCGGCAACGCCATGATCAACCCAGAGCTGCAGGAGGCGTTCGCGGCCGACATGGTCTTCCTGCGCTACGCCGGCATCAAGCCGGTCGTGGTGCACGGCGGCGGCCCGCAGATCAGCCGCATGCTCGACCGGCTCGGCATCGTCAGCGAGTTCCGCGGCGGCCTGCGGGTCACCACGGCCGAGGCGATGGACGTGGTCCGCATGGTGCTCACCGGGCAGGTCGGCCGCGAACTGGTCGGCCTGATCAACCAGCACGGCCCGTTCGCGGTGGGTCTCTCGGGCGAGGACGCCCGGCTCTTCACCGCCGTCCGCCGTCAGGCCACGGTGGACGGTGAGCTCGTCGACATCGGCCAGGTCGGCGACGTGGCCCAGGTCGACACCTCGGCCGTCGACGACCTGATCGCGGCCGGGCGCATCCCGGTCATCGCGACCGTGGCGCCCGACGCCGCGGGAGTGCTGCACAACGTCAACGCCGACACCGCCGCCGCGGCTCTCGCGGAGGCGCTCGGCGCCCGCAAACTGGTCGTGCTCACCGACGTGCCCGGCCTCTACACCAGCTGGCCGGACACGTCGTCGCTGACCTCGTCGATCGACGCCGACGCGCTGGAAAAGCTGTTGCCCAGCCTGGAGGCCGGCATGGCACCCAAGATGGAGGCGTGCCTTCGCGCGGTGCGCGGCGGAGTGCCCGCCGCTCACGTGGTCGACGGCCGGGTGCCCCACTCGACGCTGCTCGAAGTCTTCACCTCGGAAGGGGTTGGAACGATGGTGGTCCCCTCATGACCTCGCTCATCGAACGCTGGGCCCAGACGGGCATGAACAACTACGGGACCCCGCAGCTGGCCTTCGTCAAGGGCGAGGGGGCGGTGCTGACCGCCGAGGACGGCAGGCAGTACGTCGACTTCCTCGGCGGCATCGCGGTCAACGCTCTCGGCCACGCCCACCCGGCCGTCGTCGAGGCGGTGACCCAGCAGATCAAGTCGCTGGGCCACGTCTCCAACTTCTACGTCGCCGAGCCCCCGGTCGCCCTGGCCGAGTTGCTGCTCGCGCTGGCCGGCCGCAGCGGCCGGGTGATCTTCGGCAACTCGGGCGCCGAGGCCAACGAGGCCGCGTTCAAGCTGTCCCGGCTCACCGGCCGCACCCACGTGGTCTCGACCCACGGCGCATTCCACGGCCGCACCATGGGTGCGCTCGCGCTGACCGGGCAGCCCGCCAAGGCCGACCCGTTCCGCCCGCTGCCCGGCGAGGTCGAGCACATCCCGTTCGGCGACCTCGCGGCCCTCGACGCCGCGGTGAGCGACCGCACGGCGATGGTGATCCTCGAGCCGATCCAGGGGGAGAACGGCGTGGTCGTCCCGCCCGCGGGCTATCTCGCCGGCGCCCGCGAGATCTGCACCAGGAACGGTGCCCTGCTGGTGCTCGACGAGGTGCAGACCGGCGTCGGGCGCACCGGGCACTGGTTCCACCACCAGAGCGAGGGCGTCGAGCCCGACGTGATCACCCTGGCCAAGGGGCTCGGCGGTGGCCTGCCGATCGGCGCCTGCATCGCCTTCGGGCCGGCGGCCGAGCTGTTCACGCCCGGCTCGCACGGCACCACCTTCGGCGGCAACCCGGTCGCCTGCGCGGCCGGCCTCGCGGTGATCCGCACGATCGCCGGCGAGGGCCTGCTCGATCACGTCAAGCGGGTCGGCGAGCAGCTGCGCCGGGGCATCGAGGGCCTGCGGCACCCCCTGATCGACGGCGTGCGCGGGGCCGGCCTGCTGCTGGGCATCGTGCTCAACCAGCCCGAGGCGCCCCGTCTCGCGGCCGCTTTGAAAGAAGCCGGCTTCCTGGTCAATGCCGCCCAGCCGGACGTCATCCGGCTTGCCCCGCCGCTGATCGTCAGCGCCGAGCAGGCCGACGCCCTCGTCAGTGCATTGGCCGACGCCCTCACCAGTGCATTGGACGGTACCCGGTGACCACCCGCCATTTTCTGCGCGACGACGACCTCAACCCCCACGAGCAGTCCGCCGTCCTCGACCTCGCGGCCGCGATGAAGGCGGACCGGTTCGCCTACCGCCCGCTCGCCGGGCCGCGCTCGGTCGCGGTCTTCTTCGACAAGGTCAGCCTGCGCACCCGGCTCTCGTTCGAGGCCGGCATCGCCGAGCTGGGCGGTCAGCCGATCATCGTGGACACCCAGGCCACCCACTTCGGCCGGGGCGAGTCGCTCGCCGATGCCGGGCGGGTCGTCTCGCGCTACGTCGCGGCCATGGTCTTCCGCACCACCGGCGACGAGCGGCTGACCGAGCTGGCCTCGGGCGTCAAGGTGCCGGTGATCAACGCGCTGACCGACGGTTACCACCCGTGCCAGCTGCTGGCCGACCTGCTGACCATCCGTGAGCGGCTGGGCGGCACCAAGGGTCGCAAGCTGGCGTACGTGGGCGACGCGGCCAACAACATGGCGCACTCCTACCTGCTGGGCGGCGCGACCGCGGGCATGCACGTACGCGTCTCGGGGCCCTCCGGTTTCGATCCGGCCGCCGCCGTGGTGTCCCGGGCGGCCGAGATCGCGGCCTGGACCGGTGGCTCGGTCGAGGTGCTGCGCGATCCGTTCGAGGCGGCCGACGGTGTCGACGTGCTGGCGACCGACACCTGGACGTCGATGGGCCAGGAGGGCGACGGCCGCGACCGGCTGACCCCGTTCTGGGCCTACCAGGTCAACGACAAGCTGCTCGCCCGGGCCGCCGAC
>DASWRZ010000264.1:0-6371 GCA_036402935.1 Actinoplanes sp.
GCACAAGGCATGCTGGGCGGGATCGTTGTCGCGGTGGTGTTCGCCGCGGTGGCCTATCCGCTCGACCGGCGTGACATGGCCCCGCTCGCGACGACGCTGCTGCGCCGCGTCCGCCGCTGAGCCAGACGACGGGAGGAAATCTTGACCGCCGACGCCGCCGACCGCGACGCCGCCGACCGCGTCGTCGCCGGCCACGATGAAGGCCCTGACGAAGGCCACGACGAAGACCGCGACGAAGACCGCGACGAGGACGGCTGGCGGGGCTCGGTTGCGCTCGTGCTCGGTTCCGCCACCGGCGGCATCGGCCGGCACGTCGCCTCGGTCGCCCGCGGCCTGCTCGGCGTCGGGTGCGAGGTGCTGGTCTGCGGGCCGGCCGCCACCGACGAGCTGTTCCGGTTCAGTGCGCTCGGCGCCCTCTTCCTGCCGGTCGAGATCCCGGCCAACCCGGGCGCGCAGGACGCGGGGGCCATCCGCCGGATGCGTGCGGCCCTGGCCAGCCGTCCGATCGACGTGGTGCACGCGCACGGCCTGCGGGCCGCTTTCGTGGTCGGGCTGGCCCGGCCCGGCGTGCCGCTGGTCGTCACCCTGCACAACACCGTGATGGCCAAGGGGCTGCGCGGTCAGGCCGGTGCGCTGGTCGAGCGGATCGTCGCCCGCAACGCGAGTCTCGTGCTCGGCGCCTCGGACGACCTGGTCGACCGGGCCCGGCTGGTCGGCGCCCGGCATGCCCGCCTCGGTGCGGTCGCCGCGCCGGCGCCGGCCAGGCCCAAGCGGAGCCGGGCGGCGGTGCGGGCCGAGTTCCGGCTGCGGCCCGAGACCCCACTGATCGTCTCGGTCGGCCGGTTGCACCCGCAGAAGCGGTACGACCTGCTGGTCACCGCCTCGGCCCGGTGGAGGTCGCTGACCCCGGCCCCGGTCGTGGTGATCGCCGGCTCGGGCCCCAGCTACATGTCGCTGGCCCAGCAGGCGTCCGAGCAGCGTGCGCCGCTCTATCTGCTCGGCCGCCGCTCCGACGTGCCCGACCTGCTGCTCGGTGCCGACCTGGCGGTCGTGACGAGCGACTGGGAGGCCCGGCAACTTTTCGCGCAGGAAGCGCTGACCTCGGGCGTACCGCTGGTGGCGACCGCCGTAGGCGGGCTTCCCGGCCTGGTCGACGACGCTGCCGTTCTGATTCCGCCCGATGACGTCGACGCGCTCGACCGGGCGGTCCGCGACATGCTGGCCGACCCGGAGCTGCGCGCCGACTACGCGGCTCGCGGGCCGCGGCATGCGGCGACCTGGCCGACCGAGAAGGACACGGTCGAGGACGTACGCGCGGCATATGCGGAAGTGACGAGCCGTTGAGGCGGATGCCCTGGGGGCCGCCGGTGCTCGTGGTGCTCGCGGTGATCGCGAGCCTGGCCGGTCTGGCGATCCCTCCGGCGACGGTCGCGCCGCCGCCGACCGTCAACTACGTGATCGTGGCCGGGGCGGCCGGGCTGCGCTGGGAGGATCTCGACCCGCAGCGCACGCCCAACCTGTGGCGCGAGGCCACCGAGGGCTCGATCGGCTGGCTGTCGGTCAAGTCGGCGCAGCGCGTGACCTGCCCGGACGACGGCTGGGTCACGATCGGCGCGGGCAACTACGCGGCGTGGCCACCGCTCAACCCGCTCGGCCCGTGCTCGCTCGACCCGCCCGCGATCACCCAGCCCGACCAGATCGGCGCCGACCTGACCGACCAGGCGCTGGCGGTGCGGGAAAACCAGGACCGGCTCTCGTTCGGGGCGGTGCCGGGCGCGCTGGCCGAGTCGGTGCGGTGCACGACCGCGTTCGGCCCGGGGGCCGCGCTCGCCGCGGCGCGGCCGTTCGGACGGGTCGACAAATACCGGCCGACGCTGACCGGCGACGTGAAGAGCCTGCTCAGCTCGTGCCCGATCAGCATGGTCGACCTGGGCACGATCACCGGTTCGGGCGCCGGCCGGCAGGCCGAGGTCGAGCAGGCCGACGCGGCGCTGGCCAAGGTGCTGGCGGCCCGGCCCGACCGGTCGCTGATGCTGATCGCCGGCGTCTCCGATACCGACCGCACGACCCGGCTGCACGTGGCGATCGCCGAGGGCGCCGGCTGGGACGGCGGCTGGCTCACCTCGGCCGGCACCGGGCGCGACGGCTACCTGCAACTGGTCGACCTGGCCCCGACCGTGCTGTCGGCACTGGGCAAGACGGCGCCGGAGAAGTTGTTCGCCGGGCGGACCGCCACGATCGTCGACGGCAAGCCGGACGACCTGGCCCAGGCGGTGCAGGGCAGCCACAACGCCGATCAGCGGGCGGGTGCCCAGCACGCGGTCGCCCAGATCTTCTTCACCGTTCTGTCGATCGTCCAGTTGCTGCTGTTCCTCCTGGTCGTGCCGGTGATGGTCCGGGCCCGGCGGCATGCCGGGCCGACCGGTCCGGCGTTGCCGCCGCCGGGTCTGGTGGCGGTGTTCGAGGTGGCGCTGATCGCGGCCGCGCTGGCCATCCCGGCCGCCCTGCTGGCCGACGCGTCGCCCTGGTGGCGGGCCAGGCATCCGGCCTGGTGGTTCGGGCTGGTGACGTTGGCGCTGGTCGCCGTCGGCACGGCGGCGGTCCGGTTCGCCCCGCGCTTCCGCCGCACGCTGTGGCCGATCGGCGCGGTGGCGATGATCGGCACCGTGGTCGTCGGCCTCGATCTGCTCACCGGCGCCCAGCTGCAGCTCAACGGCGTCGCCGGTTACTCGGCGATCCACGGCGCGCGCTACGCGGGCGTCGGCGGGGTCGGCCTCGGCGTCTTCGTCAGCGGCCTGCTCGTGGTTTCCGGCTGGGTCGCCCAGTGGGTCCGTAAGCCCTGGCGCCCGCTCGTCTTCGTGCTGCTCGGCGGGGTGGGGGTGGTGATGGTCGGCAGCCCCTATCTGGGCGCCGACCCGGTCGGCGCGATCGCGGTGACCGCCGGGGTGTGCGTGGCCGCGGCGATCAGTACGGGCGGCTGGCTGACCTTCCCGCGCATCGCCTGGGCGACGTTCGCCGGCCTGGCCGTCACGATCGGTTTCGCGGTGGTCGACCTGCGGCGGCCCACGCTCGAGCAGGGCAGCCTGGGCCGGTTCCTGTCCGCGATCGCCGGCGGCACCGGCGGCCCGGCCGTGCAGCGGGCCGCCTCCTCCAACGGTCAGACCCTGCTGGAAAGCCCGCTGACGGTCCTGGCGGTGATGGGCGTACTCATGCTGGCCTTCTGCCAGTTCTCCCCGTGGGGTGGACTGCAGCGGGTTTTCGGGCTGCACCCGGCGCTGCGGGCGGCCGGCGCCGGCACCACGGTCGCGACCCTGATCGCGGGGGCGCTGGGCGGGTCGGCGCTGACCGTGGCCGGGGCGGCGGCGGCCGCGACGGTGCCGACCGCGGTGCTGACCGCCCTGCGGGTGCTGCTGCACGCGGCCGACCGCACGCGGGAGTTCCCGCCGCAGGCCTCGCTGTCCGATCCCGACAAATCCGACGAAGATCATTTGGCGGCGCGCTGACACGCGCTCCGAGCAGCCCGAACGTAAGTCCGTTCGAGCAGGTGTTACGGTGGACTCCCGTGGATGGGGGCCCGAGTTTTGGACGTCGAGCCCCGGCCGCATTCCTGACAACGGCGACCACGGGAGCACGGCGTTGGCCTCATCAGTGCGCGAGACGCGGCACATTTTCGTCACCGGGGGCGTCGCCTCCTCGCTGGGCAAGGGGCTCACCGCCTCGAGCCTCGGCAATCTACTGACCGCGCGCGGACTGCGGGTCGTCATGCAGAAGCTCGACCCCTATCTCAACGTCGATCCGGGCACGATGAACCCGTTCCAGCACGGTGAGGTGTTCGTCACCGAGGACGGCGCCGAGACCGACCTGGACGTCGGGCACTACGAGCGGTTCCTCGACCGGGCGCTGTCCGGCAAGGCGAACGTGACGACCGGGCAGGTCTACTCGGCGGTCATCGCCAAGGAGCGGCGCGGCGAATATCTCGGCGACACCGTGCAGGTCATCCCGCACGTGACCAACGAGATCAAGGAACGCATCTTCGCGATGGCCGACCCGGACGAGTCCGGGCGGACCCCGGACGTGGTCATCACCGAGGTCGGCGGCACCGTCGGCGACATGGAGTCGCTGCCGTTCCTCGAGGCCATCCGCCAGGTGCGGCACGAGGTCGGCCGCGACCGGGTCTTCTACCTGCACGTCTCGCTGGTGCCCTACCTGGCGCCGTCCGGCGAGCTGAAGACCAAGCCGACCCAGCACTCGGTGGCGGCGCTGCGCAACATCGGCATCCAGCCCGACGCGCTGGTCTGCCGCAGCGACCGGGAGATCCCCGAGAAGCTCAAACACAAGCTCGCGCTCTACTGCGACGTCGACCGCGAGGCCGTGGTGGCCTGCCCGGACGCGCCGAGCATCTACGACATTCCCAAGGTGCTGCACCGGGAGGGCCTGGACGCGTACGTCGTACGCCGCCTCGGCCTCTCGTTCCGCGACGTCGACTGGTCCACCTGGGACGATCTGCTCCAGCGGGTGCACCACCCGAAGCGCACGATCACGATCGCGCTGGTCGGCAAGTACGTCGACCTGCCCGACGCGTACCTCTCGGTGAGCGAGGCGATCCGCGCCGCCGGCTTCGGCAACAACGTCAAGGTCCAGTTGCGCTGGGTGCCGAGCGACGACTGCGAGACCATGGCGGGCGCGGCCGCCGCCCTGAAGGGCGTCGACGGCATCGTCATTCCGGGCGGGTTCGGCGTACGCGGCATCGAGGGCAAGATCAACACCTCGCGGTACGCCCGGGAGAACCAGATCCCGATCCTCGGCATCTGTCTCGGCCTGCAGTGCATGACCATCGACGTGGCGCGCGACCTGGCCGGGCTCAGCGGGGCCAACTCGCTGGAGTTCGACGAGCGGGCGGCCTACCCGGTGATCTCCACGATGGCCGACCAGGAGGACATCGTGGCCGGCAAGGGCGACCTCGGCGGCACCATGCGGCTCGGGGCCTACCCGGCCGTCCTGCGCGAGGGCTCGGTCGTCGCCGAGGTCTACGGCTCGACCGAGATCTCCGAACGGCACCGCCACCGCTACGAGGTCAACAACGATTACCGGCAGAAGCTCGCCGGCGCCGGCCTCGTCTTCTCGGGCACCTCACCGGACGGGCGGCTGGTCGAGTTCATCGAGCTCGACCGGGAGACGCACCCCTACTTCGTGGCCACGCAGGCCCACCCCGAGCTCAAGAGCCGGCCGACCCGGCCGCACCCGCTCTTCGACGGCCTGGTGCGGGCCGCGGTGCGGTACGCGGCGGCCGACGAACTCCCGGTGGTGGCCCCGTGACCGCCTTCACCCACGAGACGATCGGGCGGACGACCCGCTACGACGGGCCGATCTTCCAGGTCTACAGCGACGAAGTGACCATGGCGGGCGGCCACACGGTCAACCGTGACGTGGTCGAAAACCTGGGCGCGGTCGGGGTGGTCGCGCTCGACGACGAGGACCGGGTCGTGCTGATCCGGCAGTACCGGCACGCGGTGGGGCAGCGGTTGTGGGAGCTGCCCGCCGGTCTGCGCGACGTCGAGGGCGAGGCGCTGGTTCGCGCGGCGGCCCGCGAGCTGGCGGAGGAGGTCGATCTGATCGCGGGCCGCTACGACCGGCTGATCGACCTGCACACGTCGCCGGGGTTCAGCAACGAGGTGATCCGGCTGTTCCTGGCCCGTTCGCTGACCTCGGTGCCGTCCGGGGACCGCTTCGAGCGGACCGACGAGGAGGCCGAGATCGAGGTCGCGTGGTTCGACCTCGACGAGGCGGTGGCCATGATCTTCCGCGGCGAGATCACCAACGCGGCGGCGGTCGGTGGGCTGCTGGCGGCGGCCCGGGCGCGCGACGAGGGATGGGCGACGCTGCGGCCGGTCGACTGACCCACGTCACAACCGGGCACGTTCCGGTGGGGACGCTGACCTTTTGGGCAGCGTCCCCCGCCTTTTCCGGCCCGGCTTCGGTCGTGACAACGGGCGGTGCGGTCGGTTGAGGGTTGGTTCATCCGCACGGCTCTTGGATCGACATTCTTCACCCTTCGTTCGGCGTTTCCGCCGCGGTTCGGTGTGGCCCGCTCCGGGCGCCCGTGATGGCCATCATCCCGGTGTCGAAAGGAGCATCGATGCGAGTCTCTGTCCACACCCGACGCCTCGCCGTCGTCGCCGTCGCGGTGGTGACCTTGCCGACCGGCACCGCCGCCGCCGTCACCGCCGTCACGGAATCCGACTTCGGATGCCGGTCGCAGGGCTACACCTTCAGCGGCGGCGCCATGCTGCCGTTGCACACGGCCCGGACCGGGGTGGCCGACTTCACCGCGGCCGGCACCGCCACCGGGTCGATCGGGTACTGCACCACCG
>DASWRZ010000265.1:0-32021 GCA_036402935.1 Actinoplanes sp.
GGCCGCGATCACCGCGGTCAGGTTGGGCAGCAGCTCGAAGATGATGATGCGCCAGGTCTTCTCGCCGGTCGCCCGGGACGCCTCGACGTAGTCGCGCCGGCGGAGCGAGAGCGTCTGGGCGCGCAGCACCCGGGCGTTCCACGACCACGACGTCAGGCCGATGATCAGCGCGATCAGGGTGTCGCTGACGTTCTCCAGCGTCGACGTGATGATGATCATCAGCGGGATGGCCGGGATCACCAGGAAGACGTTGCTGAGCGCGGACAGGCCGTCGTCGGTCTTGCCGCCGATGTAGCCGGCGGTGACGCCGACCAGCACCGACAGCACGGTCGCCACGATGCCGGCCAGGAAGCCGACATAGACGACGCTGCGGGTACCGACCAGCAGCTGGCTGAGAATGTCCTGTCCGATGTGGGTGGTGCCCAGCCAGTGGTGCGCCGACGGGCCCTGGACCAGGTCGTTGCTGCGCTGGTCCGGATCGTACGGCGCGATCCACGGCCCGATGATCGCGACCAGCACGTAGATGCCGAGCAGGACCAGGCCGGTCGCGGACTTGGGGTTGCGCAGGAAGGTGAAGCGCCGGCGCTTGTTCTTCCGGGCCGCCTCGGGCTGGGCCATCGAGCCCTGGCCGGGGATGACCTGCTCGATGCTCGAGGTGGGTATCGTCATCGCTCAGCCCTCCTTGCGGGTGCGCGGGTCGAGGAGCAGGTAGGCGATGTCGGCCAGCAGGTTGGCGACCAGCACGGCCAGCGTGATGATCAGGAAGATGCCCTGCATCAGCGGGTAGTCCTTGGACTGCAGGCCCTCGAGCAGGGTCAGGCCGAGCCCCGGGTAGGAGAAGACGATCTCCACCAGCAGGGTGCCGCCGACGATGAAGCCGAGCGACAGCGCGAAACCGGAGACGTTGGGCAGCAACGCGTTGCGCGCGGCGTAGCTGACCGCCACCCGCCGGTCGGACAGGCCCTTGGCGTGCGCGACGGTGATGTAGTCCTCCGACGAGACCGTGATCATCATGTTGCGCATGCTGAGGATCCAGCCGCTGACCGAGGAGACCAGGATGGTCAGCGCCGGCAGCAGGCTGTGCCGGATCGCGCTCGGGATGAAGTACTGGTCCCAGGCCGGCACCAGGTTGGAGTCGAAACCGCCGCCGGACGGGAAGATGCTGTCCGGACCGGCCAGGAAGTAGATCGCGATGATGCCGAGCCAGAAGTACGGCACGCTCGAGAAGAACGTCGTGACCGGAAGCAGGCCGTCGACCCACGAGCCGCGCCGCCAACCGGCCAGCACGCCCAGGCTGGTGCCGAGGAAGAAGCTGATGATCGTGGTGATGCCGACCAGCAGCACCGTCCAGGGCAGCGCCTGGGAGATGATCTGCGAGACCGGCGCCGGGAAGAAGGTGAACGACAGCCCGAGGTCGCCGTGGAACAGCTGCCTCCAGTAGTCGATGTACTGGGTGAACAGGCTCTTGTGCGTGTTGAGGCCGAAGAGCACCCGCAGCGACTCGATCGCGGACGCGCTGATCTGGCCCTGCTGCTTGGCGATCAGGGCGTCGACCGGGTCGCCGGGCGCCAGCCGGGGGATGAAGAAGTTCAGGGTGATCGCGGCCCAGAGGGTGAAGACGTAGAACGCGATGCGCTGGAGGAAGTACTTCACGACTTTGCCCCCTCGACGGACGAAGCGGCAGCCGAACCCGGCGTCTCGGCCGCGACCGTGGCCTCGTCGAACAGCCAGCAGGCGGCCCAGTGGCCGGGCGCGTCGCCGACCTCGATCTTCTCCGGCAGGTCGGTGGTGCATCGGGGCATCGCCATCGGGCAGCGCGGGTGGAACCGGCAACCGGTCGGCGGGGTGATCAGGCTCGGCGGCTCGCCGGCGCCTCGATCTTCGATCGAGTCACCGCCGCCGGTCAGGCGGTCCGGGTCCGGCGCCGAGTCGATCAGCAGGCGGGTGTACGGGTGAGCCGGCGTCTGGGTGACCGTCTCGCTGTCGCCGCCCTCGACCAACCGGCCCGCGTACATCACCATCGTCTCGTCGGCGAAGTAGCGGGCCGAGGCGATGTCGTGGGTGATGTAGAGGATCGCCAGGTTGAGGCGCTCCTTGAGGTCGCGCAGCAGGTTCAGCACGCCGAGGCGGATCGAGACGTCCAGCATGGACACCGGCTCGTCGGCCAGCAGGGCCTCGGGCTCGGCGGCCAGCGCCCGGGCGATCGCGACGCGCTGCCGCTGCCCGCCGGAGAGCTCGTGCGGGAACTTGTCCAGGTAGCGCTCGGGCGGGGTCAGGCTGACCCGGACCAGCAGGTCGTTCAGCGCCGCCTCGAGGTCGTCGGAGGACGAGCCCGCGTGGTGGTGGATCTTCAGCGCGCGGCTGAGGTGGTACCGGATGGTGTGCACCGGGTTCAGCGAGGCGAACGGATCCTGGAAGATCATCTGTACCCGGGACGCGTAGCCGCGGAACTGCCGTCCGGGCCGCACGTGGGTGGACTGACCGTGCAGGCGGATGTCGCCGCCGGTGCGCGGATAGAGCTGGGCGAGCAGGCGGGCCATCGTGGACTTGCCCGAGCCGGACTCGCCGACCAGGGCGACCACGTGGCCGCGGCGCAGCGTCAGGTGCACGTCATCGACGGCGTGCACCGCGTTCTGCTGTTTCGAGAAGAGTCCGCGCAACGACCGGCGGACGGGGAAGTGCTTGGTCAGGCCGATCGCCTCAAGCACCACCTCGCCGGCCGGCGCCTTCGCGTCCTGGGTCGACGTCATGTCCCAGATCCTTTGGAGAATAAGGCTTTTGCGAGGGGCATCCGGATACCGCTGCGGGCCGGTCCCCGTACGGGCTCGCCGTACGGGGACCGGACGCTCGGTGCGGTACTACTTTCCGGCGGGCCGGAGCTTGAGGACGATCTGCACCGCGTACGGACCGGTGGGCTGGCCACCGGCGTACGGGTCGCTGTCCGACGGCCAGCCGGTCCAGTACTTGTCGTTGTAGTCCATGCCGACGTTGTCCGAGCCGACCGGGAGCATCGGCGCCTGCTCGACGAAGATCTGCTCGAGCGTGTTCATCGCCGTGGTGCGGTCGGCGTCGCTGGTCGCGTTGGCGTACGCCTTCAGGGCCGCGGTCGCGTCGGGGTTGTTGAAGCGGCCGAAGTCGCCCTGGTTCGAGGCGGTGCCGATCGGCTTGAGCAGCGTGCCGTCCATGACCGTCTGGTAGATGTCGTACGGCGTCGCGCCGCCGTTCGTCCACCGCATGGCGCCCTCGAAGTCGCCCTTCTGGACGTCCGCGTCCCAGGCGTCCTGGTTGGGCTTCTCGACCGTGGCCTTGATGCCGATCTGGGCCAGGTTGTCCTTGATGAGTTCCAGCGTGGTCTGGTAGTCCGACCACGGCGCCGGGTCGCTCAGCTTGATCGTGACCGGCTTGCCCGCGGGCGAGCTCAGCGTGTTGCCGTTGAGCTTGTAGCCGGCCTGCTGGAGCAGGGTCTTGGCGCCCGCCACGTCGACGGTGAGGTTCTTGTCCTTGTACTGCGGCGCGATGAAGGCGTCACCGGCGCCCGGCGGCAGACCGGTCACGTTCTTGATCTCGGGGTGGAAGTAGCCGGACTCGGCCTGGTTGAAGATGTCCGCCCGGTTGATGACCATGTTCATGGCCTGGCGCAGCTTCGGGTCGTCGAGCGGCTTGACCGTGGTGTTCAGGTACAGGCCGTGGATGCCGAGGACGCCGGGCGCCCAGACGTGGTGGTGGGCCGGGTCCTTGGCGACGTAGACCTGCTGCACGTTCGGGATGAAGACGAAGCTCCACTCCGACGAGTCGTTGGCCAGCGCGGTCGACTGGGTGTCGTTGGTGGAGTACGAGACGTACCGCAGCTCCTTGACCTGCGGCAGGTCCTGCCAGTAGCCACCGTCGGTACGCAGGTCGAGGGTGGCGCCGGCCTGGGTGAACGACTTGAGCGTGTAGGGCCCGCTGCCGATCGGGTTCGGCGTGGTGTCCTTGGCCGGGTCGGTGACCTTCTCCCAGACGTGCTTCGGGACGATCGCCGTCTGCGCCATGATCTTGTTCTGGTTGACGAACTGCGACGACGCGAACGTGACGTGCACGTTGTTGCCGTTCGCCGTGATCTGGTCGAACGGGATGCCGAACTTGTTCAGCGGGCCCGGCTTGTCCGCGGTGCCGTTGCCCTTGAGCAGGGTGAACGTGTACGCGACGTCGTCGCCGGTCACCGCCTGGCCGTCCGACCACTTGGCGTTGTCGCGCACCGTGATGTCGGCGGACTTGTAGTCGGTGGCCCACTTCACGGCCGTGGCCAGCCACGGCGTCGGCGGGTCGGCCGGCTTGACCGGGTTCCACTGCTGGAGCGGCTCGTAGATCATCCACGAGTAGCCCATCGCCCCGGCCGAGGAGGTCGTCGCGAACGGGTTGTTGTTCTCGGTCTGGTTGCCGTTCGGCATGCCGATCGTCAGGTAGTCACGTGCGCCACCCTTGGCGTTCTGCGCGTTGGGTGAGTTCTTCGAGTCGCCACAGGCGGCCAGGCCGCCCGTGACGAGCGCGGCAGCCGCGGCTATCGCGATCAATTTCCTTCTCTGCATGGGAGTTTTTTCTCCTCGAATGGTGCGAATCGGGTGAGAGGGGTGCCCGAGAAGGGCGCGCGTCATCGCGGCGCCGGCCACGTGGCCGGTTCCGGGACTTCGCCGGTTACTTGTGTTTGTCGGAAGGGCTGGTGTTTCAGGTGGTGCTGTGCGGACCCGCGACCGTCGATCCCCGCGCGACGAAGCTCGCCGGGATGACGGTCGGGCGGTTGGGCAGGGGTGTGCCCTCGAAATGTGCGAGCAGGGTGCGGGCCGCCGCCTCACCCATCTCTCTTGCCGGTTGGTGGACAGTCGACAGTGACGGCTGGGTGTGTGCCGCCGTGGGGATGTCGTCGAAACCGACGACCGCGACGTCCTGCGGGATGCGCTTGCCCCGGTCGAGCAGGCCCTGCATGGCGCCGATCGCGGAGAGGTCGTTGTGGGCGAAGACCGCGTCGAACTCGATCCCGGCGTCCAGCGCCTCCTGGACCCCGGCCACGCCACGCTCGACGGTGAAGTCACCGGGGCGCACGCGCTCGGAGGAAATCGGGTGTCCGGCGCCGGCGAACCTGGCCGCGAACCCGTCCAGCCGCTGGACGGTGCAGCCGAAGCGGTCCGGCCCGGCGATCACCAGCGGTCTGGTACGGCCGATCTCGAGCAGGTGTGCGGCCGCGGCACCGGCTCCGGTGTGGTTGGTCGTGCCGACGCTCGGGATCTGGCCGGTGCTCTGGTCACGGTCGTCGATCAGCACCACCGGCAGCCCGCGGGCGTGCAGGGTGGCGATGTAGTCGAAAGTGCCCTCCGGCTCGATCACCAGCAGGCCGTCGAACGACTTGGCCGACACCTGGGCCCCGAACTGGCGCATCGACTCCTCACCCCGGTTGCAGGTGAACAGGAGAAGGCCGTAGCGCTCGGTCTCGAGAACGTCGACCGCGCCCTGGAGCACCTCGGCCATCCAGGGCCAGGTGAGCGAGGGCACCAGCATGCCGACCACCCGGGTACGCCCGCGGGCCAGCCCGACGGCCCGGGAACTCGGCACGTAGCCGAGTTCGTCGATGACCGCCCGGACCCGGGCCGCGGTGGACTCGTCCAGCTCACCCTTGCCGTTGAGCACGCGGGACACGGTCGTCTTGCTGACCTTGGCCCGGGCCGCCACATCGGCGATGGTGATTGGCACTGGTCCTCCTGGGTTGCCTGCCTGTTGTCACCGGCTCGTTTCGCCGGGATTGCGGAACCGGTTTCGGGAGCGGTTCCGGCAGTTAACGACAGTGAACCCGGTCACGTCAATGTGTGTGAGTCTTTATTTAGGTTTCAGGACGGTAACCGCGGCCCACAAGCCCGGTGGCTTGCCTGTTAAATGCGGATTTTCTCGGGTGAACCCGAAGTCGCCTCGCGGGCCAGATGAGGAAGCACAATGCCCAATGGGGCATCGACGACGATCCCCGCGTACGGCTCCTCGCGCGTCACTCCACGATTGACGATCGCGACCCGGATGCCGAGCTTGGCCGCCCGCAGCACGAACCGCCGCCCCGACATCACGGTCAACGAGGAACCGAGCACCAGCAACGTGCGCGCGCTCGCGACGAGGGCGAAACTGCGCTCGACCCGGTCGATCGGCACCGACTCTCCGAAGTAGACGACGTCCGGCTTGAGCAGCCCACCGCACCCCAGGCAGTCGACCACCTCGAAGCCGTCGAGCGCCGCGTCGTCGAGCTCGACGTCGCCGTCCGGATTGATCGCGGTGGCCACGCCCGCGAAGGCCGGGTTGGCCGCGTCGAGCCGGGCCGCCATCTCGGTGCGCCCGGTCATCTCGCCGCAGTGCAGACACGCGATGCGGGCCAGGTTGCCGTGCAGCTCGACCACCCCGTGCGCGCCGGCCGCCTGGTGCAGACCGTCGACGTTCTGCGTGATGATGCCGTCGACCAGCCCGAGCCGTTGCAGGTCGGCGACCGCCCGATGCCCGTCGTTGGGCCGGGCGTCGCCGATGTTGCGCCAGCCGAGGTGGCTGCGGGCCCAGTAGCGCTGCCGGGCCACGGCGTCGCCGGTGAACGTCTGATAGGTCATCGGACTGCCGCGCCGGGCCGAGCCGGACGGCCCGCGATAGTCCGGAATCCCGGAGTCCGTGGAGAGTCCCGCGCCGCTCAGCACCACCACGCCGCCCTCGGCGATCCACCCGCCGAGCTCGGCCACCTGCCCCACAACCTGAAGGTCCACCCGTCCATGTTCCCTCGCACGTGTCAGGGGCGTAACCCATGGGCGGCCGTGCACGTTTCCGCCCGAAACGGTAGGTTGGTACCCGTGACCGCAGTGACGCGTGTGCTTCCCCGGCATTGGGACGGCCGGCGTCTTCTGCGTTTTCTGACCGGTTTGGCGATGCTCGCCCTCGCGTTCACGGTCCACATGACGCCGCCCGCGCCGTCGCCCCCTTCACTCCCGGCCGCACTCCCGGCTGCCGCACCGGCCGCACTCCCGGCTGCCGCGCCGGCCTCGTCGACGGTGACGCCGCCCTCCTCGACGGTGACGGAAGAGCCCGTCGCTTCGCTCCCGGCTCTTCCGATCGAAACCCCGCTCGCCATCAGCTCGGCGGTCGTCCTGCCGCTGGTCGCGGGCTTCGCCCTTCGCGTACGCGCGGAGCGCGCCCCGCCCCTCGCCTGACGCTTCAGCCCGGTGCCGACGGTCCTCAACCCGTCGTGTGGCGGTGAGGTCTCCGACCGTACGGAAATTGCCTCCGCCACGCCGTGCGCAAGCCGCACGACCAGCGCAGTCACCATCCAAGATCGCGTCTGTATGCGAGGTGTCGTCCCGTGGGAACCAGCCTGCACAGCTTTCTCGTCTCGATCCCGATCGCCATCGTCGCCTGGGCACTGATGCTGCTCGCCCTGGCCGTCGCCGTCGTCCTGACGGCCCACCCCGGCGACTCCGCCGCGCCCGCCGGCGCCCGATCGCGCGGCGCCCGACTGCGCGGCCTCCAGTCTTCGGTTACGTCGGCGCCCGCCGCTCGTCCGGCCGGCACCCGATCGCGGGGCGGTCGGTCCTCGGTTACGTCGGCGCCCGCCGCTCGTCCGGACGGCGCCCGATCGCGGGGCGGTCGGTCTTCGGTCGCGTCGGCGCCCGCCGTTCGTCCGGCCGGCGCCCGGTCGCGGGGCGGTCGGTCCTCGGTCACGTCTCCGCTCGCCGGCCCTCCCGTCGCCGACCCGGTTGCGGCCTCGGTCGCGGACGACCTGCGCTTTGCGGACGACCTGCGCTTTGCCGACGAGGTTGCGGTCGCCGCCGAGCACGCCGAGGCGACCGCGGTCCGTTGCCGTGCCGACTGGGAGGCCGCCGAGCGGGAGCTCGACGCCGCCTGGGCGGCCTACGAGGAAGCCGACGCGGCCGCCCGCCGCACCTGGGCGGCCTCCGCGTTCCCGCTGATGAGCCGCCGCCGCAAGCTCGGCGAGAATGCCGACCGCGAGCGCTACCTGCACCGCGCCGCGACCGTCGCCTGCCGGCAGCGGGAGCTCTCGATCGCCCAGCTCAACGACGTCTACGCGCATCGTGGCTGGAACCCGCGGCTGCACCCGGTGGTGCAGGAAGCCTTGCTGCGCAACGCGATCCGGGAAAACGCCTTCCGCAACTACCAGGCCGCGCAGCGGCGCGAGCAGGTCGCGTGGCAGCAGGCCGAGACCGCGTCCGAGGCCCTGCGCGCGCTGCGGACCGAGGCGACGGCCGCGTTCGGGCGCACCACGGTCGAGCAACCGGTGGCGAGCGAGTTCTGGTGGGCCGAGCCGTGGACGACCCGCGAGCTGCCGGTGGCCGCCTGATCCTCCACAGTGGATCGGCCCTGCTCCGATAGTGCGTTCGGGCGCGGCTGTCGTACCGGGCAGGTACCGTAACCGGGGCAGGATGCCGCACGCAGCAGAAGGGCGGGAAAAGACCGCGTGGCGCGTATTTCACCATCGCCCGCTGTCCGGTTGCACCGGGCCGCGCGCATCGAGGATGCCCTCCACGAGATCGTGGTGCGCCGGCTGCGCAACCGCGGCTGGCAACCGGTCATCACCGCCTACACCGGCTACGGCTCGCCCGGCTGGGCCCGAGTGATGGCCCGGGTCGTGCTCACCCGCCCGGCCAAATACCGCAAAAGCCTCGACAAGATGCGCGGCTGGCGCAGCTTCACCAGCTCACCGGTGCACGACGAGATCGTCCGCATCCAGATGGGCGACCAGGTCACCGAGACCCGCACCGACCGCAGTGGCTATGTCGACTGCGTGGTCAAGGGCGAGCTCCAGCCGGGCTGGGGGAGCGTCCGGCTGACCGCCGACGGCGCCGACCCGGTCGAGGCGCCGATCCGGGTGATCGACCCGGCCTGCCGGTTCGGCGTGATCTCCGACATCGACGACACGGTGATGGTGACCGCGCTGCCCCGGCCCCTGCTCGCGGCGTGGAACACGTTCGTCCTCGACGAGCACGCCCGGATGGCCGTCCCCGGCATGGCCGTGCTCTACGAGCGCCTCGTCACGGCCAACGCGGGCGCCCCGGTGTTCTACCTGTCCACCGGCGCGTGGAACGTGGCGCCCACGCTGTCCCGGTTCCTCTCCCGGCACCTTTACCCGGCCGGCCCGCTGCTGCTGACCGACTGGGGCCCCACCCCCGACCGCTGGTTCCGCAGCGGCCAGGAACACAAGCGCACCACGCTGCGCCGGCTGGCCGGCGAGTTCCCGCACGTCCGCTGGCTGCTGATCGGCGACGACGGGCAGCACGACCAGGAGATCTACTCCGAGTTCGCCCACGCCCACCCGGAAAACGTGGCCGCGGTGGCGATCCGCCGGCTCTCGCCCACCCAGGCCGTCCTCGCCGGCGCCATTCCCGGCCCGTCCGGCAGCCCCGAAGCGGTCGGCTCGGGCGGCAAGACCTGGTTCTCGGCGCCCGACGGCGCCGGCCTCTGGTCCCTACTCCGTGACTCCGATGTCATCTGAGCCCGTCTCGGCGCTGGTCTCCGCCAGCCGCTGGTGCAGCCGTTGGCGCACCTCGCCGGGCGTATACGCTCGCCGCTTGCGCTCGGCGCGCCCGATCACCACCCCGGTCGCCGCGACGCCCGCCAGACCGGCCAGTCCCACAACCTTCCACCAACGCATCGCTTGAGGATAGACACATCGTGACCGCCATCAGCCTCGATCAGGCCATCGACCTGACGCGCACGGGTGACATCTGGATCTTCCGCGGCCGGTCCGGCCCCGACCGGGCCATCCAGACACTGACCAACAGCCCGGTCAACCACGTCGGCATGTCGCTGGTCATCGAGGACATGCCGCCCCTGATGTGGCACGCCGAGCTCGGCAAGTCGCTGCCCGACCTCTGGTCCGGCACCTTCCAGCGCGGCGTCCAGCTGCACGACCTGCGCGACGCGGTCGCGGTCTGGGGCCACCGCTACGGCCAGCGGGGGTGGCTGCGCCAGCTCGACCCGGGCGTCACCCGGGCCATGGAGGACAAGGCGCTCAAGACGGTGGCCCGCCTCGACGGCACGCCGTTCCCGTCCTCGGCCCAGCTCGCGTCGCGCTGGGTGCGTGGCCGGTTCCCGCAGATCCGCCGCTCGGCGACCGCGCTCGAGACGGCCTACTGCGCCGAGGTGGTCGCCCTGACGTACGAGGAGATGGGCCTGCTGCCGCGCGGCCGCAAGCCCAACTGGTACGACCCCGGCCGCTTCTGGAGCGGCGACGAGCTCGACCTCTGCGCCGGCTTCACGCTCGGCGACGAGATCGCGGTCGACGTCTCGGTCTGAGACCCGGCACGGGTCTTCCAGGAGGGCCGCAGGTCGAGCAGCTGCCCGTAGAAGCCCCCGAAACGCCGCCCCCGGTCGACCGGATGGATCTCGACAATCCGGTGGCAGAGCGTGCCGGCGAAGCCGGTGCGACGCATCGGCAGGTCGCTGCCGGTGGCGACACAGGGCCCCGAGCACGAACGCGCGCCCGAGGCCCGAAGCCGGCGAACGCGATGCCGTCCTGCTCGATCACCCGGTCCATTTCGGACGCCGGCCGGGCCGCGCGGCCCGGCCGCTGGCTTCGGGCGCCAGCCGGGTACGCGGCCGGTCAGCGCTTCGGGCGCGAGCCGGGTTCGCGCGGTGGGTCGGCGGCTTCGGGCGCCAGCCGGCTGCGCGGCCGGTCAGCGCTTCGGGCGCGAGCCGGGTTCGCGCGGTGGGCCGGCGGCTTCGGGCGCCAGCCGGCTGCGCGCGGTCGGTCGGCGGCTCCGGGCGCCGACCAGGGCGCGTGGTCGGTCAGCGCTTCGGGCGCCGGCCGGCTGCGCGTGGTCGGTCGGCGGCTTCGGACGCCAGCCGGGTACGCCCGGCGGGTCGACGGCTCCGGGCGCCGGCCGGGTACACGCGGTCGGTCAGCGGCTGCCGCGGCGACCGGCCCGGGAGCTTGCCGAGAAAGCGGCGGCACCACTCGACGAGGACGGGCGGGAGCCGTTGGAGGCGCCCCCGGACCGCGTCTCGCTCGTGTGAACCGGAATCGACGCGCCGCGCGACTGGCCTGCGCCGCCGCGACGGCCCCGTGGCTGACCGGCGCCCTGGTCCTTGCGGCCACCGGCCGGCTGGTGGGCGCCGTTCCCGCGGCCGGACTGCTCCGAGCGTGGGCCGGCCGCGCGGCCCGCCGTGCTGTGCTGCTCGGGCCGGGAGTGAGCGGAGCGGCCGTCGGACACGTGCTGCTCACGGCTCGCGGCCGCCGGGCGGCCGCCGCGGCCACGACCGGAACGGCCGCCGCCCGCGTCGGCCGGGGCCCGGTCGGAGGCCGCGGAGCGACCCGATGCCGAGCCGCCGGAGGAAGGGCCGCCGTAGGAAGAGCCGCCGGAGGAAGAGCCGCCCGCCCGGGAGCGGCCGGACGCGGCGCCACCGGAGCCGCGGCCGCCGGTGCTCGGCGCCGCCGCAGCCGTCGGGGCCACGAAGGCGCGCTCGCCCGGTGCCAGCTCGGACAGCAGCGGGTCGCCGGGACGGGTGCGGCGGGTGGTCGGGCGGACGCCGGCACGGCGGGTGAGGTCGCGGACCTCGGCCTGCTGGTCGTCGGTCATCAGGGTGATCACGGTGCCGGTGGCGCCGGCCCGGGCGGTGCGGCCCGAGCGGTGCAGGTAGGCCTTGTGCTCGACCGGCGGGTCGGCGTGGATGACCAGGGCGACGTCGTCGACGTGGATGCCCCGGGCCGCGATGTCGGTCGCGACCAGCGTGCCCGCGCTGCCGTCCGAGAAGGCGGCCATGTTGCGGCTGCGGGCGTTCTGCGCGAGGTTGCCGTGCAGCTCGACCGCCGGGACGCCGGCCTGGTTGAGCTGCTTGGTCAGCACCTTGGCGCGCCGCTTGGTGCGGGTGAAGACGACCGAGCGGCCGGGCGCGGCCAGCAGGTCGACCAGCACCGGGAAGCGGTCGTCGGCCCGCACGTGCAGGACGTGGTGCGACATCTCGATCGGCGCCTCGGTGGCCGAGTCGACCGAGTGCGTGACCGGCTTGTGCATGAAGCGCTTGACCAGCACGTCGACACCGTTGTCGAGGGTCGCCGAGAAGAGCATCCGCTGGCCGGCGGACGGGGTCTGGTCCATCAGGCGGCGTACCACCGGCAGGAAGCCCAGGTCGGCCATGTGGTCGGCCTCGTCGAGCACGGTGATCTCGACCGCGTCGAGCGAGGCGTGGCCGTTGCGGAGGTGATCGTCGAGCCGGCCGGGGCAGGCGACGAGCACGTCGACGCCGGCCTTGAGGCCCTTGATCTGCGGGTGGGCCCCGACGCCGCCGAAGACGGTCAGCGTGCGCAGGCCGAGCTTGGCGGCCAGCGGCGCGATCGTCGCGTCGATCTGGCTGGCCAGCTCACGGGTGGGCGCCAGGATCAGCGCACGCGGACGGCCCGGTCGGGGCTTCGTCTTCGACGCGGCCAGCCGGGTCAGCACCGGTAGCGCGAACGCGTACGTCTTGCCGGAGCCCGTGCGGCCGCGGCCGAGCACGTCACGGCCGGCCAGCGAGTCGGGCAGCGTGGCCGCCTGAATCGGGAACGGGGTAGTGATGCCGAGCTCGGCCAGTGCCTGCGAAAGGACGACGGGCAGGCCGAACTCGGTGAAGGTGGTCATGAAGTGGGGACTCCCAAAGATTCTGTTCATGGCGCCGGAGAGCCGGGCCGATCGATCAATAGTACGGGCTCCGTGGCGAAGCAACCGCTTTGCACCCCACAGCGACCCGTTTAGCACTCAGCGTGATCGACCGTTCTTCTCAGCGCCGGTACCTCCCCCTGCCGGCCGGTAGCCGAGGAGACCCCCACATGAGCGGTGCACTTGACGCCAACCCGCTTGATGTCGACCGCCGTCGCGAGGACATCGTCCAGAAGCATATGCCCCTGGTCGGCCACCTGGTCCGCGAGATGCTGGCCCGGGTCCCGGCGCACGTCAACCGCGACGACCTGATGTCGGCCGGGTACGCCGCCCTGGTCGGCGCGGCCCGGGGCTTCGACGACGAGCGGGGCGTGCCGTTCGCCCGGTTCGCCGCCGCCCGCGTCCGCGGAGCCCTGCTCGACGAGCTGCGCGGCCTCGACTGGGCCAGCCGCTCGGTGCGGCAGCGGGCCCGGCGTACGGACACCGCCCGCCAGCAGCTCACCGCCGAGCTGGGCCGCACCCCGAGCGTGCAGGAGGTCGCCGACCGGCTCGGCTGCACTACCGAGGAGATCGAGTCGGCCGACGACGACGTGCAGCGGGCGGTCGTCTTCAGCCTCCAGGGGTTCGCCACGGCCGGGGCCGAGGACATCGTGACCGAGCCGAGCATCGGCCCCGAAGAGATGATCATCCGCCGGGAGCGGCTGGGCTACCTGCGGCATGCCATCGACTCGCTGCCGGAGCGGCTGCGCGTGGTGGTGCAGGACTACTTCTTCGACGAGCGGCCGATGGCCCAGATCGCGGCCGACCTCGGGGTCACCGAGTCGCGCGTGTCACAGTTGCGGGCCGAGGCGCTCGGCCTGCTCCGGGACGGGCTGAACACCCACCTCGACCCGGCCCTGGCGGCCCAGAACATGGTCAAGGAGGGCTGCGTCGCGCGGCGGCGGGCGGCCTACTACGAGCAGATCGGGGTGCGCGGCACGTTGCGTACGCGCCTCGACATGACCAGCCCGGACGGGCTGCCGGTAGCCGCCTGAGAAGGCCGGGTAGCCGCCTGAGGAGGCCGGGTAGCCGCCTGAGAGGAACGTCCGGTGCCCGCCGCGGTTCGCGACGGGCACCGGAGGTATTTACGGCGTACGTCTCACGCGCCGGAACCGGCGCAGGTGCCGGCCTTCTTCTGGGCGGCGATCGCCTTGACCGCGCCGAGCTTGTAGAGGGCCAGACCCTCCGGGGCCGGCTGCAGCTTCCAGGCGTTGTTCTCGTAGACCATGGTGTAGGACTGGGTCGCGACCAGCTGCTTGGCGATCACGATCGCCTTGTCGGTGCCGTCCATCCGGGCGCTCGACAGCTGGATCGCCAGCCCCTTGCGCGAGCACGCCTCGTTGAGCTTGACGTAGTCGGCCTGGCTGATCGCCGCCTTGCCGGCCGTGGTGTACATGTCCCACGCGCCGGCGAAGTCGCCTCCGGAGAAGCGATCGAAGACGGTCTGCGCGGCGGCCTTCGCACCGTCGATGGTCTTCGGCTCGGGGCCGGTGCCGGCGGCGGCCGCGGCGTTCCCGGCCGGGGCGTCGTCCTTGGTGCAGGCGGCGGTGACGCCCAGGGCGGCGACGGCGATGAGGGCCGCCGCGGCGATACGTCGGAGCGGGTGGATGTGGGTCATGTCCGGACTAATGTCGATGGGCCGTTGCGCGTAACGGCTCGCCGGGGAAGTTGACGGATTGCTGACAGAAAACCTGTGAGCCGTAACCTGGACGGCACGGCTTTGGGTACGCCGGTCGATGCGCTAATCTGGGCGATTGCCGGGAAACAAAAAAGACAGCCAAGAATTGGCTGTCGACGGCCAGATGTTAACACAAAGGGGAGTGGCTTTGTCAAGCTCCGCCACGGAGACGCGGGATGCCGACATCCGTTCCGAACAGGCCTACCTGACCACCCTCTACGAGCGTCTCGATCAGTTGCGGGCGCAGGCCGATGACCGGCTGCGCGCGATTCTGCTCGAGAGCGGCGGCACCCCGCAGGGCCGCACCCAGCGCGAGGCCACCCGTCATCACTATGCCGAGCAACTCGCCCAGATGAATGCGGTGGAAAACGCCCTCTGTTTCGGCCGTCTCGACTTCACGGCCGACAATCCGCGCTACGTCGGACGCATCGGCCTGTTCGCCGAGGACGCCGATCACGATCCACTTCTGGTCGACTGGCGGGCCCCGGCCGCGCGGCCGTTCTATCTGGCCACCGCGATCTCGCCGGACGGCGTCACCCGCCGCCGCCACCTGCGCACGCGCGGGCGGGTCCTGACCGACATCGACGACGAGGTGCTCGATCTTTCGGCGTCGCCGAAGCACGGCCGGGAGGACGTCACCGGCGAGGCGGCGCTGCTCTCCGCGCTGACCGCCAACCGCACCGGCCGGATGCGCGACATCGTCGAGACCATCCAGGCCGAGCAGGACGAGGTGATCCGGGCCGGCCTCCCCGGCGTCATGGTCGTGCAGGGCGGTCCGGGCACCGGCAAGACCGCGGTCGCGCTGCACCGGGCGGCCTACCTGCTCTACACCTACCGGCAGCAGCTGACCAAGCAGGGCGTGCTGATCCTCGGGCCCAACCCGACGTTCCTGCGCTACATCTCCCAGGTGCTGCCGTCGCTCGCCGAGACCGGGGTGTTGCTGGCCACACTCGGCGACATGTTCCCGGGCGTACGCGCGAGAGCGGCCGAATCTCCGGCCGCCGCCGCCCTCAAAGGCGGCACCGTCATGCTCGAGGTGCTGGCCAAGGCGGTCGCCGACCGGCAGACCGTGCCCGAGGCGTACGCCGAGGTCGACCACGACGGCTACCCGCTGCGCATCGAGCGCGCGGTGCTGGAGGACGCCCGCGCCGTGGCCCGCAACTCCGGCCGGCCGCACAACGTGGCCCGTTCACTCTTCGTCACCGAGGCGATCCACGCCTTGTCGCTGGAGATCGCCGAACGCATCGGCGCCGACCCGCTGGGCGGAGAAAACCTGCTCTCCGAGGCCGACCTCGCCGAAACCCGGCGCGAACTGCGCGAGGACATCGACGTCCAGCAGACGCTCTTCGACTTCTGGCCGGTGCTCACCCCGCGGCAGGTGCTCCGCGATCTCCTCGGCACCCCTTCTTACCTGGAATCGGCGACGGCCGGCATCCTGAGCGACGAGGACCGCGACCTCCTGCTACGACCGCACGACGCCCACTGGACCCCGGCCGACGTCCCGCTCCTCGACGAACTGGCCGAGCTCCTGGGCGTCGACGACACGATCCGGGCCCGCGAGGCCGCCCGCGAACGCCGCGAGGCGATCGAGTACGCCGAGGGCGTCCTGGAGATCGTCGAAGGCTCCCGCTCCCTCGACTTCGAGGACCAGGAGGAAGAGATCCTCTCCGCCTCCGACGTGGTCGACGCCAGCGCCTTCGTCGAACGCCACGAGGTCATCGACACCCGCACTGCCGCCGAACGCGCGGCGACCGACCGCACCTGGGTCTTCGGCCACGTCATCGTCGACGAGGCGCAGGAACTCTCCCCGCTCGCCTGGCGCCTCCTGATGCGCCGCTGCCCGAGCCGCTCGATGACCGTCGTGGGTGACGTCGCCCAGACGTCGGAGCTTTCCGGCACGACAACGTGGGACACGGTCTTCGAGCCGTACGTCGGGCAGCGCTGGCGCCTGGTCGAGCTGACGGTCAACTACCGCACCCCGGCCGAGGTGATGGCGGTGGCGGCCGACGTTCTGGCCGCGGTCGACCCGGCCCTGCAGCCCCCGCGTTCGGTCCGGTCGACCGGGGTGGCGCCGTGGTCCCTCCGGGTGCCGCCGGTCGCGCTTCCCGCGGAGATAATTGCGGCCGTACGCCTGGAGGCCGCCGAAGCCGGCGAGGGCCGTGTCGGGGTTCTGGTCCCCGAGGCCCGCGAGGCAGAGTTGGGCCGCGCCCTGGTCGAGGCCGTTCCGGGAGCGGCCGTAGGGGAGCAGCCCGACCTGCTCAACCAGGTGGTCCTCATGACCGTCCGCCAGGCGAAGGGCCTGGAGTTCGACTCGGTCGTCGTCGTCGAGCCCGACGAGATCATCGCCGAGAGTCCGCGCGGCTTGTCGGACCTCTACGTGGCGGTCACCCGGGCCACCCAGCGGCTGGGCGTCCTCCACACCCAGGACCTCCCCAAGGTCCTGGCCGCCCTGGCCTGATTCGGCTCCTCAGCGAGGGGCCCGGCCCGATGCCGGCCGCACAGCCTGCGGGGCGGAGGGAAAAAGCGAGGGGCCCGGCCGAAGCCGGGCCCCTCGCTCAAAAGCCTGACGTCACGCGGCGGCCGCGGGGACGCCGATGCCGAAGCGGGTGTGGCCGTGGTCGTTGGTGACGGCGAGGCGGCTGTTGATGGACGTGCTGCTGGCGATCGAGGCGTAGTAGTTGGCGCGCCGGCGGGCCGTGATGCTGTCCGGGTTGTCCGGGGCGGGGGCCAGGTCGGGGTCGAGGTGGGTGTTGAGGCCGTCCTTGAGCAGGGACAGCGCCTCGGCGCGGAGCTGGCTGATGCGGCTCTCGGTGACGCCCAGGTCGGCCGCGATGTCGGCCATCGGGCGCTCGTGCAGGAAGTACTCGGTGATGACCAGCTGGAGGCGGTCGGGCAGCGAGGCGATGGCGTGGTGCAGGTAGCCGATCTGCTCGCGGCGGATCAGCATGTCCTCCGGGCCCGGGTTCTTCTCGGTGACCAGGTCGTCGGCGCTGCTCGTGGTGAAGCCCTGCAACGACAGTACGGTGGCGCGCTGCACGTCGGTGTCGGTCTGCTTGAGTTCGCTGGTCGTGGTGCCGAGCGCCTGCGCCAGCTCCTCGGGCGTGGGGGTGCGGCCGAGCGTGGTGGTCAGGGCGGACCGGGTGGTGTCGGTCGCCCGCGCCTTGGTGCGCACCGAGCGGGTCGCCCAGTCGAGGGAGCGCAGCTCGTCGAGGATCGCGCCGCGGATGCGGGTCGAGGCGAAGCGGTGGAACGGGATGCCGCGCTGCGGGTCCCAGCCGCGGGCCGCGGTGACCAGCGCGTGCAGGCCGGCGCTGGTGAGGTCGTCGCGGTGGATGTGGTTGGGGATCCGGCTGAGCATGTCGCGGACCAGGTGGCCGACCAGCGGCATGTGGGTGCGGATCAGCTCCTCCTGCTCGCGGGTGGAGAGAACGGTCGCGGCGGGCGCGGTGTCGGCGTCGAAGTCGGCAGCGGTCGTCACGGTGCTGGTCATCTCGGTATCCCCCGTTTGAAGTCGGCGGCCCGTTAAGGCCTTCCGGCTGACAGGGAGAACTCTGGGTGACCACGGGTACTGCTTTCGGTCACGTCAAGGTGCGTACCGGTTGCAACGGTTTCCTGGTCCGAACGATCGGCTGCGGGGGGCCCGGCTTGAGGTTTGTTGCGCCGGGACGGCAGCATGAGGGCATGGATGGCAACATCGCGGTGGACCTCATCGCCGGCATCGTGATCGCGCTCGGCATCGTCGGCGTGGCCATCCCGGTCGTGCCCGGTCTGCTGCTGAGCTGGGTCGGGGTGCTGCTGTGGGCGCTGCTGAGCGGAGCCGGTCACCTGCGCTGGGTGGTGCTGGCGATCGCCACGGTGGTCGCCCTGGCCGGCGCGGCGATCAAGTGGCTGCTGCCGGGCAAGCGGCTCAAGAGTGTGGGAGTGCCCAACTCGGCGCTGTTCGCGGGCGGGGTGCTCGGCCTGATCGGGTTCTTCGTGGTGCCGGTGGTCGGCGTGGTCATCGGCTTCGTGCTCGGGGTCTATCTGGTCGAGCGGGTGCGGCTCGGTCCGGGCCGGGCGTGGCCGTCGACCCGCGAGGCGATCACCGCGGCCGGGCTGGCGATGCTGATCGAGTTCACGACGTCGGTGGCGGTGGCCGTCGTGTGGATTTTCGGCCTGCTCGCAGCCTGAACAACAACAGGGCGGAAACCAGGGCCACCGAGGCGGTCGCGGCAACTTCGAGAGTGCGCGGCGGGCCCGAATCGGGCCGCGCCTGCTGTACGACCGGACGCGCGCCCACCGAAGCGGACCCCGACTCGGGAGTCGCCTGGGAAGCCACCTCCGCCGGGGTGACCAGCCTGCCCACCGAGGCGTCCCGGGGCAGCGAGAAGCCCCAGTTCAGCAGAGCCTCGCCCTGCTGCCAGCCGCGCTGCGGACGCGTCTCGGCGCCGAGCAGGGTGACCACCAGGCGGCGGCCGTTGCGCTGGGCCGCGCTCATGTAGCTGGTGCGGGCGACCGTGGTGAAGCCGGTCTTGCCGCCCATCGCGCCCGGATAGTTGTAGATCAGCTTGTTCTCGTTCTGGAACTGGAAACCGGCCTTCTTCAGTTTCGGCTGGGCCGGCATGTACGCGGTCCTGGTCAGCACGTATTTGCGGAAGTCGGGCTTGGCGAAGTCTTCCCGTGCGATCAGCGCCAGGTCGTACGCGCTGGTGAACTGACCTTTCCCGTCCAGCCCGGACGGTGTGACCGCGTGGGTCTGGAAAGCGCCGAGCCGTTTCGCCTCGGCGTTCATCGCGGCGACGGTTTTGGCGACGCCGTCCGGTCCGCCGCCCCCGGCCAGCCGGGCGAGCGCGTTGGCGGCGTCGTTGCCCGAGTTGAGGAGCAGGCCCAGCCAGAGGGTCGAGATCGCGTAGCGGCCGCCGGGGACGATGCCGACGGCCGACGAGTGGGCCTCGATGTTGAGATCGCTCGGGGCGACGGTGATGACCTGCCGGGGGTTGAGCTTGTCCATGACCGTGGCCGCCAGGAGTGTCTTCTGGACGCTGGCCGGGGTCTGGTAGACGTGCGGGCCGCAGCCGCCGAGGACCTGGCCGGTGTCGAGGTCGGCGACCATCCAGGTGGTGGCGGTGACGGCCGGCGGGAGTTTCGCGCCGGGCGGGATGACCAGCCCGTGGGTGGCGAGGCCGGGGCCTCCGATCGCGCTGCCGGCCGGGTTGTCCGGCGGCGGGACGGGGCGGGGCGGGACGTTCTTCGGCTTCTCGATGACCTTCGGCTTGGGACAGGGAATCTCCGCCGCTTGAGCTTCGACCCGGGCGGAAGCGGCGGCCCGGGCGGGCGCGGCGGCCCGGGCGGGCGCGGCGGCCCGGGCGGGCGCGGCGAGTTGGGCGGGCGCGGCGGCCGGGGTGGGCGCGGCGGCCGGGGCGGGCGCGGCGATCTGGGCGGGCGCGGCGGTCAGCAGGGCCGGCAGCAGCGCGGTCGTTGCCGCCGCCGCGAGACGGTGGATCACGGCCAGGACACCCCGTTGTCCAGGCGCTGGTCGAGCAGGCGGGCGAGCGGCACGGTCTCGCCGTCCCCGCCTCCGGCGCCCACGATCAGGCGGGGAACGCTCGGCGCTATGTCGGCCCCGGCGAAGCGCGACCTCAGCGACGACGGCACGGACAGCACGTAGTAGCCGCCGTCCTCGCCGACCGCGACCGACCGGTTGGACTTCAGGTACCACCCCTTGACGCGGGTGCGGTAGGTCGAGCGGCCGTCGAACGTGCGGGCCGACAGCGGCTGGGCCGGGAGCCCGCGCTCGGCGGCGCGCCGGACGAAGCCGGCCAGCAGGGCGCTCGCCTCTCGGGCCTCGGCCGCCCGGTCGGCGTCCTGCGCGGCCGCGTGCCCGGCGACCGCCCGCCGCCTCTGCTCCTGCCAGGCCGCGCGTTCGTCGTCCATGCTCAGGACCCTAACGTGACCGCGGGTGGCCCTTCCACCCGCATGTTTCGCTGTCGATTCCCTGTGAATGCCGCCCCGTCATTTGAATTTCGATCGGGCGGCGGTGAGAAAAGAAATGCGAAATCGGCCCGAAGAGTTGCGCGAGAAGCTGGTAAGGAGCGAGACTGTGCGCGGTTGATCGGAGCACTCGGGAGTCATTATGGCGCGGCAGGTAATCACTACCCTGATCGACGATCTGGACGGAAAGAAGGCCGATCGCACCGTCGAGTTCAGCCTGGACGGTGTGAACTACACGATCGACCTTTCCGAGACCAATGCTGGAAAGTTGCGCAAGGCCCTGGACCCGTACATCAATGCGGGCACCCGGCTCGGGCGTTCCGCCGGCCGCATCCCGGCCCGGCGCAGCGCGCCGGCCCGCACCGCGGGTTCCCGAGACGAAAATCGGCTGATCCGCGAGTGGGCGGTCGCCAACGGGCACCAGATATCCGAGCGCGGGCGCATTCCGCAGGGCGTGAGCGACGCCTACCGTGCGGCCAACGGCCGTTAATAGGCGCCCTTTTTTACCGCGGGACCAGGGCTCGTCCTGCCGATCGCTCGTGATCGGCGGGGCAGGCCCTAAGCGGTGCGCAAGTCGCCCGCCGCTTCGTCCTCGCCGGTCGCGACCTGGAAGGCGCGCAGCGCCCGCACCAGTTCCTCGCGCGCGGCCGGCGTCATCCGTTCCAATACCACCGCGAGTGCGTCCCGCCGCCGGGTGCGCAGATCGTCCAGCAGGCGCCGGGCCGACGGGGTCAGCAGGAGCCGCACCTCGCGCCGGTCGCGCGGGTCGGGCACCCGGCGCAGCAGTCCGGTCGCTTCGAGCCGGTCGCAGAGCCGGCTGGCCGACGAGGGCACCACCTCGAGGGCCTCGGCGAGGCGGCTCATATTGGTGTGCTGGTTGGCCGAGACGATCGTGAGCACCCGCAGCTGAGCCGGTGGAACGGCCGGCTCCTGCGCGAGCCGGGCCGCGTCGAGCACGCCGACCAGCGCCTCGGCGGTCGACTCGACGGCCGAGGCGGTCTCGGTCACTGGCTCTTTACCGGACATGTCCCTTTTCCCGAGGCCACAACGCCGCCACCTGAGGCCGCATCGCTTCCTGAGGCCGCATCGCTTCCTGAGGCCGCATCGCTTCCTGAGGCCGCATCGCTTCCCCAAGGCCGGACCGCTTCCTCAGGCCGGACCGCTTCCCTAAGGCCGCTAAGGCCGCTACGCGATGCCCGTACCCGGACGTCCAGGGAACCATGCCGATTCAGCGTTGCCAATCCAGGCAGACCACTACGGCGTCGTCCTCGGCCTCGATCCCGTCGTGGTACTCGCGCAGGCCCCGTATCACCGTACCGACCGCCTCGGTGGGTGGCTGCAGCCGCGTCCGGCGTACGGCGGTGAGCAGGGCCGACGTGCCGTACGGCGGTCGTCCGCCGGGTGTCGCGGCGTGCACGCCGTCGCTGACGATCAGCAGGCGGTCGCCGGCGCCGAGGCGGAAACGCTGGATCTCGTACCGGCCGTCGTCGAACATGCCGAGCGGCAGCTGCTGGTCGAGCGTGACCGTGCGAATCTCGCCATTCCTGGCAATCATCGCGCGCGGCGAACCGGCGTCGACCGCCGCCACCTCACCCGATTCGAGGTCGACCTCGAGGAGCAGTGCCGCCACGTGCGCGTTCCCGGCGTACTTCGCATAGACCGCGTCCGACGCCAGTTCGGCCTGCTCGACGATCCCGGTACCGGAGCGGCGCGCATTGCGCATGGCGTTCACCGCGATCGTGGTCAGCAGCGCCGCCTCGATCCCGTCGCCGTGTCCGTTGAGCACGGTCACGGTCAGCGTGTCACCGGTCACCGCCCAGTCGTAGTGGTCGCCGTACATGGCGTACGCCGGCTCGAGCGCCCCCGCGAGCTGGAACCGGTCGTCGGCGAGCGACCGCCCGGGCAGCAGGTCCCACTGGAGCTCGGCGGCCATGGTCAGCCGCTGGCGGCGCTGGAGGCGGCGGTAGCGGTCGGTGTCCTTGTCGGCCGCCCGCATGGCCACCGCCAGCTCGTCGGCGATCTCGGCCAGTCGTTCGCCGAGCTCGTGGTCGACCGGCCGGGTGAATTCGATCCGCAGCACCCCGGCCCGGTCACCCCACGAGGTGAGCGGCAGCAGCACCCGGGTGAGCCGGCCCGGCGTGGCGTCCACGACCGGGCGCTGGCTGCCGAAGCACCGCTGCTCGAGCGGGCCGCCGAGGTCACCGTCCGGATCGAGCACCGGGCGCAGGGCGCTCATGGTCAGGTCGACGAGCAGCACCTCGACCCGCTCCGCACCGCAGGTCTCACGCAGGTGGGCGGCCGTGACCTCGGGGAGGCGATCGGGCGGGGCCGTACGCAGCAGCGAGCCGACTGGTGCCGGTCGGTCGGACACTGGAACCATCCCTTCGCAGAACGGCAATAGTTGCCGGAGAGCAAGTATGATAGGCGCCCGGCATCGGGATCTCGGCACCGGCGGGCTACGAACGAGATTTCCCGGTCCCCGGAGCCACCAACCGTGATCCGCGCCGCGATCACCCATCCGGTCGGCCGCCAGAAACGTGTTATCCGAGGAAGGCCTGCCCGTCCCCCATACTCGGGCGGCCGTCAACGGCCGCGACAGGGCGACACGGAAGGCACGAACATGGCGGAACAGGTCGACATCGCGACCGTCATCGCGGCCCGCGCCGGCGACCACGCCGCGGTCGACCGGCTGGTCGCCGGCTACCTGCCGCTGGTCTACACGATCGTCGGACGTGCCCTGGAGGGTCACGCCGACGTCGACGACGTGGTGCAGGACGTCATGCTGCGGGTCCTGCGCAACCTGCACGACCTTCGCGAGCCGGAGGCGTTCCGATCCTGGCTGGTGGCGATCACGGTCCGCCAGGTGAGGGAGCGGTTCCGCGCCCGGCGCGGCGCGCCCGAGGCGCTGGTCCATGAGGACGTACGCGATCCCGGCGCCGATTTCACCGATCTGGCCATCACCCGGCTCGAACTGTCCGGGCAACGCCGCGAGACGGCCGAGGCCACCCGGTGGCTCGACGAGGACAACCGGGAACTGCTCTCGCTCTGGTGGCTGGAGGCGTCCGGCGAGCTGACCCGCGACGAGATCGTCGAGGCGACCGGGGTGACCCGGCAGCACGCCGCCGTACGGGTCCAGCGCATGAAGGGCCAGCTGGAGACCGCGCGGGTGGTCGTACGGTCGCTGGCCGCGGTGCCGCCCTGCCCCGAGCTGGAGATGATCACGCAGGAGTGGGACGGGCGCCCCGGGCCGCTGTGGCGCAAGCGGATCGCCCGGCACACCCGGGAGTGCCAGTGGTGCGGCCCGCAGTGGAACGGGTTGGTCGCCGCTGAGCGGCTGCTGGCGGGCATGGCGCTGGTACCGATCCCGGCCGGCATGGCGGTCAAGGCGGCGGGCGGCCACGCGGCCGCCGGTCATCTCGCCGCCAAGATCGGGTTCGGGATCTCGCGGCGGGTCCTGACCGCGGCGCTCTCCACCACCGCGGTCGCCGGTGCGGGTGCGGCCGTCGTCGTCTACCAGCACCAGGACACCCCGACCAGGCCGGCCGCCGCCGTTGCCGCCGCAACGCCTTACCCCACTTCTGCCGCACCGACCGTCAGCGCGTCGCCATCGCCCTCGGTCTCGCCGTCGAAGGCCAAGCCGACGCCGAGCCGGACGAAGACCACGAAACCGGTCGTCGTGACGGCCAAGGTGAGCGGCAAGAAGGGCGTCAGCGTCTGGAAGTTCACCGGGCTCAAGGACGCGATGCACGACGTCGGCGCGACGTGGTATTACAACTGGGCGTCCAACAACAACGACGTGCCCGGCCCGTCCGGCGTCGAGTTCGTGCCGATGATCTGGGGCAAGCAGAACGTCACCGACGCCACCCTGGCCCAGGCCAAGAGCGAAGGCACCGAACTGCTCGGCTTCAACGAGCCCGACCAGGGCGGCCAGGCCAACATGAGCGTCGAGGACGCCCTCGCCGCCTGGCCCAAGCTCCAGGCGACCGGCATGCGACTGGGCAGCCCGGCCGTCTCGTACGGCGGTGACCAGGCCGGCGGCTGGCTCGACCGGTTCATGTCCGGCGCGTCGTCCAAGGGATATCGCGTCGACTTCATCACCCTGCACTGGTACGGCTCCGACTTCAGCGACGCCGCGGTCAACCAGTTCCTCGGCTACGTCGACGCCGTCCACAAGCGCTACGACAAGCCGATCTGGATCACCGAGTACGGCCTGCAGAACTTCTCCGGCTCGCCCAGGTACCCGACCGAGGCCCAGGAGGTCGCCTTCATCAACGGCAGCACCAAGGGCATGCAGAGCCGCTCGTACGTCGAGCGCTACGCCTGGTACTCCCTGCCGGCGGTCGGCGACAGCGTGCCCTTCGGCCTCTACTCCGACGGAGACACTCCGACCGACGCGGGCAAGGCGTACAAGGCCGCGGGATAACGTGTGAGCATGATTCGGTTCGGCTACAAGGCGTCGGCGGAGCAGTTCCCGCCGACCGAACTGCTCAACTACGGCGTGCTCGCCGAGGAGCTGGGCTTCGACTCCGTCTTCGTCAGCGACCACCTCCAGCCGTGGCGGCACGACGGCGGGCACGCTCCGGCGGCGCTGCCCTGGCTGGGCGCGCTCGCCGCGCGCACCGAGCGCGTGATGATCGGCACCAGCGTGCTCACCCCGACGTTCCGCTACCACCCGGCCGTGGTCGCCCAGGCGTTCGCCACCCTCGGCGTGCTGGCGCCGGGCCGCGTGGTGCTCGGCGTCGGCTCCGGCGAGTCGCTCAACGAGGTGCCGCTGGGCATCCCGTGGCCGGACGGCAAGGAGCGGTTCGCCCGCCTCAAGGAGGCGGTCCAGCTGATCAAGCAGCTCTGGACGGAAGACCGGGTGACCTTCGAGGGGCAGTACTACAAAACCGAGGTGGCCACCATCTACGACAAGCCGGAGATCCCGGTGCCGATCTACATCGGCGCCTCGGGCCCGGCCGCGACGCGCCTGGCCGGGCGGGTCGCCGACGGCTTCATCACGACCAGCGGCAAGGGCCACGACCTCTACACGGGCACCCTGCTGCCGGCCGTCCGAGAGGGGGCCGAGAAGGCGGGCCGCAAGCTCGACGACCTCGACCTGCTGATCGAGGTCAAGGTGTCCTTCGACGAGGACATCGAGAAGGCGCGCAACGACACCCACTACTGGGGCGCGCTGGCCCTCTCACCCGACGAGAAGACCGGCGTCGAGGACCCGATCGAGATGCAGCGCCGGGCCGACGCGCTGCCGGTGGAGCGTACGGTCACCCGCTGGATCTGCTCCTCCGACCCGGAGGAGCACGCCCGGCTGATCGGCGAATACCTCGACATGGGCTTCAAGCACCTGGTCTTCCACGCGCCGGGCCCCGACCAGGAGCGCTTCCTGCGCCTCTACTCCGAGCAGATCCTGCCTCGGCTGCGCAACCGCGGCTGACGCCGGTCGTTGACGCCCTTCGCTGACGCCCGTCACCGGGGGCTGTCACTGGGCTGTCACTGGGGGCTGTCACCGGGGGCCGTCACCGGGGCCGTCACCGGGGCCGTCACTGGGGCTGTCACTGGGGGCCGGACAGGCCCCCAGTGGTCTCCCGCGGCGGCACGGCACGCAGCCGGCCGCTGCGGGAGCGCCCACCCCCCGCGCCCTCACCGTTGATCACCCGCAACTCGGGCCGCTGCCGGTAACCCTCCAGATGCCGGCGCCGAGCGCCGACCTCGCGGCGCGGCTCAGCCGCTTGTTCCGTCTCCCGGGCGTCGGCTTCGCGGTGCGGCTCCGCCTGTTCCGTCTCCCGCGTGTCGGCTTCGGAGCGCGGCTCAGCCGCTTGTTCGGTCTGCCGCGTGTCGGCTTCGGAGCGCGGCAGACCCGCTTGTTCCGTCTCCTGCGTGCCGGCTTCGCGGCGCGGCTCAGCCGCCTGCTCTTGCTGACGCGCGCCGGTGTCGCTTGCCGGTTCCCCGCGCCGGTCATCCCGGCGCCGGCCGGTCACCCGCCCGACGTCTCGCGTTCGCGCCACCGGCACCGAAGCGATCACCGGCCGATCGGGCATCGGCGGCAGAGGCCGGGCCGGACGATCGAGCGGAGCCGGAATGTTGGCGAGCCAAAGGTCAGCCGGCCCCGGGCTGCGCCGCGGCGGCCCCCAGATCGGCTCCACCGGATCTTTTCCGACCTGATTCTTCCCGGCCTGATTCTTCCCGGCCTGATCTTTCCCGGCCTGATCTTTCCCGGCCTGATCTTTCCGGGCCCGCCGGGGCCCTCCCCCGGTTTCGATTCTCGCGGAAAAACGAAGATCGTGGGGGGCGCCTGTGGACAACCCGCCGCTGTGGACAGCGGCGTCGCTCGCGCTGTCGGCTGCGGCGAAGCGGCGATCGGAGAGTGGCACGCCGCGGTCGGAGAGCGGCACGCGGTAGTCGGGGAGCGGCACGCGGTGGTCGGAGAGCGGCACGCGGCGGTCCGGGAGAGCTCCGCGCTCGGGCTGAGGTTCGGCCGTGCCCGGCGGGGCAGCGGAGTGGCGCGGTGGGCGGGCGGTGCGGCCCGGGAACTCCGTCAGAAGGGCGCGCAACCAATGGCGGACGGTGGTGCGATCGGCGCGGGAGGCGCGGCGCATGCGGGGGTAGGCGACGCCGGGGACCTCGGTGACTCGCAGGCCCCGGGCGGCTGCGCGGACGGCCAGGAGGGCCTCGATCTCGGGGCCGTCGCCTCGGACGGGGAGCGTGGCGGACGGGTCGGGCAGGGCCAGACGGTCCAGGGCGTCGCGCCAGAAGGCGTGGTAGCCGAAGCCGGGGTCGGTGCGGCGGACGCCGTAGAGGACGTTCAGGAGCCAGACCAGCGTGACGTTGAGGCCGCGGCGGAAGCGGCCGGTGGTCAGGTCGCGGCCGCCGTCGCGGTAGCGGGAGCCGGCGGCCATGTCGGCACCGGCCATCAGCGCGTCGACGTAGCGCTGCAGCTCGCCGGGGTCGGTCGCCCCGTCGCCGTCCAGGGTGACCACGATGTCGCCGGTGCTGGCCGCGACGCCGCACGCGAGCGCGTTGCCGAGGCCGCTGCGGGTCTGGCGTACGAGGATCGCGCCGGGGCAGGCCGCGCGCACGGCGGCGTCCGGGACCGGAGCGGCGATCACGACGATCACCTCGTCGGCGGCGGGCAGCGTGCGCAGCATCGGGGGCAGGCCGGCCGCGTCCCGGACCGGGATCACGACACTCACGCAGGGTGATGTTCGTCGTGGCCGGTGAGGCGGCCCGTCGGCCGGTGAGGAAGGCATGGCGGTGCTCCTCGCGTTGATTCGATCTTCGAAACTACCGGTCGACAACCTTCTGGCAACCCACCGGAACGGTGGAGGGGGCTCGGCCCAGCGGTTCGATTCGACGGCGACCCGGAGCGCCGAAAACGCCGTGCATAGTCACTCTGCGTACATGAAGGGGGTTTTGGGGGTAGGGTTTTGATTCGTCACGGGTGTGCGCCCGTGCGGCTTCCTGTCGGAAGGGAACTGTTGTCGTGAGACTTGGCCTGCACATCTCCGATTTCACCTGGCCCGAGGGTCCTCCGCGCCTCGGAGCCGTCTTCGCGGACATCGCCGGGGCGGCCGACGAAACCGGCTTCGACCGGGTCAGCGTGATGGACCACCTCTGGCAGATCGCGGTCATCGGGCCGCCCGAGCACGAGATGCTCGAGGCCTACACCGCCCTCGGCTACCTGGCCGGCAAGACCCGTAACGTCAAGCTCCTCACCCTCGTCACCGGTGTCACCTACCGTGAACCGGGCCTCCTCGCCAAGGCTGTCACCAGCCTCGACGTGCTCTCCGGCGGGCGCGCCATGCTCGGCATCGGCGCGGGGTGGAACGAGGAGGAGTCGCGCGGCCTCGGCCTGTTCTTCCCGCCGACCAAGGAACGCTTCGAACGCCTCGAGGAGACGCTGCAGATCTGCCTGCGGATGTTCCACGGCGACGAGACGCCGTTCCAGGGCAGGCACTACCAACTCGGCCGGCTGCTCAACTCGCCTCCCGTGCTCAGCCGGCCGCACCCGCCGATCCTGATCGGTGGCGGGGGCGAGAAGAAGACGTTGCGCCTGGTCGCGAAGTACGCCGATGCCTGCAACCTCTTCCCGACGCCCGACGTGCAGCACAAGCTCGACGTGCTCAAGCAGCACTGCGACGACGTCGGCCGCAACTACGACGACATCGAGAAGACCGTGCTCTTCAACTTCGACCTCGGGGAGAAGGGCGAGAACGTCGGCGGGATCCTCACCAACCTGCGCAACCTCGCCGCGATGGGCTTCACGGTCGCGCACGGCGGCCTGAAGCGGCCGTGGGAGACCGACCAGTTCGAGATCTTCCAGAAGGAGATCGTGCCGGCGGCGGCAGCACTGTGATTCGCGCCGTCGTCTTCGACCTCGACGGCGTCATCATCGACAGCGAGGAGGTCTGGGAGGAGGTCCGGCGCGGCTATGCGGCCGAGTACGGCAAGCAGTTCCTCCCCGACACTCAGGACCGCATGATGGGCATGAGCACCCAGGAGTGGTCGCGGCACCTGGCCGAGGAGGTCGGTGTGCCGCGCACCCCCGAGCAGGTCGCCTCCGATGTGCTGGGCCGGATGGCCTTGCGCTACCGGGCCGACCTGCCGCTCATCGCGGGTTCGGTGCAAGCCGTCCGCCGGCTGGGGGAGCGGTTCACGCTCGCCCTGGCCAGCTCGTCCGCCCGCATCCTGATCGACCAGGTGCTGGCCACGGCCGGCCTGACCGACGCCTTCGCGGTCACCCTGTCGACCGAGGAGGTGCCGCGCGGCAAGCCGGCGCCCGACGTCTATCTGACCGCGGCCGAGAAGCTCGGACTGCCCCCGGCCGAGTGCGCGGCGGTCGAGGACTCGAGCAACGGTCTGCGCTCGGCGGGCGCGGCCGGGCTGGCGGTGATCGCCGTCCCGCACGGCGTCTACCCGCCGGCGCCCGACGCTCTCGCGATGGCTTCGCTGACCGTCCCCGCCATCGACAAGTTGACGGCCGACGCGGTCGCCGCCCTCGGCTGAGGCGCGCCCGGGCCGATCCCGGTCCGGCCCAGCTGATCCCGGCCCGGCCGCGGCTGAACCGGGCCCGGCTTCGGCTGATACCGGCGCGGCGTCAGCGGAGGGCGGCTTCGTAGTCGGGGAGGGTGAGGTTCGTGCTGCGGTCGGCGGCGATCTTGAAGGTGAGGTTGACGAACCACCGCTGGTTGTTGAGGGCGTTGCGCAGGCGGATGCCGGTCGCGGTCTTCGGGGCCAGGAACATGCCGGTCGTGTCGCCGCCTTTCTGGGTGCCCCGGGCGAACTTCCCGATCCGCTGCTCGTAGCGGGGGAAGGCCACGGTGTGGTCGCCGCCGGCGGCGGCGAGTTCGCCGGCGAGGACGTACGCCGAGACGATCGCGGTGCCGTTGCCCTGGCCGCCGATGGTGGCCCCGCAGGCGGCGTCGCCGACCAGGGCGACCCGGCCGCGCGTCCAGTGTGGGTTGTCGACGCGGCAGATCTGGTCGAAGTAGAAGTCGTCGGCCGTGTCCAGGTGGTCGAGCAGCTTCGGGGTCAGCCAGCCCATCCCGGCGTAGCGGTCGCGCAGGATCTGCCGGGCCGCGGCCGGGTCGTGCCGGTCGTACGAGATCTTGGGTGACCGGAAGCAGCAGAAGGCCGACCCCCGGCCGGCCCCGGCCATGCGGCCGGGGGTGTTGTACATGACGATCCGGTTAGCCGGGCCGCCCTCGTCGGGCACCGCCCAGCCGGCCACGTAGTAGCCCAGGTGCTTCACGAACTGCTCCTCGGGCCCGAACGTGAACCGCCGCACCGCCGAGTGCACCCCGTCGGCCCCGATCACCAGGTCGAACCGGCGCTGCGAGCCGCTCGCGAACGTCACCTCGACGCCCGCCGGTGTGTCGGTCATCGCGGCGATGCGATCGCCGAACAGGTATTCGGTGCGGTCGCCGGCCGCCTCGCAGAGGATGCGGGCCAGGTCGCCGCGCGGCACCTCGAGGTCGCCACCGGCCAGGTCGGCCGGCCACTCCATCAGCTTCGCTCCCAGCGCGTCGACGAAGCGCATCTCGGTGCCGTGGGTCTCGACCGCCCGCAGCGCGTCGACGATGCCCATCTGCTGCAGCACCTTCATGTGCAGGGGGCCGCGGAAGTCGACCGCGCTGCCGCCCGTCCGCAGCGCGGGCGCGATCTCGACGATCGTCGGCCGGTGGCCGTATCGGCCCAGCCAGTAGGCCAATGCGGGTCCCGCGATGCTCGCACCGGAAATGAGAACCTTCATGAACTATGTCCCTTCAAAACTGTGTCCCCCGTACTCAGTTATTTTCTGTGTACGGTAGACACGGTTTGAAAGGAGCGCAAGATGACAGCCGACTTCTTGTGGCGGGAGCCGGCCCGGCCGTCCCGTGGGCCGAAGCCGGCGCTGACCCTCGAGCAGATCGCCGACGCGGCCGTCGCGATCGCCGACGCCGAGGGCCTGGCCGCGGTCTCGATGCAGCGGGTCGCCGCCGACCTGGGCTACACCAAGATGTCGCTCTACCGCTATCTGCCCGGCAAGGCCGAGCTGGTCGCGGCCATGGTCGAGCGCGCGTTGGGCGAACCGCCGGCGATCGCCGGCCAGGCGTGGCGAGCCGGGCTCACCGCATGGGCGAACGCATTGCTGACGGCCTGCGTGGGGCACCCGTGGGCGCAGGAGGCGACGACCGGATCCCGCCCGGTCGGCCCGCACGAACTCGGCTGGACGGAACAGGCGCTCCGCGTACTCCCGGAAGGCCTGACCGGCGCGGAGCGCATGGATACCGTGGCGACCCTCGCCGGGCACGTCCGCATGATCGCCGGACAGGCGAGCCCGGGCGGCGAACCAGAGGTCGAGTTGGAGGCTTCGATGGCCCGCGCGATGGCCGAGCACGCCGACCGCTACCCGGCGGTCGCCGAGGCGATCGCCGACATCGCGGCGAACGGCGGCGCCGACGACGCGTTCTCGTTCGGGCTCGAGCGCATCCTCGACGGCCTCGAGGTACTGATTCGCAGTCGGTAGGGATCGGAACGTATTCAGGTGTGAAAGATCTTCGCGCTGGGTAGTCGGCTGCCGACTTCGCTCCTGGAGGTGGCCCGTGCAGGAACTGGCAGCGGCGAGCGGCCTACGGCTGAATCTCGACGTATTCGACTACCTGATTCTCGCGCTGTACTTCGTGACCGTGCTCGGGATCGGGTTCGCGGCCCGAAGAGCCATCAGTTCGAGCGCCGACTTCTTCCTCTCCGGCCGTTCGATGCCGGCCTGGGTCACCGGGCTGGCCTTCGTCTCGGCCAACCTCGGCGCCCTCGAGATCATCGGCATGGCGGCCAACGGCGCCCAGTACGGCCTGCTGACCGTGCACTACTACTGGGTCGGCGCGGTGCCGGCGATGGTGTTCCTGGGCATCGTGATGATGCCGTTCTACTACGGCTCGAAGGTGCGCAGCGTCCCCGAGTTCCTGCGCCGCCGGTTCAACAACTCGACCCACCTGTTCAACGCGGTCAGCTTCGCGCTGGCCCAGATGCTGATCGCCGGCGTCAACCTGTACGCCCTGGCCCTGATCCTGCAGGCGCTGCTCGGCTGGCCGCTCTGGGTGTCGATCGTGATCGGCGCCGCGATCGTGCTGACCTACATCAGCATCGGCGGCCTCTCCTCGGCGATCTACAACGAGGTGCTGCAGTTCTTCGTGATCCTGGCCGGCCTGATCCCGATC
>DASWRZ010000266.1:0-16426 GCA_036402935.1 Actinoplanes sp.
AATGGTTTATCGTCGACGCGTAATCGAAGCGGGGAAAACCAAGGAGGATCGCCATGACGCAGATGATGGAAATGCCACGCGTGCAGACCTGCACCGTGACCGGTTGCGGTTACAACCATGACGGCTGCACGGCGTTCGCGATCACGATCGGCAGCTCGAGCTCGGAGTGCGACACGTTCGTCGACAGCTCCGAGAAGGGTGGGACAGGCCAGGCGATCGCGCAGGTCGGGGCCTGTAAGAGGGCGGACTGCTAGCACAACGCCGATCTCGAGTGCGGCGCGCCGGGCATCGTCGTCGGGCTTTCCGGCGAAACTGCCGACTGCCTTACGTACGAGCACCGGTAACACCGATTCTTGCGCGCCCGTCGTCGCCTTGTGCGGTGGCGGGCGTTGTCGTTTTCGCGACCTGTTCGACAAGAGTGGACAAGGCATGGTCCGCAAAGGCGGGTCGCGTTTGTTCTGTGGTTGGTGACGGGGCCGCCGCGTACATCCGGAAACCGCAACCCATCGGTCAGCGTGAGCGAAAGGCCGGTGGGGCGCAAGGGGCCGACGAGGCCCCGATAGGCTCGGCTGGCATCGGACCGATCGAGGAGGGCCATCGTGCGCCTTGTTTACCGGATTCTCGCCATGCTGATCGCCGTCGGCGTGGTGGTGCAGGCGGCGGCGATCGCCTTCGCGCTGTTCGATATCGAGAAGAAGACCGACGACGGGCAGATTTTCTCGAAAAACTCGCACAACGGCGGGATCGCGCTGCACAGCGTGCTCGGCGCGATGGTCATCCCGGTCATCGCGCTGCTCCTGCTGATCGTGTCGTTCTTCGCGGCCATCCCCGGCGGCGTCAAGTGGGCGGCGATCACGTTCGGCGTGCTGGTGCTGCAGGTCGTGCTCGCCTATGCGGGCGACGCGCTGCCGGCGATCGGCGTGCTGCACGGGATCAACGCGTTCGCCCTGGCCGCCGTCGCCTCGATCGCGATGCGCAAGGCGCGCCTGGCCGAGTCGCCGGCGCCCGCGGTCGCCGCCTGACGGTGCGCCACTCGCTCAAGGTCGCGTTCTTGGCCGACCACCCGCGGATCCGGGTCGACCACTGCCACAACCTGAAGCACGCGTCGGACCGGCTGATCGCGGATCCGGCCCACGCCGACGTGACCACGCCCTATCGGGTCGGTTCATCGACCCGACAGGGCGTCTACAGGTACATGCCGGTGGGCGCGGCCGGCTTCGGCACGGTCACCGGCTCGGCGCCGGTCCTCAGCGCGTACAGCTCGGCAAGCGTGGCCCCCTCGGGACCGACGCCGCGGGACGTGCCCAGCCAGGCGACCGCCTCGGCGTAGGACAGCCGGCCCACCTCGATGCTGGCCAGGCAGCGCCCCGGCCGGACCACCGCGGGGTGCAGGGTCGCGAGTTCCTCGTTGGTCGTGATCGCGATGAGCGCGTTGCGACCCTGCCCGAGCAGTCCGTCGGTGAGGTTGAGCAGGCGCGACAGCGACTGGCCGGCGCTCGCCTTGGCCTCCCCGCTGATCAGCTCGTCGCAGTCCTCCAGCATCAGCAGGCGCCAGCGCGGCTCGTCGTCGTCGCTGCCCAGCGCCACGCTCATCAGATAGGCCGGGTCGCTGAACAGGCGCTCCGGGTCGAGCACGCAGTCGACCTGGCACCAGTCCCGCCACTGCTGGGCCAGGGCCCGCAGCGCCGTCGTCTTGCCGGTGCCCGGCTCGCCGTGCAGCAGCAGCAGGCGGCCGTTGACCACCGAGCCGTCGAGCTCCATCAGCCGCTCGAGCGTGGCCCCGACCGGCCCCGAGTAGTTTCCACTGATCTTGGCCCAGGGGGCGGCGTCGATCTCTCGCTGCACCCGTCGCGGTCCGTGCGGACCGAAATGCCAGAACCCGATCGGTACGCTGTCGGACGCCGGCTCGGGCTCCTCGACCGCGTTGAGGGTGGCCGTCTCGAGCACCGACTCGGCCAGCTCGGCGCTGACCGCGGTGACGGTCACGCGGGCCCGGCGGCTCTGCAGCCAGCGGGTGACGTGCAGCGTCCAGCCGTCGCCGACGCTGAGCCGGCCGTGCGAATCCTCCTCGACGGCGTCCCGCACCGGGCGGGCGTCGTCGGTGGTCAGAGGGGCATCCTTGCGGACGTTCTCCAGATGTCTGGTGCGGCCGAAGGGTTCCCGCCCGGTCGTGAAGGCGTCCAGCGCCAGAAGATCGACGATGTCCACCAGCCGGTCGCCGTCGTCCACCGAGGCGGACAACGGCAGCCCACCGGGCAGCGAGGGCGCGGCGCCGCCGGCCGCGGGCTCGCCCGGGCGGCCGGCATGCCGGTCGACGGACTGGTGGGGCGCACGCATGCTCCCATGATCGGCCATCGATGCCCGTGCGGCACCCGGTTTTCGGTAGCTTTCCGCCCCGGTCAGCTTTCCGGGGCCGTCATCTTTCCGGGCTGTCATCTTTCCGGGCTGTCATCGTTCCGGGCTGTCATCGTTCCCGGGTCGTCGGCTATCGACGGTCGTCAGCTGTTCGCCGCCGTCAGCTTCCGTTCTCGTCAGCTTTCGCGGTCGTCAGCCTTCCGTTCTCGTCAGTTTGAAGATCGGGATCAATCGGTCGGTCTTGAGCTGGTATTCGGCGTAGTTGGGGAACGCTTCGACCGCCCGGTCCCACCACAGCGCACGTTCGTCGCCATCCAGCTCGTGGGCGAGGTAGTCGTGCTTCTCGGCGCCGTCCTGCAGCTCGACGTGCGGGCTCTTGCGCAGGTTGTAGACCCACACCGGATTTTCGGGGGCACCGCCCCGTGACGCGACCACGAGGTATTCGCCGTCGTGCTCGACCCGCATCAGGGCCGTCTTGCGCAGCTTGCCGGACTTGGCGCCGACGCTGGTGAGGACGATGACCGGGAGCCCGCGGAGATCGCCGGCGACGGTGCCGCCGGACTGCTCGTACTGCTCGGCCTGCTTGCGGGCCCAATCCAAGGTGCTGGGCTCGTATTCACCGCTGAGTGGCATCACCCAAGTCTAGGCACGCCGGATCTCTCGTCGCCCGCGCCTACGGCAACGGGTGGCGGCCGCCGAGGCCGACCCGTCACCACCCTTGCCCGGCGCGCCTCCCGCGGCGGAGTCAGCGCGTGCCCACCACCGCGGCGTCGGTGCCGCCTCGCCACAGGACGCCGGCCTCGGTGTAGCCGGCCGCGCGCAGTGCCTCGACGTGCCAGGCCACCGGCGGCGTCCACTCGTGGTTGTGGCGGGCCGACGGGTAGATGCGCTCCCGCTCGATCGCCTTCGGGGCGAGGAACTCATCGGCCGCGGCGAGCTCCCACCAGTCGGGCCACGAGGTGGCGGCGCCGGTCGCGTAGCGGGCCTCGCGCACGCCGCGGGCCTGGTCGCGGAGCTTGACGGACAGCGTGGGCAACCCTTCCTCGGGCATGTGGTCGGCGTTCACGAAGATGCCGCCTGGGCGCAGCACCTCGCGCACCTCGCCGTAGAGCGCGGCCACCCGCTCGGCCGGCAGCCAATGCAGCGCGGTCGCGGTGAGCACCGCGTCGAAGCCCTCCCGCGGCAGTTTCGCCCGCCAGCCCGGGTCGCCCAGGTCAGCGTCGACGATCGTGCCCCGGTCGCCCAGATCGGTGTCGGCGGTCGTGACTCGGTCGCGCAGGGAGGTGTCGGCGATCGCCAGGAGTACCGGGTCCTGATCGAGGACCGTGACGTCGGCGCCGGCGAACCGGGCCAGTGTGCGCAGCGAGATCGTGCCGGTGCCGCCGGCCAGATCGAGCAGCCGCGGCGGCCGCCCGACGGTCGTCGCGGCGACCGCGTCGAGCATCGCCGCGAAGCGCTGCTCGCGGTCGGGCATAAAAGCTTCCTGTTGGCGGTCCCAGCTCTCCTGCCACGCGACCGCATTGATCGACTGAGTGCCGTGCCGAGGCGCTTCGGTGGCTGCTGTGTAATCAGTCATGGCGTCCACACTAGTTACCTCTCGATGGCGGCGCTACCCCGCCTGAGCTGCGGAGATGCCACTCCTCTGGTCGGCGAAACGTTCGGCGAACGCCTTGAGATCGCGCCGCTCGATCGCCGCCGCCATGAGGTCGGGAAACGCGTCCGGTGTGCACGCGAAGGCGGGCACTCCCAGCGCCGCGAGCGCGGCCGCGTTCTCGTGGTCGTAGGCCGGCGCACCCTCGTCGGACAGAGCCAGCAGCACCACGACCTGCACCCCGGCCGACGTCATCTCGGCGACCCGGCGCAGCATCTGCTCGCGGACACCGCCCTCGTACAGATCGCTGATCAGCACGAAGATGCTGTCCCGCGGCCGCGTGATCAACTGCTGGCTGTACGCGATCGCCCGGTTGATGTCGGTGCCGCCGCCCAGCTGGGTGCCGAACAGCACCTCGACCGGGTCGCTCAGCTGGTCGGTCAGGTCGACGACGGAGGTGTCGAAGACGACCAGCGACGTCCGCAGCGACCGCAGCGAGGCGAGCACGGCCGCGAAGACGCCGGAGAACACGACCGACGCGGCCATCGACCCGGACTGGTCCACGCAGAGCACGACGTCACGCTGCACCGCGGTGGCGCGACGCCCGTACCCGACCAGCCGCTCCGGGATGACCGTGCGGTGCTCGGCCTGGTAGTGCTTGAGGTTGGCGCGGATCGTCTTGTCCCAGTCGATGTCGGCGTGCCGGGGCCGGTTGATCCGCGCGGCCCGGTTGAGCGCGCCGTTCACCGCCGTCCGGGTCTGCTGGGCGATCCGCTTCTCCAGCTCGTCGACGACCTTCCGGACGACCTGCCGGGCCGCGTCCTTGGTCTGGTCGGGCATGACCCGGGTGAGCGAGAGCAGCGTGCCCACGAGGTGCACGTCGGGCTCGACCGCGGCCAGCATCTCGGGCTCGAGCAACAGCCGGGTCAGATCGAGCCGCTCGATGGCGTCGGCCTGCATGACCTGCACGACGGTGCTCGGGAAGTACTCCCGGATGTCACCGAGCCACCGCGCCACCTTGGGCGCCGACCCACCGAGCCCGGCCGACCGTTTCGCTCCGCGCCGCTCGCCGTCCTCACCGTCGGCGTCGTAGAGAGCGGCCAGCGCGGCATCCATCGCCCCGTCGCGGCCCTCGGCCTGCCCCAGCGCCTGCTCGGACGGCCCGCCGAGCACCATCCGCCACCGCCGCAGCCGCTCCCGCGACACGTCGCCACCGCCGGGCGACGCACTCGTGTCGCCCTCCGCGCCTGCGCTCACGGCGCCCCTCGCGCTGCCGTTCGTGGGCGCGCTCGCGTCGTCGTTCGTAGTCGTGCTCGCGTCGTCGTTCGTAGTCGTGCTCGCGTTGCCGTTCGTAGGCGTGCTCGCGTTGCCGTTCGTGGGCGTGCTCGCGTTGCCGTTCGTGGGCGTGCCCGCGTTGCCGTTCGTGGGCGTGCCCGCGTCGTCGTTCGCGTGCGTGGTCATTGCGCCTCCCTCGTGCTGAAGATCGCGTCGGTCGAGACGTCGCGCCCCAGCAGCGCGCTCAACGTGGGCACGGTCAGCGCCGCGCGCTCCGGGTCGAAGCCGAGCCCGTTCGCACTCTGCGCTGCTGCCGCCCGCGGACCCGCCACCCGCTCGCCGATCGCCCGTCGCTCGCCCACGTCGAACGCGCCGAACGTCCGCCGGAGCAGCGGCAGCACGTCGTCGAACGCGCCGGCCGGGATGTCGGCCAGCCAGTCGTCGAGCAGCTGCAGCAGCGCGTCGTCGTGCACCAGCAGCAGCCCGCCGCCGCCGAGGAAGCCCTCGACCCAGGCCGCGGCGTGCGCGGGTGGCGTGCCGATGGTCAGCGGCAGCCGGAGCCGCCGCCGTGCCTCGGCCCCGTCGACCCGGCCCGCGTCGAGCAGCAGCCGGGTGAGCCGCCCGGCGAGCAGGCCGTGCAGGTCGGCGCGCCCGGCGACCGACCCGAGCGTGGTCAGCCAGCGTTCGCGCAGCTCCTGGTCGTCGAGAAGGCCGACCGCCGCGTGCACCCCGTCGATCCGGGTGCGCAGCTCCTTGGCCGCCTCGTCCGAGAGCGATCCCGCCGCCGAGGGCAAACCGGCGCAGACGCGCCCGAGAAGGCTTGCGGTCACCGTGGCGAGGCCTCCGAGATCCGTACGCCGTACGTCGCCGTACCGCAGCGTGCGCGCAAGCGCCGGGATGGCCGCCATGAGGTGGTTGACGTCGGCGTCGAGCGCGGCCCGGGTGTCGAGCGCGGCCAGCACCGGTTCGTAGGCGTCCTCGAGGTCGGCCAGCAGACACGTCTCGACCAGTGCCGTGACCTCGGCCAGCGTGCCGGCCGCGCGCGCCGCTCGCGTGACCTTGGCCGTGGCGGCCGCGGCCACCGTGGTGCCGAACATGCTGCCCTCGACGAGGCGTACGGCGAACTCGGGCTGCCATCGCAGCCGCCATTCCTCGCGAAAGGTGCCGGTGCCGCGCCGGGTCGTCGCCGGCTCGCCCCACGGCACGTCGATCGTGCGCAGGCGGTGCAGCAGGCGGCTGCGCTTCAGATCGTTTTCCTTGCGCAGGTCGAGGTCGAGTGCCCGCTCCAGCGCCTCGGGCTTGAGCTTGAGTGAGCGCTGCTGGGCCGCGAGGTCCTTGGCCAGCGGAACCGCCGGCATGTCGTCGGGCACGCTGCCGAGCCGCTCGCCGACGACCAGCTTGCTGCCGATCAGCTCGACCCGCAGAGGCTCGCCGTCACACATCACGGCCTCGGCCGCCTCGGTGACCTCGGACAGGCCGGCCAGCGGACGCCCGCGCAGGGTGGCCAGCGCCTCGGCCAGCCGGGTCGCCTCGATGACGTGGGCGGACGAGGTCGGCACTCCCTCGGCCCGCAGCACACCGGCCGCGTCGACCAGCCACCGCGGGACCACCTCGCTGCTCGAGGTGAACAGGTGGTGATACCACCCCGGCGACCGCACGCCCGCGCCATAGCCGGACCAGGAGGCGAGCCGCCCGTACGTCCACGGCACCCAGGTGAACGCGACCTTCGCCTTCTTGCGGCCCTTGAGCAGCGCCGCATCGTCCTTGACCGCGACCTTGCGGTTGAGCGCCGGCACGTGCCAGGCCCCGCAGACGACGGCGATCTCGTCGTAGGACTTCCGCACCTCGCGGAGCACGGTCCGCATGTACGCCTCGCGCAGCAGATCGTCCGGGTCCTCGGGCGAGGAGTCGCGGATCGCCGTCATCGCCTCGGCGATCGCCTCGAACGCCGGCATGCCCCGATGCTCGACGACATCCTCCCACCAGCGCTCCGGATCGTCATAGCCGGCCGCCGCGGCCAGCTCCCCGATCGGGTCGACCGGCCGCCGCGGCTCGGTCTCGCCCTCGTGCCCGGGCCCCGCGTCAGGCCCGGTCGGGGTGAGCCCGGCATCCGGCCCGGCCACCACCGGCTCCCCGCCGCCGTCACCAGCGCTGCTCCGGGCGTCTCCGGTCGAAGGGCGGCGGGGAGCGGCGGGCGGATGGTGCTCCTTGTCGTCGGTCAGGCGGAAGGCGAACGGCAGGTCGAAGAAGCGGACCGGGACGTTGTGCTCCACGGCCCAGCGGATCGCCTGCCACTCGGGGGAGAAGACGGCGAACGGCCAGAACGCCGCCCGCCGGGGGTCGTCGGCCGCGTAGCCCAGGAGAGCGACCGGCGGCTCCAGGCCGGCGTCGGCCACCCAGCGCACCAGGTCGTCCGCCTCGGGCGGCCCCTCGACCAGCAGCACGTCGGGTGGATGGTTTTCCAGCTCGTGCACCACCGCGCGGGCCGAGCCCGGGCCGTGGTGCCGGATGCCGTAGACGCGTTCAGGCATCGCGGGCGGCCCGATAGAAGTCGCGCCAGTCGGCCCGCTCGCGGACGACGGTCTCGAGGTATTCGCGCCAGACGACCCCGTCGGACACCGGGTCCTTCACCACCGCGCCGACGATGCCGGCGGCCACGTCGCCCGGGTGCAGGGTGCCGTCGCCGAAGTGGGCGGCCAGCGCCATGCCGCTGGTGATGACCGAGATCGCCTCGGCGGTCGACAGGGTGCCGGTGGGCGACTTCAGCTTGGTGCGGCCGTCTTCGGTGAGGCCGGAGCGCAGCTCGCGGAAGACCGTGACCACCCGCCGGATCTCCTCCAGCGCGGTCGGCACCTCGGGCAGGTCGAGCGACCTGCCGAGCTGCGACACCCGGCGGGCGACGATCTCGACCTCGTCGTCGGCCGAGGCCGGCACCGGGAGCACGACCGTGTTGAACCGGCGGCGCAGGGCGCTGGACAGCTCGTTGACCCCGCGGTCGCGGTCGTTGGCCGTGGCGATCAGGTTGAACCCGCGCTGCGCCTGCACCTCGGTGTTGAGCTCGGGCACCGGCAGCGTCTTCTCGGACAGGATCGTGATCAGCGCGTCTTGCACGTCGGAGGGGACGCGGGTCAGCTCTTCGAGCCGGGCGATCGTGCCGCCCCGCATGGCCCGCATGATCGGGCTGGGCACGAGCGCCGCGTCGGTCGGGCCCTCGGAGAGCAGCCGAGCGTAGTTCCACCCGTAGCGGATGGCCTCCTCGGGCGTGCCCGCGGTGCCCTGCACCAGCAGGGTCGAGTCGCCCGAGATCGCGGCCGCGAGGTGCTCGGAGACCCAGGTCTTGGCCGTGCCGGGCACGCCGAGCAGCAGCAGCGCCCGATCGGTGACCAGAGTCGAGACCGCCACCTCGATGAGCCGGCGCGGCCCGACGTACTTCGGGGTGATCTTGGCGCCGTCGCCGAGCAGGTAGGTCACCACGGCCTGCGGGGAGAGCCGCCAGCCCGGCGGACGCGGCCGGTCGTCGGCAGCGGCGAGCTGGGTCAGCTCGTCGGCGAACTGATCCTCGGCGTGCGGGCGCAGTGCGGTCACTCGGAACTCCTTGTCGGTCACGGTCCGGACGGGCGGCCACTCGGCGCTTCGTCCAGGTCGAAGGCTATCGCCCACCTCCGACAAAAATCGGCCGCGGGGAAGGCGTCCACAATGGGTGGAGCAGCCATTGTTCGCCCATGCTGAGGTGGCGAAACGGCCATCGGGCCGATCCGCCGCCGGGATCAGGAGACGCCTACGAAAAGGGAAGGGGAGGGGTGTCGATTCGGGTCACGGTCGCAATTCCTCGAACATCTCGCGTCGGAAGATCAAAGTGCGCGCCAGGTCGGCGACGGGCCGGACCCGGGACTGGTCGGACGGCTCCTGGTCGAGCTGCAGAGCGAGCCGGCCGACCGGGTCGGCATAGCTCGGCGGCATGGCGACCGCGGCGGCCCGGCACAGCTCACCCAGCTGCCAGGTGTGGCGGTCGGTGCGGGCGCGGTGGGCGAGCGTCTCGATGCCGGCGACCGACAGCGCGGCGGGCCATCGCCCCGAGTGCAGGGCGAGCAGCCGGTTGGCCATGCCGTCCTCGCGCCGCAGCGCCTCGGCGGCGAGCTGGCCGAGCTCGTCGGAGGGCAGCACCAGGTGCAGATCCCACCGCACCGATTCGCGCAGGCCGGCCGAAGCCTGGCCGAGCAGGGCGGTGGCCCAGGCGGTGTCGCTCTGCGCGGTGGCCGCTTTGGCCCACCCGTGCAGCAGCGGCAGCTCCCAGTCGGTGCCGCGGGCGAGCTTGAGCATCGTGGCCGGGTCACCCCACGTCGACAGCGGCGCTCCGGCGACCACCTCCTCGAGCAACCACGCGCTCACGCCGGTGCCGCGGGCCGGCGTGGCACCCACGCCGTCGCGGCGAAGCTCGGCGGTGAGCTCCCCGGGGGGTGTCACGACCAGCCGGTCGGCGCCGACCCGGCGACGCTCGATCTGGACGGCGGCACGGGCCCGCTCGGCCATCCGAGCGCCGAGGGAGGCGCCTGGAAGACCGCGGAGCAGCTCCAGCGCCGCCTCGCGAACCTCCTTGCGGCGGTCGTCGAGCGCCCGATCGAGGAACGCGTCGTCGTCGAGCGAGAGCCCGGTGCTCAGAGCACCGACGAACCGCGCCCGATCGTCGGACGACTCCTTGGCCCAGGTGCTCTCGACGAGCTCGCGAGCGTGGCCGGGCGCGGCGCGCCGGAGCGCGGTGAGATGACCGAGCCGCTCGCCGAGCGCGCCGGTCTCCCAGACCTCGTCGGACCAGGCTGTCGGCTGCTCGGTCTCGGCCGGGGCGGCGATCTCGTCGCGCAGCCAGCGCCAGTCGGCACGCATGCCGGCCAGCCACTGGCCGCGGCGGCCCGCCACCTGGGCGACCGCCGGGCGGATGATCGAATTGCGGCGGCCCGCGTCGAGCAACGTGGGAAGAGTGGCCGGCGGCACGTGGCCGCCCCGCTCGGCGGCCGCGGCCAGCCACTGGGACAGGAGCTCCTGGGCCGGCTGGCTGCCGCCGGGAACCCCGTCGGCGAGGATGCGGGCCAGACGCCGCCCGGCCGCCGGCGGCAAGGCGGGTGAGGTCTCGGGCGGAGACGCGGGCACCCCGGACCGGCCGGTCGCCGGCATCACGGCCGCCCGCCGCGCGGTGAGGGCGACCGCGGCGGAGTCGAGCAGCGGCGAGGCGCCGGCCCACGGGCGGCGGTTGGTGCCGACCAGGGCCGCGGCCAGCATGTCGGACGGAAGCTCGGGACCGCGGATGGTGCCGGTATCGGGAAGCGGGGGCGCGGCCGGAACATAGTCGCCGTCGACCCAGGCGGCCAGCGGCCGCAGCCCGGAGGGCGACCACTCGGCGGCGACCGTCGCCGGTGCGGCCCCGGACGCGGCGAGCAGCCACCACGGCTCGCGATGGCCGGCCGCCAGGGGCAGCGCGGCGCCGGTCGCGTCGGCCAGCCAGCCGTCGTCGGTCGGGGCGACACCGGCCAGCAGGACCGGGGCGTCGTAGCGCCAGGGCTCGGCGGCGACCGTCGACGCCCAGCCGGCCAGCGCGGGCCCGAGGCCGGTGGCGCCGTCGGGCGACCGGAACGGCTCGGCCGCGCTGTCGCGCGAGGCGACCAGGGCACGCAGAGGGGCCGAGCCGGGATAGAAGGCGAGGTCGCCACGGAACTCGGTGCCGGGAACGAGATCGGCGGGCAGCGTCTGCCCGGCCGCGGCGAAGGAGAGCACCAGGGCGAATCGCTCGTGCGCGGCGCCGTGCAGCCAGGTGCGCCGGGTGGTGAGGGCGCCGTCGTCGGTGTCGACCTGACCGAGCACCTGCCAGCGGTCGCTCACCCGGGGGCCGGCCAGCACCTCCTCGGTGCCGACCGGGAAGCCGATGCGGCTGCGGACCGTGGCGGCCAGCTCAGGCGTCAGCTCGGAGAGCCGCTCGTGGCCGGACACCAGCAGGCGCAGCAGCGCCAGTTCGCCGAGCAGACGGTCGGCCCAGTGCGGGCCGATGCCGGCGATCGGGCCGAGGCGGCGCATCGCGCCGGCGGCGCCCGGAGCCTGGGCGTCGACGAGCCGTGCGGCCATCGCCTCGAACGGCTGGTGACCGCCGCGCTGGGCGCCGGCCAGACCCTGCTGGATCTGGTCGTCGAGCCAGCGCCGCAGCTCGGCCATGCCGCCGGCCACGCGCTCGGCGCGCCGCTCGGCCCGCCGGGCGGCGGCGACCGGATCGGGAGTGGCGGCGGCCCGCGGCCTGGTCTCGGCCTTGGCCGCCCGCGCGGCCTGCCACTCGACGGCGAACGCGGGCGCGGGCTCGCCGGACACATCGGACTCGGCCCAGAGCATGAGCAGGCCGAGCGTGTGCTTGCAGGGGATCTTGCGGCTCGGGCAGGAGCATTTGAAGGCCGGGCCGGTCAGGTCGACGCAGACCTGATAGCCGCGGCAGACGCCCCAGACGATGTCGTCGAGGCGCCCGGCCGACGACCAGGAGCCGCCGCCTGAGAGACCGCGCGCGGCCTTCACCGACGTGGAGTCGGAAGCGAGAGACTCGACCTGGGTGACGGACCATCGTTCAACGGGCACGGGCAAACCCTAGGAGACGGGTACGACGTTTTCGGGGCCCGGTGTCGACGCGCAGGCCGGGTCGTCACGGCGTACCCGAAAGCGGGCCCGCCGCCGACCGTGACAGGATCGCCGGACCGGCGAAGCGCAGAATGACGGTCGCGTCAGCGACCGGTTCCGCAAGCGGAGCCGATGTGCTGATCACCGGATCGGGCATCCCGGGTGTGTCACACCGGGGGATGGCCAATGATCAGGGAGCAGTGGGCGTCGGGGTGCGTGGAGGGGAGCAGCGATGAAGGTCGTCGTCTTCGGTGCGACCGGCATGGTCGGCCAGGGTGTGCTGCGCGAAAGCCTGCTCGCCCCGGACGTCGAGGAGGTCGTCGCCGTCGGCCGGACGCCGACCGGGGTCCGGCACCCCAAGCTGCGCGAGGTCAGGCTCACCGACTTCGCCGACCCGACGCCGGTCAAGGCCGACCTGGCCGGCGCCGACGCCTGCTTCTATTGCCTGGGGGTCTCGTCGGTCGGGCTCGACGAGGCGGAGTACAGCGTGATCTCCTACGACTTCCCGATGGCGGCGGCCCGCGTCTTTGCCGAGGTCAGCCCGCAGGTCACCTTCGTCTATGTCTCGGGCGCGGGCACCGATCCCGATGGCCGCCGGATGTGGTCGCGGGTCAAGGGACGCGCCGAGCGGGACATCCTCGCGTTGCTGCCCAACGGATATGCCTTCCGCCCCGGGATCATCCGCCCGACGCACGGCGCGCGCTCCAAGACCCGGCTCTACAACTCGATCTATACCGCGGCGGCGCCCCTGCTCGCGGTGATCGAGCGGCTGGCCCCGAAATATGTCACCACCTCCGACCGGCTCGGACGGGCGATGCTGCGGGCCGCCCGCACCGGCTTCCCGAGCCGGGTGGTCGAGAACGCGGACCTGCGCTGAGGCGCGCTGACCCCCGGCGGCCGAAAGGCCGCTCCAGGCATGGCCGCGGGGCTCAGGCGGCGCCGTGGCCGGCCGGGACGACCTCGGTGGGTTTGGGCGGCGGTGGGGGAGTGCCGTCGCCGAAGGGCCGCCCGCCCAGGCGGTCGCGGTCGTGCGAGGTGAGCCAGTTGGTGAGGTCGGGGCCGGCCGGCACGATGCCGGTGGGATTGATGTTCGCGTGAACGATGTAGTAGTGCCGCTTGATGTCGACGAAGTCGATCGTGTCGCCGAAGCCCGGGGTCTGGAACAGGTCACGGGCATAGGACCAGAGCACCGGCATCTCGGAGAGCTTGCTCCGATTGCACTTGAAGTGACCGTGATAGACGGCGTCGAAGCGCACCAGCGTGGTGAAGAGCCGCACGTCGGCTTCGGTGATCGTGTCGCCGACGAGGTAGCGCTGCCCCGCGAGTAGCTCGCTGAGCCTGTCCAGGCGGTCGAAGAGGCGGTGGTAGGCCTTCTCGTACGCCTCCTGGCCGGTCGCGAAGCCGGCCCGGTAGACGCCGTTGTTCACGTCGGCGAAGACGAGGTTGTTGACTTTGTCGATCTGCTCGCGGAGGTGCTCGGGGTAGAGCTCGGGCGCGCCGGAACGGTGATATTTCCGCCACTCCAGCGACAGGTCGATCGTGATCCGGGCGAAGTCGTTGGTGACCACCTTCCCGGTCGGCACGTCCACGATCGCGGGGACGGTGATCCCCTTCTCATAGCCGGGGAAGCGCGCGAAATAGGCGTCCTGGAGGCGTTCGACGCCGAGGACCGGGTCACGGCCGCCCGGGTCGAGATCGAACGTCCAGCTGCGCTGATCGTGGGTCGGGCCGGCGATGCCCATCGAGAGCACGTCCTCGAGACCGAGCAGGCGGCGCACGATGATCGCCCGGTTGGCCCACGGGCAGGCCCGGCTCACGACGAGACGATAGCGGCCCGGCTCGACCGGGTAGCCGTCGCGGCCGTCCTCGGTGATCCGTGTCGAGATGTAGCGCTGGTCGCGGGTGAACTCTCCGGTGGGACTCGCCTCAGCCATGCACCCATAGTGCCCCGGCGCCCGGATATCAGGCCGACAAGCGACCTGGATACGCTGCTGACCATGATGGTCGGGGCCGTGGACGTGTTTGCCGACAAGCCGTACCTGCTGATCGGCAGCGAGGTACCGCAGGAGTTTCTGGACGACCCGGAGGGCGACGGTGAGGACGCCGACGCCGCGGTCTTCACCGGGCCGGGGCACATCATCGTGCGCAGCATCGGCCGGGCCGGGCTGGTCCGCGCGACCGTGTGGGAGAGCGCGATGCCGCTGGTGGGGCAGGTCGTCTTCGACGACGACTTCGATCTGACCGACGGCGAGCTGATGATCGGCGACCTCGAGCAGACGAGCGTCCTGGTCATGGATCTGGCCGAGGCCGGCCCGCAGCGTGTCGTCGTCTGCGTCGACGACCCGGGTTTCGCGTCGCGCGTGCACATCGGCTTCGACGTCAGCGACCGCACGGTCCCGCTGCCGACGGTCGCCGGCCACACCCTGCCGCCGGTGCTGGTCTCGGCCGACGGCGGCGACCTCAGCGAGGCCGACCTGTTCGGCCTGCTTCTCGACGGCCATGACGCGCCGCTGGCCCGGCTCGCGGCGGCGGTCAAGGCGCTGCCGGTGCCGGGGTACGGCGAAGACCCGCCCGACCTCGACAAGATCGTGCACTGGCTGCGCGGCCTCGGCGGCCACGTCACCCTGACCGAGGCCCGGGCGTGCGGCGAGCAGATCGCCGACCGGATGCGCGCGGCGGGCGACTTCACCGGCGCCACTCTCGCCGACCAGCTCGCGCTCGAGATCGCCATCGACACCCTGGAGCGCCTCCACCTCCGCTGACCCGGCCCGGCCGAGTACGGGAAGACACGCGGGCGGGACGCCGCCCCGTGATCGGCGTCCCGCCCGCGAGCTCGGGCAAGGCCCGCCCTCGGGCAAGGCTCACGCCGACTGGCGCACGACCAGCTTCGGCTCGTAGATCACTGAGGACACCCGGCCGCTCGGGTCGTCGATGTGGGCCAGCAGGAGGCGGGCCGCCTCGGCGGCCATGTCCTCCAGTGGCTGGCGGACGGTCGTCAACGCCGGCCGGGCGGCCACCGCCGCGCTGCTGTCGTCGAAGCCGACCATCGCCACGTCTTGCGGCACGCGGCGGCCCGCGTCGCGCAGGGCCAGCAGGGCGCCCAGAGCCATCAGGTCGTTGGCCACGAACAAGCCGTCCAGCTCGGGGTTCGAGGCCAACAGCGTACGCATGGCGGCCTCGCCGCTCTCCTGGGTGAAGTTGCCGGTGACCGTAGGCACCCACGCATGCCCATGTTTTGCCATGCTCCGGCGGAAGCCGGAGATGCGGTCGCTGCTGGCCGGCACCTCGGCCGGCCCCGAGATCATGCCGATCTGCCGGCAGCCGCGGGCCAGCAGATGTTCCGCGGCGAGTGTCGCGCCGGTCTCGTTGGCCAGGTCGACGTAGTTGATCGGCACCGGCTCGGCGGGCCGGCCGATCAGGACCGCCGGGATGCCGTCGTCGGTGAGCATGCGGGGGAGCGGGTCGACGGCCGGCAGCGAGAGCACCACGGCACCGTCGGCCTGGCCGTTGCGCAGGTCGCCGATGAGGCGTTTGCGCCCGTCCTCGGTGCCGACGATCTGCAGCGCCAGCTGGACGCCCGAGGCGCGCAGCACACTCATCAGACCGCCGACGACGCGCCCGAAGTAGGGGTCGGCGAAGAAGCGGCTCATGAACGGGTCGTCGTCGTGCGACTCGGAGTCGGAGACCACCAGCGCGACCGTGCCGGTGCGCCGGGTGACCAGGGACCGGGCGAGCCGGTTGGGAACGTAGCCGGTGCGGCCGACCGCGTCCCACACCACGTCGTGGAGCTGGGGGTCGACGTTGCGGATGCCGTTGATGACCCGGGAGACGGTGGCCCGGGAGACGCCCGCCACGCGGGCGACGTCCTCGAGGGTCGGGGCGCGTCCGCTTGGCATGCCGCTTTTATAGCACACGTGGAGAGCGCTCTCCCCTTGCCACGTTCAAAGCAAAAAACCCCGGCAAATCGACCGGAGCATTGACGTCCGCGACACCGCGGCGTAACACTTCGGAAAGCGCTCTCCGAGTTCGTGCCGACGTCCCCGCGCCGGCACGCACTGGTCCCCGATCCCCTGGAGACACCATGTCAGTTCTGAAACGGCGGCTCAGACGCCTCGTCGCACCGATCGGCGTGACCGTGCTCGGCGGCGGTCTGCTGATCGCCGGCGTGCAGTCGGCCCACGCCGCCGACACCCTCCTCTCGCAGGGCCGTCCCACGATCGCCTCGTCGACCGAGAACGGCGGAGCCCCCGCCGCCGCGGCCGTCGACGGCAACGCAACCACCCGCTGGGGCAGTGCCTGGGCCGACCCGCAGTGGCTGCGCGTCGACCTCGGCGCCCCGGCGACCGTCACCTCGGTCCAGCTGCAGTGGGAGACCGCTTACGCCAAGGCCTTCCAGATCCAGACCTCGGCCGACGGCAACGCCTGGACGACGATCTACAACACGACGACCGGTGCCGGTGGAACGCAGACCCTCGCGGTGAGCGGTTCGGGCCGGTACGTGCGGATGTACGGCACGCAGCGTGGTACCGGCTACGGTTACTCGCTGTTCGAGTTCAAGGT
>DASWRZ010000267.1:0-8358 GCA_036402935.1 Actinoplanes sp.
CGATTCGCTGGCGGTGGGCGAGACGGAGAACCCGGACGTCTCCCGCATCACGATCGTGGTCAACGCCGACTCCTCACCCCTGGAGCAGGTGACCAAGCAGCTCAACAAGCTGGTGAACGTCCTGAAGATCGTCGAGCTGGACTCGCAGCAGTCGGTCCAGCGCGAGCTCCTGCTGGTCAAGGTGCGCGCCGATCGCGCGCAGCGCACGCAGGTGCTCGAGACGGTCGAGCTGTTCCGGGCGAAGGTGATCGACGTCGCTCCGGACACCCTCACCATCGAGGCGACCGGTAACCCCGACAAACTGGACGCGTTGCTGCGCGACCTCGAGCCGTACGGCATCAAGGAAATGGTCCAGTCGGGTCTCGTGGCCATCGGCCGCGGCTCGCGATCGATCACCACCGGGCCCGCCCTGCGCGCGGCCTGATCGGCAATCTGTGAAAGGGAAGCAATGACCGCGGAAGTTTTCTACGACGACGACGCCGACCTCTCCATCATTCAGGGGCGCAAGGTCGCGGTGATCGGCTACGGCAGCCAGGGTCACGCCCACTCGTTGTCGCTGCGTGATTCCGGCGTCGAGGTGGTCGTCGGCCTGCAGGAGGGCTCGAAGAGCCGGGCCAAGGCCGAGGAGCAGGGCCTCGAGGTCAAGACGCCGGCCGAGGCGTCGGCCTGGGCCGACGTGATCATGGTGCTGGCGCCGGACACCGCCCAGCGCAAGATCTACGCCGAGTCGATCGCCCCGAACCTCTCCGCCGGCAAGGCCATCTTCTTCGGCCACGGCCTCAACATCCGGTTCGAGCTGATCAAGCCGCCGGCCGACGTGACCGTGGCGATGGTCGCTCCCAAGGGCCCGGGCCACCTGGTCCGCCGCCAGTACGTCGACGGCAAGGGCGTGCCCTGTCTCGTGGCGGTCGAGCAGGACCCGACCGGCGAAGGCCTCGCGCTCGCTCTCTCGTACGCGAAGGCGATCGGTGGCGCCCGGGCCGGCGTCATCCGGACGACCTTCAAGGAGGAGACCGAGACCGACCTGTTCGGCGAGCAGGCCGTGCTCTGCGGCGGCACCGCGGCGCTGGTGCAGACCGGCTTCGAGGTGCTCACCGAGGCCGGCTACGCCCCCGAGATCGCCTACTTCGAGTGTCTGCACGAGCTCAAGCTGATCGTCGACCTTATGTACGAGGGCGGCATCGAGCGGATGCGCTACAGCGTGTCGGACACCGCCGAGTTCGGTGACTACACGCGCGGCCCGCGCGTGATCAACGCGTCGGTCAAGGAGGAGATGAAGAAGATCCTCTCCGAGATCCAGTCCGGCGAGTTCACCCGCGAACTGATCGAGGACGACGACAACGGCCGCCCGCTGATGACCAAGTACCGCGAGCAGGCCAACCAGCACCCGATCGAGGTCACGGGCCGCAAGCTCCGCGGCATGATGAGCTGGGTCGACCGGCCCATCACCGAAACGGCCTGACAAGATTTTCCGGACGCCCGGGCCTCCGCGGAGGCCCGGGCTTTTCGGTACGCGGAGTGTGACCCCAGTCACTGTGCGCCAATCATCCGGGGCGGCCTAGGATCGCCTGAAAGGCGGCGCGACGCCCCGGATGGAGGCACATGTGACTCCCGTGGTCCTGATCGCCGAGGAACTCGCTCCGTCCGCCATAGATGTCCTCGCCTACGACTTCGACGTGCGCCACGTCGACGGCACCGACCGGGCCGCCCTGCTCACCGAGGTGGCCGAGGCCGACGCGCTGATCGTCCGCAGCGCCACCCGGGTCGACGCCGAGGTGGTCGCCGCGGCCGGTCGCCTCAAGGTGGTCGCCCGGGCCGGGGTCGGGCTCGACAACGTCGACGTCCCGTCGGCCACCGCCCGGGGCGTCATGGTGGTCAACGCGCCGACCAGCAACATCGTTTCGGCCGCCGAGCAGGCGATCGCGCTGCTGCTGTCGGTCGCCCGGCACACCGCGAGCGCCAGCGCCGCGCTCAAGCACGGCGAGTGGAAGCGTTCCAAGTACACCGGCGTCGAGGTGCAGGGCAAGACGGTCGGAGTGGTCGGGCTGGGCCGCATCGGCGTGCTGTTCGCCCAGCGGATGGCCGCGTTCGGCACCCGGCTGATCGCGTACGACCCCTACATCCAGCCGGCCCGGGCAGCCCAGCTCGGGGTGCGGCTGGTCGGCCTCGACGAGCTGCTGCGCGAGAGCGACTTCATCTCCGTGCACCTGCCCAAGACCCCGGAAACGGTCGGCCTGATCGGCGAGAAGGAACTCGCCATGGTCAAGCCGGGCGTCCGCATCGTCAATGCGGCCCGCGGCGGCCTGGTCGACGAGCAGGCGCTCGCCGACGCGCTGCGCGACGGACGGGTGGCCGGGGCCGGCCTCGACGTCTACTCGACCGAGCCGGCCACCGGGCTGCCGCTGTTCGAGTTCGACAACGTCGTGTGCACCCCGCACCTGGGCGCCTCGACCACCGAGGCGCAGGACAAGGCCGGTCTCGCGGTCGCCCGCAGCGTCAAGCTCGCGCTCCAGGGCGAGTTCGTGCCCGACGCCGTCAACGTGCAGGCGGGCGGGGTGGTCGACGAGGACGTACGCCCGCTGCTCACGCTGGCCGAAAAGCTCGGCAAGGTCTTCACCGCGGTGGCCGGCGGCGTCGCCGCCAGCGTCACGGTCGAGGTGAGCGGGGCGATCGTCTCCCACGACGTCGGCGTGCTCCGGCTCGCCACCACCAAGGGCCTGTTCAGCTCGGTGGTCGACGAGCGGGTGACCTATGTGAACGCGCCTCAGCTGGCCGCCGACCGCGGCGTCGAAGTCGAGCTGGTGGTCGCCGACGGCGACGAGCTCGGACAGGACCTGGTCACGGTGCGCGGGGCGCTCCCCGACGGCCGTACGGTCAGCGTCGCCGGCATCCTGACCACCGCGGGCCCCCGCGAGATCTGCAAACTCACCGGCGTCGACGACTTCGACCTCGACCTGACGGCCGACGGGGTGCTGCTCTTCTTCCGCTACAGCGACCGGCCGGGCGTGGTCGGCGCGATCGGGACGGTCCTCGGCGAGGCCGGCGTCAACATCGCGGCGATGCAGGTCGCGCGGCGCTCAGCCGGCGGCGAGGCCCTGATGACCCTGACCGTCGACTCCTCGGTCGACGCCGAGCTGCTCTCCGCGGTCGCCGCCGAGATCGGCTCGGCCCGCGGCAGCATAGTCGACCTCCGCGGCGTGTAGCCGGGTCGTCCACAGGCCGCGCGCTGTCCACAGGCGGCCCCCGCGTTCCTCAACTCCCGAGGAGAATGGAAATCCGGGGAGCCCTCCGGGTCCTGGGCGGGATCAGCGCACGCGGGCGGGCGGCGGATAGACCGTGCCATCCTGCAGGTCGAGCAGGTCGAGGTTGAGCTTGCCGGCCAGTCGCTCGATCGTCTCGAGCACCACGTCGGGGCAGTTCTCGTCGAGACGCATCCAGATGTGGTCGGCCGCGGCGTGCAGGGGCGCGACCGCCCAGGGCGACCCGGCTGCCGCAGCGCGGGGGCCCCGATCGGGATAATCACTGGTCAGGGCATCATAGAAGGCGACGACGCGAGGATCGGCCGGGCGTTGCGGGTGCTCGCCGCGCACACATCGCGCGTTGGCGTCCCGTACGGCTTCCGGCCGGTCCGTTGCGTCCATCGCCCACACCACTAGGTCGAAACTCACCGGCGCATGGTGCCATCACCGCCCAGTCATTGGTCAAACCAGCGCGCCGACACGCGGGGGATGCGTCTTGCGCGTCATTAGTCCGCATCGCTAGCGTTGTCCATGCCGCGCGCCACCGCCGGTGGACGGTCTTCGGGTGACTTGTCCGCTTGCGATGCGCGGTGTGCACCGGCGGGACCGAGCCACGCGTCATCGTCGCCACAGCCCCCGTGATCGTTTGCCGCGGTCCGGGGGCTGTTCGCGTCAGCACCCTTAACGCTCACTTGGTGGGACCGCCGTACCGAAAGGCGAGACCTAGGCGTTAGCCTGATGCGTCGGAGACCGTGGACGAGGGAGCACAGACGTGAGCGTGGCGCGGATCGCGGTGGTGGCCGGTGACGGCATCGGAACCGAGGTGACGGCCGAGGCTCAAAAGGTGATCGAGGCTGTGCTGCCCGGCACCGAGTTCGACGACTACGACCTGGGTGCCCGTTTCTACAACCGCACCAGCGAGGTGCTGCCCCAGGCCGTGCAGGACGAACTGGCCCTGCACGACGCGATTCTGCTCGGCGCGATCGGCGACCCGAGCGTTCCGCCGGGTGTGCTGGAGCGCGGCCTGCTGCTGAAGCTGCGGTTCGACTTCGACCAGTACGTCAACTTGCGCCCCTCGCGTCTCTGGCCCGGCACCACCAGCCCCCTGGCCGGCGTGAAGCCGGGCGAGATCGACATGGTGTGTGTCCGCGAGGGCACCGAGGGCCTCTACGTCGGCGCCGGCGGCGTGCTCCACAAGGACACCCCGGCCGAGATCGCCACCGAGGAGAGCCTCAACACCCGGCACGGCGTCGAGCGGGTCATCCGCGACGCCTTCGCCCGGGCCCAGCGCCGCGACCGGCGCCACCTGACCCTGGTCCACAAGACCAACGTGCTGACCAAGGCCGGCAGTCTGTGGGCGCGCACCTTCGCCGCCGTGGCCGCCGAGTTCCCCGAGGTCACCACGGAATACCAGCACATCGACGCGGCCAGCATGTTCATGGTCAGCAACCCGCAGCGCTACGACGTGATCGTGACCGACAACCTCTTCGGTGACATCCTCACCGACATCGCCGCGGCCGTTACCGGCGGCATCGGCATGGCGGCCAGCGGCTCCGTCAACCCGGAGCGTAAGTACCCCTCGACCTTCGAGCCGGTGCACGGCTCGGCGCCCGACATCGCCGGCCAGGGCATCGCCGACCCGGCGGCGGCCATCCTCTCCGCCGCGCTGCTGCTCGAGCACCTGGGCCACCACGACGAGGCCGGGCGAGTAACCGAGGCGGTCGCGGCCGAGGTGGCCTCCCGCACGCCGGGCGCCTCCCTGCGCACCGCTGAGGTCGGAGACCGGGTCGCCGCCGCTCTCTGAGCCACCGGCTCTGGGTCACCGCGCTCTGGGTCACCGCGCTCTGGGTCACCGGCTCTGGGTCACCGCGCTCTGGGTCACCGGCCGCAGGGTCCGTCACCCCCGCACCCGTTGTTTTAACGAGCGTTCGGGGTAAATTTTCGTGCAGCACTACGGGTGCCCTACGCACGCCTCGACTTTTCGCCAGAAAGCAGGTCCTTTTGTCATGAGCGGTGGTGACCACCTCGATTTCGAGATCCGTCCGAATCCGGCGCCCGTAGGAGCCGCCGAGCGCGCCGCGCTGCTGGCCAATCCCGGTTTCGGCCGCATCTTCACCGACCACATGGTCACCGTGCGTTACGCCGACGGCAAGGGGTGGTACGACCACCGTGTCGAGGCCCGCGCGCCGATCGCGATCGACCCCGCGTCCGCCGTCCTGCACTACGCGCAGGAGATCTTCGAGGGTCTGAAGGCCTACCGGCTCGACGACGGCGGCGTCGCGATGTTCCGCCCCGACGCCAACGCGGCCCGGTTCGCCCAGTCGGCCCAGCGCATGGCGATGCCGGCGCTGCCGCCCGAGACGTTCCTGCAGTCGCTGCGCGAGATCATCACGATCGACAGCGACTGGATCCCACCGGGCGAGGAGGGCAGCCTCTACCTGCGCCCCTTCGCGTACGCGAGTGAGGTCTTCCTCGGCGTGCGGCCCGCTCTGGAATACCTCTACCTGGTGATCGCCTCGCCGGTCGGGCCCTACTTCTCGGGCGGCGTCAAGCCGGTCTCGGTCTGGGTCAGCCCCGACTTCACCCGGGCGGCGCCCGGTGGCACCGGCGCGGCCAAGTGCGGCGGCAACTACGCGGCCGGCCTGTCGGCCCAGGCCGAGGCCATCGAGCACGGCTGCGACCAGGTCGTCTATCTCGACGCGGTGGAGCGGAGATACGTCGACGAGCTGGGCGGCATGAACGTCTTCTTTGTGCTCGGCGACGGCACCCTGGTCACGCCGCCGCTGACCGGCACGATCCTGCCCGGCATCACCCGCGACTCGGTCATCAAGCTGGCCGGCCGGGCCGGTCGCCGGGTCGAGGAACGCCCGGTCAGCTTCGACGAGTGGCGCGAGGGCGCCAAGTCGGGCCGGATCCGCGAGGCGTTCGCCTGCGGCACCGCCGCGGTGATCACCCCGATCGGCACGGTGAAGACGCCCGACGACGAGTTCCAGGTCGCCGACGGCGGCTCGGGCGATGTCACGATGAGCCTGCGCAAGGAGCTGGGCGACATCCAGCGCGGCCGGGCCGACGACTCGTTCGGGTGGGTCCACCGGGTCCTCTAAATACCACCCTGACGAGCTCGGCATCGCCGGCACGAGCAGCGGTGACTGCGGGGCCACCCCGGCGGTGGGAAAGCGGATCACGCCGGCCACCAGCAGCAACCACAAGGTCGTCTGCGAACTGCTCGACGCCGACAAGGCCGCCGCCGATCGGCGCTACCGCGTCGAGTGGAGCATCGACTGCCGCCTGCTGACCGGTACCTTCTATTCCGCCGGAGGCGCCGGTTACCGCCCCACCTACGACCAGGCGATGGCCACGCTTCAGCAGATTTCCTAGGGCTCGAGCAGGTGGGCCCGCATCGACGCGATCTCGGCGTCGGTCAGGCCGATCTCGCGGACGAAGTTCTCCACCGACCCGTGCAGCGCGCGCAGGTCGTCGAGGAAGGTGCGCATGGCGCCCGGCGGTGAGTCGAACATGTGCTCGTTGCCGCGTACCGCCTCCGGGTTTTTCTGCAGCAGGTACTGCGTGAGCGGCTCCATCGCCGAGGTCGTCAGCGCGTAGTCCGAGGCGATGTCCTCGTCGGACACCCCGAGCAGGGCCAGGGTCAGCGCGCACACGGTGCCCGTACGGTCCTTGCCGGCCATGCAGTGCACGACCACCGGCGCCTGCGCCGGGTCGGCGATCACCTGGAGCGCCTGGAGGAGTCCTTCGTGCCCGTCCTCGGCGAAGTTGAGGTAGCGATCGGCCAGCCAGCGCTCGTGATCCACGTCGTCGGGATGCTCGACGGCTTCCCAGTCGACGTGGTTGAGCACCACGTTGCGGTAGTCGAGGCCGTACCGGTCGGCGACCCGTCCGTACTTCTCGATCTCGAACGGGCGGCGCAGGTCGATCACCGTACGGACGCCCAGAGCGGCGAAGGCGTCAGAGGACGAAGAGGAACCGATCCGGTGCAGCGCGTCGGAGCGGAAGAGGCGGCGCCAGCGCACTTTCCGGCCGTCGAGGCCGGTGTACCCGCCGACGTCGCGGAAGTTGTAGGTCGCGGAGAAACCGAGATTCCGGGGGTATGAATCGGCTACCACGCCCCCAACCTAGTCTCGAAAGGTGGAACAACGCTTCCCACGAGGGCCGTTAGTGGCATGCTTCATTCCGTGACCCACAACGTGCTGATTATTGGCACCTAGCGCGCCGGCTGACCATTCGCCGCCGCGCTGACCTCCTGCGACCCGCAGGGGGTCTTTTTATTGGGCCGCAATCCGAGAACCCTCGAAGGGAAGCACGCCATGGAGTACCAGGTCTTCGACACCACGTTGCGCGATGGCGGGCAACGCGAGGGCATCAGCTACACGGTTGCCGACAAGCTCGCGGTCGCCCGGCTGCTGGACGAGTTCGGCGTGGGCTTCATCGAGGGTGGCTGGCCCGGCGCGATGCCCAAGGACACCGAGTTCTTCCAGCGGGCCCGCACCGAGTTGGAGCTGACCAACGCGGTGCTGGTCGCGTTCGGCGCGACCCGCAAGGCCGGCGTCGACGTGGCCGCCGACGGCCAGGTCCGGGCGCTGCTCGACGCCGAGACCCCGGTCGTCTGCGTGGTGGCCAAGAGCGACATCCGGCATGTCGAGCGGGCCCTGCGGACGACCGGCGACGAGAACCTGAGGATGGTCCGCGACACGGTCCGGCACCTCAAGGAACAGGGCCGCCGGGTCTTCGTCGACTGCGAGCACTTCTTCGACGGCTTCCGCTTCGACCCCGAGTACACCGCGAGCGTGGTCCAGGCCGCGGCCGAGGCGGGCGCCGAGCGCGTGGTCATGTGCGACACCAACGGCGGCATGCTCCCCTCGATGATCACCAAGGCGATCAACGAAGTGGTCGAGCGCACCGGGGTGAGCGCCGACCGGCTCGGCATCCACTGCCAGAACGACACCTCGTGCGCGGTGGCCAACACGGTCGCCGCGGTCGAGGCCGGGGTCAAGCATTTCCAGTGCACCGCCAACGGCTACGGCGAGCGGCCGGGCAACGCCGACCTGTTCGCCACCGTGAGCAACCTGCAACTCAAGCTCGGGCTGAAGGTCCTACCGGACGG
>DASWRZ010000268.1:0-6102 GCA_036402935.1 Actinoplanes sp.
GCCCACGGGTTAGGGGCGGCGGCGGTGCTTCCCCAGGCCGCCGGGTCACCGCCCCAGGAGCCGGGACCGCCCGGGCCGGACGGGGCCGGGGACGCCGGGGGCCGGTCGGCGGGGGCGCCCAGGTCGTACACGGGAAGGTCCTGGCCGAAGGCCGCCGTGAGCGGCACGTCGACGCCCCGGACGGCGGCTTCCGCGCCCTCTCGGACCGCGGCGTGGACGGCCTCGCGCATCGCGCGTACGCGCTCGGTACGCAACATCTGATTGACCGCGCCGGCCCGGCCGGCGAAACCACCGGCCAGGTCCTTGAGGAAGTGGCCGAGGATGGTGACGCCGCGGCGGCGGCGCCACATCGTCCAACCGGTGTAGAGGCTGGTGCCGTACGGGAAGACCGTGACGAAGACCGAGTAGGACCGCTCGGTGATCACCAGGCGGTTGTTGACCACCTCGCGGCCGAGCACGTCGCTGCGGACCCGCTCGGCCGCCGCCTCGACCGGGATGCCGCGGCCGCGCAGCGTGCCGTAGACGGCGGCGTAGGTCGAGTCGGCGGCGGCGAAGCGGTCCTCGATGAGGGTCTTCCACTCGGCGATCGGCTCGTCGATGCGCGCGCCCAGCAGGACGAGCCAGAACGCCACGAAGCTGAGCACCGAGCCGGCCAGGAGCAGCCCGGAGCCCGGCAGGCCGGTGTCGAAGGGGCCGGTGTCGGAGAAGACGTACACGATCGCGAAGAGCACGAAGAACACGACCGAGACCAGGAACGACGTCACGAGCGCCCAGACGAACAGGCGCACCAGGGTGGTCAGCGGCACCCCCTCGTCGAGCCCGATCTCGACCGGCCGATATCTGAGGGTCTGCATCCGGTAAGCGATGTCGCCGCCCGTCGTGCTCACGAAAGCCTCCAGTGGAAGGATCAGCCGACCAGGGACACCTGGATCCCGGTGGCGGTCAGTGTGGCGCTGCCGTTGACGGTGAAGTCCGAGTCACCGCTCTCGTGACGCTTGTCGCCGGCCGGCCCGGTGTACGACACGTCCCAGTGCACCTTGCCCGCTCCTGGGCCTCCCCCTGGGCCGCCGACCGCGACCACGACGCCGAACAGGCTCTGCGTGACCTGCGCGTCGACCGTGGGGTAGGTGCTGACCGACCACTGCACGGCGGTCGGGGTGCCCGGCACGTTGAGCCCGAACGGGCAGCCCTGAGGCAGCGCCTGCCCGCTGGCCGCACAGGCGTCGATCGCCGTGCGGACCTGCTTCCGGATCTCGGCGAGCGCGCCCGGCGCGAGGGCCGGCGTGCCGAGGTCGAGCGCCGCGATCGGCAGGGTCGGGCCGGCCCGGAGCGTCGAGGTGGCCTGGCTGCCGCCGAGCAGCTGGTCGGCGGCGGCGACCGCGTGGTAGCCGCCCGGGAAGGCGAGGGTGTTGAGCTGCTGGTCGCCGAGGGCGATGCCGTTGACCGTGACCTTGCGTCCGGCCGCGTTCGCCACCGCCACCTCGATGAACGGCGACTGGATCAGATACGCGCCGTCGCTGTGCAGCACGACCAGGGTCTCCTGCACCGATGTTCCGCCCGCTTGAAAGTTGACCTTGACCGCGGAGGCGTCGACCGGTGCGCCCTGGATCGCCGCGGCCGCGCCGACCTGCACGGCGCTCGGACGAGCCGAAGTCTCGGTCAGACCGGCGTCGCTGAGCAGCGGGTAGCGGTCCGGCGTGAACTGCGAGGACGAGCTGACGTAGCGCAACGCCCGGGCGGCGTGGCCGGCGGAGAGTGCGGAGAAGTAGTCGCGGACGGTGCTCGCCGCGCCGGGCCGGGTCAGGCGGACCGTCACGGCGGCCACGCCCGCGCCGACCAGGAGGACGAACACGATGCCGACCGCGACGAGCGGGCGCCACCCGAGCCGGCGGCGCGCCGGTGGACCCGCGGTCAGCGCCGGGCCGGTCGCCATGATCGGCCCGGCCGGTGAGGTCGTGACCTGTTCGACCGTGACCGGCGGGGGCGGCAGGATCACGGGCATCCCGCAATAGGGACAGGACGCCTGCTCGGCAGCGACCGGGCCACCACATCGGAAACAGAGGCCGGTCACGGCCGCACCCGGCGCGCTCATCCTGTCGACCCCCCGACGACTACCCAGTGTTCTCCCAGCCGTTTTCACGGCGGGTGAGGCGAACGCTACCGGAGCCTCCCGACCGCCCCACGGTCATCCAGCGGAATACCCTCCCACACATCGATCGGCGTCAGGACGCCGAGGGTCGATCCCGCAACTGGATCTCGGCCGTGTTCTGCCGGAAGCTCTGCTCGGACACCGGCACCAGCACCGCCCGGTCGTGGAAGTCGGGCAGGGTGGTCGCCCCGCAGCTGATCAAAGTGGCCTTGATCTTGGCGATCGTGGTGTCCACGTTGTCGTAGAGGCTGCCCGCCCACGGTACGTAACCGTCCACGCCCTCCTCGAACGCCAGCTTCGACCCGCCGCCGTGCTCGTAGCGGGAGACGTTGCGGGCCCTCGCCGACCCCTCGCCCCAGTACTCCTTGAAGAACTGGCCGCCGACCCGCACCAGCGGGGCCGGGCTCTCGTCGAAGCGGGCGAAGTAGCGGCCCAGCATCACGAAGTCAGCGCCGAAGGCGAACGCGACCGCCATGTGCGAATCGGTCAGCAGACCACCGTCGCAACACACCGGGACGTAGATTCCGGTCTCCCTCGCGTACGCGTCCCGCGCGGCCACCACGTCGGCCAGTGCCGACGCCTGGCCCCGCCCGATGCCCTTCTGCTCGCGGGTGGTGCAGATCGACCCGCCACCGATGCCGACCTTGACGAAGTCGGCGCCCGCCTCCGCCAGGAAGCGGAAGGCCCGCCCGTCGACCACGTTGCCGGCCCCGATGCGCACCGAGTCGCCGTACTGCGAGCGGACGAACCGCAAGGTGTCCGCCTGCCAGACGCTGTAGCCGTCCGAGGAGTCGATGCAGAGCAGGTCGGCACCGGCCTCGACCAGGGCCGGGATGCGTTCGCGGTAGTCGTGGGTGTTGACCCCGGCGCCGACCCGGAACCGCTTCTCGCCGTCGATCGACTCGTTGCGGAACCGCTTGTGCAGCTCGTAGTCGCGGCGCAGCACGATCGAGCGCAGCAGCCCGGCGTCGTCGACGATCGGCAGCACGTCGAGCCGGTGGTCCCAGATCAGCGTGTTGGCCTCGGAGAGCGAGATCGTCGGCGGAGCGGTGACCAGATCGGCGGCCGGACGCATGCGCGACTCGACGTTGTCGTTGAGGTCGTGCCGCCGCGGGTGGAAGTCGCCGGTCGAGATCAGCCCGAGGAACTGCCCGTGCGCGCTGCCGTCGTCCGTGACCACGGCCACGTCGCGCTCGGCCGATTCGAGCAGAGCGGTGACCTCGCCCAGCGTCGCGCTCGGCTTGATGTTGATGTCGGAGAACCGGAAGCCGGCCTTGTGCCGCTTCACCGCCGCGACCATCTCGGCCTGGGCCTCGACGGGCTGGTTCTGGTGGATGAAGCTGAGCCCGCCGCACTGGGCGAGCGCGATGGCCAGCCGCGGCGACGACACCGCTCCCATGATCGCGCTGGTCAGCGGCGTGGCCACTCGGATGGGTGACTCCTCGCCGACCCGGTGCCGCACCAGCGGCACGCCGAGGTCGACCTTTTCCGGGACGCAGTCGGCGGTGGTTAGGTCGGGAACGAGCAGGAACTCGTTGAGCGTTCGCGACACTTCGTCGAGGATCTTCACGATTCTCCTGAACAGTGGGCCGGAGCCGGACAAAGGGGGGAAATTACCATCCAGCCGGCCTGTTCAGCCGCAGGCCGTGCGGGGCAGAGCCGCGACGGCGACCGGCGACCGGCCGGTCGCCTTCGCCTTGCCCGCAAGCACGGCAGCCAGGGCTTTCAGCGAAAGCTTGCTGGACGAGTACGACGCGAGCAGGGTCCCCGACCGCGCACTGGAGAGCAGGTAGGGCGTGTCCATCATCACGGTCACGTCGGCCCGCGGGTCGAGGTCGCTCGGCTTGTCGCCGTATCCCACCAGCCGGATGACCGTGCCGCCCGAGCCGGTCGGGATGCCCTCGTCCCGCAACGCCCCGGTCAGGTTGTCGCGGGCCGTGGCCCGGACCGCCTGGGTGCTGACCGTGACCGGGCCGTCGACCAGCGGCCCGTCGCACCTGCCGCGCAGCACCGTGATCGAGGCGGCGTCGAGCGCGGACACCGCCTGCTGGTGAGCGGGCGTGTTCACCGTGGACAGGCCGGGCCGCGGCTGCTCGGCGGCCCGGAAGTTGAGGGTCAGGACGCGGGTGACCGCCTCGACCAGGCGCGGCCTCGGCAGCGAACCGTCCTTGAGCGCGGCCACGATGCCGTCGCGGGCGGCGCCGATGTCGGGCGGCATGAGCAGCATGTCGTTGCCCGCGTTGAGCGCGCGAACCGCTGCCTCGCCGGGCGGCCACTTCATCGCCGGCGGCATGTTCATCGCGTCGGTGACCGCGACCCCGGTGAACTTGAGCTGCCCACGCAGCACATCGGTCATGACCTTGTGGGAGAAGGTGGCCGGTACGCCCTTGTCGAGCGACGGCACGTCGAGGTGGCCGGACATGACCACGCCCGCGCCGGCCGTGATCCCGGCCTGGAACGGCGGGAGGTCCTGCCGGGTCCAGGCGTCGTGGCTCTGTGCGACCACCGGCAGCGTCTCGTGACTGTCCCCACTGGTGTGCCCGTGGCCCGGGAAGTGCTTGAGGCCGGCCGTGACGCCGGCGCTCCGAAGACCGGCGACCGCGGCCGCGACCTGCGTCGCGTTGGCCTTCGCGTCGCCGCCGAACGAGCGCGAACCGATCACCGTGTTGGCCGGCGGTCCGAGCGTGTCGGCGTCGGGTGCGAAGTCGACGGTCACGCCCATGGCCGCCAGCTCCTCGCCCGCGGCGTGCCAGGCCGCCTTGGTCAGCTCGGGTCGGCCGGCCGCGCCGGCCGCCATCGCCGAGGGCAGCAGGGTCACGCCGTTGGTGACCCGGGTGACCACGCCGTACTCCTGGTCGGTGCCGATCATCATCGGGGCCCCGCCGGGCAGCGCACGGGCGGCCGCCTGCAGGCCGTCGGTCAGCGCGCGGACCTGCTCGGGGCCGTCGACGTTGGTGGTCGGGTTGGTCGTGCTGGTCGGGTCGGCCGCGCTGAAGCTGACCAGGATCAGGCCGCCGAGGTGATATCTGGCGACCATCTGGGCGGGAGTGTCCACCCCGGCCAGTTTCTGGTTGCCGGCCTTCGACGGGCCGTCGACCGCGGTCGCCGAGTTGCCGTACGCGTAGGGCATCAGCACCTCGCCGGCCAGATCCTGATCGCTCATCGCGGCGACCGCCCGCGCCGCCAGGGCGGCCGGGTCACCGGCCGGAGGCGCGAGCGGGGCCGGCGACGCGAACGAGGGCGGGGAGTCGGCTCGCGACGGTTCGTCCGGGCCGCAGGCCGCGGCCAGCAGCAGTAGCGGTACGGCGGGGAGTACGCGCAGAGTCCGATTCACGCCGGTCATCGAATCAGGCCCGTGCCAGCCGTTCAACCGGGCCTGTGGATAACTCAGCCGACCCTGGTGAGCAGGGTGACGGGAGCGCCGTCGCCGGCGTAGCGGTAGGGCTCGAGCTCGGCGTCCCACGCCGTGCCGAGCGCCTTTTCGAGGGCATGGGAAAGAGCCTCCGGCGCACGCGCGGAGGCCATGATGGCGCGCAGCCGGCCCTCGCCGAGCTGGATGTCCCCCGAAGCGCCCATGATCCCGTGGAAGAGGCCGCGGCCGGGGACGTGCATGAAGCGCTCGCCGTCCATGCCCGGACTGGGTTCCTCGGTTACTTCGAAACGGATCATGGGCCACTGCCGGAGGGCAGCAGCCAGCTCGGCGCCAGTACCGGCCCGACCGGTCCAGCTGCATTCGGCCCGCCGCGCGCCGGGATCAACCGGCTGGGCGGTCCACTGCAGGTTGACCGGCGCGGTCAGTACGCACGCGATCGCCCACTCGACGTGCTGGCACACGGCAAGTGGGGTCGAGTGGACGTATACGACGCCACACGTTGGCACGGTGACCTCCCGGAGACCGAGGTGCGTCTTCCCCTACGACCTCGACCGCGGTTGATCGTGTCCCATGATGCCGG
>DASWRZ010000269.1:0-6676 GCA_036402935.1 Actinoplanes sp.
CGTCATCAGCATGCCCGACGCCTGGGAATACCCCTGGTACGCGGCGTGGGACCTGGCGTTCCACTGCGTCTCGATCGCCCGCGTCGACCCCGGCTTCGCCAAGTCCCAGCTGCTGTTGCTGCTCCGCGAGTGGTACATGCATCCCAACGGCCAGATCCCGGCCTACGAATGGGCGTTCGGCGACGTCAACCCGCCCGTGCACGCGTGGGCGGCGCTCCGGGTGTTCGAGATCGACGGCAGCCGCGACCACGACTTCCTCGCCCGGGTGATGCACAAGCTGCTGCTCAACTTCACCTGGTGGGTCAACCGGAAGGACGTCGGCGGCAACAACGTCTTCGAGGGCGGCTTCCTCGGCCTCGACAACGTCGGCCCGTTCGACCGGTCGGCGGCCCTGCCGGTCGCCGGCGTTCTCGAGCAGTCGGACGGCACCGGCTGGATGGCGATGTACGCGCTCAACCTGCTCGACATGGCGATCCGGCTGGCATTGCACGACCGGACCTACGAGGACATGGCCACGAAGTTCTTCGAGCATTTCGCGTACATCGCCGAGGCCGCTTACCGGCAGGGGCTCTGGGACGACGAGGATTGCTTTTTCTACGACGTACTCCGGTTGCCGGACGGCCATCGCCTGCCGCTGAAAACCCGTTCCATCGTGGGTTTGTTGCCGCTTGCGGCAACAACGCGGCTGACCGCCGCGACCCTCAACCGGCTTCCGGATCTGAGCGCCCGCTTGCGCTGGCTGCGCACCGCGCAAGGCGAGTACGCCGATGTCATCAGCGCCCGCCGGCTGTCCGCCGAGGGCCGGCAGCAACGTCTGTTGTCGATGGTCGGGCAGGATCAGTTGCTGCGCATTCTGGCCCGGATGCTCGACCCGGAGGAGTTCCTCTCGCCGTACGGGTTGCGGACGCTTTCCCGGGCGCATCTCGAAAAGCCGTTCACGGTGTCGCTCGGCGGCTCGGATTTCACGGTCGGCTACGAGCCGGCGGAAAGCACGAGCGGACTGTTCGGCGGCAATTCGAACTGGCGCGGGCCGGTCTGGATGCCGGTCAACTATCTGCTGGTCGAGGCGGTGCGGGAGTTCGCGGCGTTCTTCGGCGACGACCTGCAGGTCGAATATCCGACCGGGTCGCAGCAGAAGGTGCGCCTGAGCGAGGTGGCCGACGACCTGTCCCGGCGGCTGATCTCGCTGTTCACACCGGATTCGTCGGGGAACCGGCCGATCTACGGCGCCAACGAGACGCTGCAGACGCATCCGGACTGGAAGGACCTGATCGTCTTCCCGGAGTACTTCCACGGGGACAACGGGGCCGGCCTGGGAGCGTGGCACCAGACCGGGTGGACCGCGCTGGTGGTCGACCTGATCCTCACTCTGCACAAGTGAAGGCGTGGCCTCAGTACAAAATCGTCCCGAGTGTCATCGCCGACGAGGCCGAGCTGGTCGCCTTCCGGGCCGCCGTCCCGTGCGACCGATTTCTGGTCTGCGAGCTGACCGCGCCCCGCGCGGTCCTCGACGAGCGTGTGGTGGCCCGCGAGCCCAACGACTTCTGGCGCGACCGCCTGCGCTACTTCCTCGACCTGTTCGGCTCGCGCACCGACCTCGACCGCATCCGCGACTTCGAGGTCAGCACCCACGACCGCCCGATCGAAGACGCGGCCCGCGAGGTCATCGAGAAAGCCGGCTGGTCCTAGGACGCCTGGCGGATGGGCACGTCGGCTCCTAGGAGGCCTGACGGATGGGCATGTCGGCCAGCCAGACGTCGGCCAGGTCGCTGAGGGGGACGTCGAGGGCCTGGCTGAGGCCGACCACGGTGCCGAACGCCGGCGCGGGCAGGCGGCCCGCCTCGATCTTGCGCAGGGTCTCGGGGGAGATGCCGGCGGCCAACGCCACCTCGACGAGGCCGCGGCCGGCCCGCGCGGCCCGGAGGGCGGTGCCGAGGCGCTGGCCTGCTGCGATCTGTTCGGCGGTGAGCGGTTGGCGGACCATGGCAGCAGGATAGCCCCATCATCGGGGCGTGGTATAAAAATACCGTGATCGAGCTCAAATCCGCTGAAGAGATCGGCCGCATGGCCGTGGCCGGGCAGTTCGTCGGCGAGCTGCTCGCCGAGCTGAGCGGTGTCGCCGCGGTCGGCGTCAACCTGATGGACATCGAACGGCACGCCCGCCGCCGGATCAAGGAGCGCGGCGCCCAGTCCTGCTACTGGGACTACGCCCCGTCGTTCGGCCGCGGCCCGTTCCGCAACGTGCTGTGCCTGTCGGTCAACGACGCGGTGCTGCACGGCCTGCCGCACGATTACGTTCTGCGGGACGGTGACCTGGTCAGCATCGACATGGCGCTCGGCATCGACGGGTGGGTCGCCGACTCCGCGCTCTCGGTCATCGTCGGCACCCCTGATCCGGCCGACCGGAAGCTGATCGAGGCCACCGAAGTCGCGCTGGAGGCCGGCATCACCGCCGCCCAGCCCGGCGGACGCCTCGGCGACATCTCGGCCGCGATCGGCGAGGTCGCCCACTCGTACGGCTACAGCGTCAACAACGAGTTCGGCGGCCACGGCATCGGTCGCACCATGCACGAGGCCCCGCACGTCGCCAACAGCGGCCGCGCCCGCCGGGGCATGAAACTCGACCCGGGCCTGACCGTCGCCATCGAGCCCTGGCTCTGCCGGTCCACCGACAAGATCAGGTACGACGACGACGGCTGGACCATCCGCTCCGCCGACGGCTCCCGCACCGCCCACTCCGAACACACCATCGCCGTCACGCCCTCCGGCCCCCAGGTCCTGACCCGCCGCCCGGCCGGCGGCGCCACCTCGGCCGGCCCGGCGACAGGTACGGCGGAGCGGCCGCGCTGAGCACCGGCGGGCTTCCCGGCTGCGGCGGCGCTCGCCCCGGCGGCACCCTGGCGCTGGTTGCTCACGCCCGGCTGCTGCTGGGCCGCCGGGAGTAAGTAGGCAAAGGGGAAGCCAGCCGGTGATCAAGGTCGCAAACCCTATCGGGCCTATATGTGTTGCGGGTCTCTTCCCAAGCTTCGGAATAACCCCTAGCGTCGTCGCCACTGATCACCGGCGGCTTCGTCATGCCGGAATTGTGGTAGAGAAGGAGCGATGGTAGTCGATGTCACGCGGGCTTCGTCCGAGCCGCCGGAGCTTCGGCCGGCCCGGCATCCGCTGCGTCGGTTGCTCGCCGACCGCTGGGCCATGACCGGCGGTGCCATCGTGCTGTTCTTCATCGTCGTCGCGATCGCCGCGCCGCTGCTCTCCGCGATCGAGGGCCACGACCCCTACACGTACGACCTGAAGGCGCTCAACGACTCCGGGCAGCCTCTCGGTTTCGGGGGCGGCATCGGCGCCGAGCACTGGTTCGGCGTCGAGCCGGGCACCGGCCGCGACCTGTTCGCCGTCGTCGTGCACGGCGCCCGCACCTCGCTGCTGGTCGGCTTCGCCGCGACGATCCTGGCCGTGCTGATCGGGGTGCTCGCCGGGCTGACCGCCGGTTACTTCGGCGGCTGGTACGACCAGGTGATGAGCCGGATCATCGACGTCCTGTTCGGCTTCCCCTGGCTGGTCTTCGTGATCGCGCTCGGGGCGATCGTCCCGGCCGGGTTCCCCAAGCAGCTGCTGGTCGTCCTGGTCATCGGCCTGTTCGGCTGGCCGTCGATCGCCCGGGTGGTCCGAAGTCAGACGCTGGCTCTCAAACGGCGCACCTTCGTGGTCGCCTCGGCCGCGCTCGGCGCCGGCGCCGGGCACCAGCTGCGCCGGCAGTACCTGCCCAACCTGTGGTCGACGATCATCGTCTACGCGACCATGACCGTCCCCGGCATGATCGGCGCCGAGGCGGCCCTGTCGTTCCTCGGCGTGGGCGTGCCGCCGCCGACCCCGGCCTGGGGGCGCACGATCGGCGAGGCCGTCTCGTGGGTCCAGACCGACCCGATGTTCCTCGTCTTCCCCGGCGCCGCGCTGTTCCTGGTGACCTTCGCCTTCAACCTGTTCGGCGACGGCCTGCGCGACGCCCTGGACCCCCGGACGCGCCGATGAGAACGTTGCGCTACATCGTCCAGCGCCTGCTCGGCATGGCCGGCACGCTGTTCGTGATCAGTGTGATCACGTACGTGATCTTCTATCTGCTCCCGTCGAACCCGGCGCAACTGTCGTGCGGCCGTCCCTGCACCCCGCAGCGGCTGGCGGAAGCCGGCGCCTTCATGGGTTACGACAAGCCCTGGGCCCAGCAATATCTGGACTTCCTCGGCGGCATCGTCGCCGGCCGGCACTTCGGCAGCGGGGCGGCCGCCGTCGACTGCGCCGCGCCCTGCTTCGGCTACTCGTTCCGGCTCAACGCGAGCGTCACCCAACTGATCATCGAGCGGGCTCCGATCACGTTCTCGATCGCGATCGGTGCGGCCGTGCTCTGGCTGATCCTCGGCGTCGGTGCCGGCGTGATCGCGGCGGTCCGGCGCGGGACCGTGGTCGACCGGGCGGCGATGCTGTTCTCCACGATCGGCGTCTCGTCGCCCGCCTACCTGATCGGGCTGCTCGGCATCCTGCTCTTCGGCTTCACGCTCAACATGGTGCCGGTCGGGGGATATGTGCCGCTGACCGAGAACCCGCTGTACTGGGCCTGGCACCTGATCCTGCCCTGGTGCGTGCTCGCGCTGATCTCGGCCGCGGTCTTCGCCCGGCTGACCCGGGGCCAGATGCTGGAGGTGCTCGACGAGGACTACATCCGCACCGCGCGGGCCAAGGGCCTGAGCGAGCGCCGGGTGATCGGCCGTCACGGCCTGCGCAACGTGCTCATCCCGGTGATCACCGTGTTCGGGCTCGACCTCGGCACGTTGCTCGGCGGCGCGGTGATCACCGAGCGGGTGTTCAGCATGCAGGGCCTCGGCGCGCTGCTGCTCGACGCGGTGAGCAGCAGCGACCTGCCGCTGATCGTCGGGGTGACGCTGTTCTCGGCGGTGCTGGTGATCTTCGCGAACTTCCTGGTGGACCTGCTCTACAGCGTTCTCGATCCGCGAGTCGCGCGGTGACAACGAAAGAGGATTCCGTGCATATCAGACGAACCGTCGTGGCGCTCGCGGGGCTGCTCGCGCTGGCCGCCTGCGACGCCAACCCGAGCACCCCGTCGGACAAGGGCACCACCACGGGCACCGCCAAGGGCGGCACGCTGACCATCCTGAACGCGCAGACCGTCATGCATTTCGACCCGGCGAAGAGCCAGAGCCTGGCCATCACGTCGCTCGGCCTGGTGCTGCGCCGGCTCACCGCCTGGGACGTCGAGCCGGGCAAGACCGCCCAGGTGGTGCCCGACCTGGCCACCGACACGGGCAGGACCACCGACGGCGGCAAGACCTGGACGTACACCCTGAAGGACGGCCTGGCCTTCGCCGACGGCACGCCGATCACCTCGGCCGACATCAAGTACGGCGTGGAGCGCTCGTTCGCCCCCGAGCTCTCGGGCGGTCTCGGCTACCACAAGAGCCTGCTGATCGGCGGCGACGCGTACAGGGGGCCGTACACCGGTGGTGACCTCGCCTCGATCGAGACCCCGGACACCAAGACGATCACCTTCAAGCTGAAGACCGCGTACGGCGACTGGCCGTGGATCGCCTCGATGCCCGCCTTCAGCCCGGTGCCGAAGGCGAAGGATGACCTGAAGACGTACGACCAGAAGCCGGTCGCCTCCGGTCCCTACCAGATCCAGTCCTACCAGGAGGGCACCGCGGTCACGCTGATCCGGAACCCGAAGTGGGACCCGAGCACCGACCGGGCCCGCACCGGCGGCCCCGACAAGATCGTCTTCCAGCTCAGCCAGGACACCACGGTCGCCGCCCAGCGCCTGATCGCCGACTCGGGCGCCGACAAGGACGCGTTCGGCGCCGGCTTCGTCCCGCCCGCCCAGCTGGCCCAGATCCAGCAGAACCCGGCCGCCAAGTCGCGGCTCGTCACGTCCGACGCCGGCGCGCTGCAGTACCTCGCGATCAACACCCAGCGGCCGGCGCTCAAGGACCTGAAGGTCCGGCAGGCGATCGAGTACGCCGTGGACAAGCACGCGTTCCAGATCGCGGCCGGCGGCCCGACCGGCGGCGACCTGGCCACCACCCTGATCACGCCGGGCATCGCCGGGCGGACCGCGTACGACCTCTACCCGTCCGACCCGTCCGGTGACCCGGCCAAGGCCGAGCAGCTGCTGGCCGGGACGACCCTCCCGAAGCTCGTGCTGCTCTCGCAGAACGACCAGGTCAACCTGGCCCAGGCCCAGGCGATCCAGCAGGGCCTGCAGAAGGCCGGCATCGCCACGACGATCAAGCCCCTCGACCAGGACTCCTATGTCGCCGACGTGACCAGCGACAAGTCCGACTACGACCTGACGGTCAGCAGCTGGCAGCCCGACTTCCCGAGCGCGAACGGCAACATCGAGCCGCTCTTCGCCTCCCGGGAGATCGGGGGCGGCGGCTACAACCTCTCGCGCTACTCGCAGCCCGACGTCGACAAGCTGATCGACGAGGCGACGGCCCAGGTCGACCAGGCCCGGGCGCAGGCACTGTGGGCCCAGGCGGACAAGCGGATCATGCAGGACGCGCCGGTGGTGCCGCTGATCTACACCAAGAACTCGTTCCTGCACGGCTCGGACGTGCAGAACTTCTTCGTGGCGGCCTTCCCGGCGTACCCGAACTACCTGAAG
>DASWRZ010000270.1:0-26898 GCA_036402935.1 Actinoplanes sp.
CCTACACCGAAAGCCTCACCCTCGATCAGGCGCGACGCGACGACGTCATCGTCGCGCTGCAGATGCTCGATGGCCCGATCACCCACGATCACGGCGGGCCGGTGCGGATGTACGTCGCACCGATGTACGGCTACAAGAGCACCAAGTGGCTTTCCGGCATCGAACTGACCGCCGCCGTCGAGACGGGCTATTGGGAGCATCGAGGTTATCCGGTCGACGGATTCATCGACCCGTCGCAAGGCCGCGGCGCATGACCGGCACGATCCGGCGATTCGGAACGGCCACGCGTGCTGTGCATTGGACCGCCGCGCTCCTGATGCTCATCTGCATCGTCACGGCCGCCATCCTGTACAACGGGTCACTCGCCCTTGCGATCGGGCACCGCCATCTCGTCGAACTCATCCACGTCTACTCGGGATTCGCACTACCGGCGCCCATCCTGCTCGGAACGATTTCGGCGACGTACCGCCACGACCTGCGACGTCTCAACCGGTTCACACCACGGGACTGGCGCTGGCTGTTCTCGCGAAGCCGACGCGACGGTTCCATCAAGGTCGGCAAATTCAATGCCGGCCAGAAACTGAACGGCGCTCTGAGCGGCGGCGCAATAGCCGCCCTGCTCGGTACCGGAATCATCATGTACTTCCCGGGCCTGACGCGATTGTCCTGGCGCACCGGGGCCACCTTCGTCCACGACTGGTTCGCGCTCGCGGTCGGACTGCTCGTGATCGGTCACATCTTCTACGCGACCAAGGATTCCGAAGCGCGACGCGGAATGCTGACCGGGCGAGTCTCGGCTTCGTGGGCACATGCCGAACATGCCGCCTGGGCCGATGAGGTGCTCAGCTCACCGCAGGACGTCGAACAAGATCCCCTGCCCTGACCCGAAGCCGCCGGGTCGCCTGGGCCCGGAAACGCGGCATCAAGGCCGTCGAGGTCCGGATCGACCAGGGCCTGGGCGAAGGCTGCACACGATCCGCCGTACAAGGAGCGACTGCGAACGGCAGACCGCGGTGGGCCGGCGCGATTGCGCGCTCCTGTCGTTGCCGCCGCGCTCGGACCGCGGGGCGCCGAGGCCGCTGGAGTGCCCATGGCTCAGACGAGGTGGTCGGCGAAGTCGCGCAGCTGGGCGAGATTGGCGCACTCGACCACGCGGTCGCAGTACGGCGCGTACAGCTGGATCGCCGAGTCGCCGGTGTTCCAGTTGACCTCGCGTTCCGGGTTCAGCCAGAAGACGTGGGCGACCCGCCGGGCGAGGAGCCGCAGCCTCTCCTCCTGCGCCGCCCGATAGTTGTTCCGCCCGTCGCCCAGGATCAGCACGGTCGCCGTGGCCGTGAGCGCGGACGACGCATACCGCTCGCTGAACGTCTCCAGCGCGTGGCCGTAGTCCGATCGCCCGTCGAGCCAGATCAGCCGCGGGTCGGCGGCGATCGTCGCGAAGGCCTGTTCGGCGGTCACGCTGTTCGCGAGCACGTCGGTGACGTCGGCCAGGTCGTCGATGAACGCGAAGGTGCGGATCCGCCGGAACTGCAGGCGCATCGCGTACAGCAGTTGGAGGGTGAAACGGGCGAACGTCGCGACCGAACCGGAGACGTCGGCGATCACCACCAGCTCCGGCTTGGGTTTGGCCGGTGGCTTGAACCGCAGTTGCACCGGGGTGCCGCCGGTCGACAGCGCTACGCGCATGGTCCGCCGGAAGTCGAGCCGTCCGGGCCGGCCGAGGCGTTTCTGCCGGGCCAGGCGCAGTCCGAGCTTGCGGACGAGCGGCGCGATCCCCCGGCGCATCGCGACGATCTCGGTGCTCGACGCGTTCATGAATCCGATGGCCTCGTGGAGCGGGGGCCGGACGAGCCTGGCCACCGCCGAAGGGCCCTGGTCGGCAACCAGTCGCCGCCGGATCTCCAGTTCGACCGTCGATTGGACGTACGCGACGGTGGCCTTGACCCGATCCTGCCGCAAGCGATCCGCCAGGGAGGCGGTCTCGCCGGGGACGAGGCCGTCGAGGGAGAGGTCCAGGCGGCGCATGACCCGGAACAGGTACGCCCGTCCGGCGACCGGCCGGCCGGGCTCCATCTCGGCATAGCGGTCGACCGCCGCCGAGCTGATCCGGCGTAGCACCGGACGGTTGTCGGCGAGCACCGCGTCCCGGAGCACCTCGGCCAGTTCTTCGTCCGGCAGGCTCTGGAATGCGTCGGCGGGCGAGGCCCGGACATCGCTGAAGAACAGGTCGAAGACGACGTCGAACGCCTCCAGGTGCTCACTTCGCTTGATCATCGTGGCCCGGAGCGCGACGCGCAGGTCGTCACGCTCCCGCAGCGGGATCGCCCGGGTCGCCTCGGCCGCGTCGGTCAGCTCGGACATCGAGATCGGGATCTCGACAAGGCGGAGCTCGTTTGCAAAGCTAGATATCGTGTCCAACAACTTGACAGGCCGCCTCTCAAATAAACACAACGAGTCAAACGAACACCACGAGCAACCCGCCGTGCTTCTCGTGCACGGGTTCGGCTCGACCTTCGACAACGACTGGCGGCGCAACGGCTGGGTCGACGTGCTCGCCGACCTGGGGCGTACGGTCGTCGGCCGAGACCTTCTCGGCCACGGCGGCACCGCCGCCGCGAGTGACCCGGAGAGCTATGCCCGGCTCGAGGAGCACGCGTTCGCGCCGGCCGCCACGCTCGCCCCGGTCGACGCGGTCGGCTTCTCGCTCGGTGGTCTGATCCTGCTGCGCCTGGCGGCCGACGACCCGGCCCGGTTCCGGCGGCTGGTCATCCTCGGCGTCGGCGACCCGGTCGTCGGGCTCGGCGGGCCGGACGCCACCCGGCCGCTGCCCGACGTCATGGGCGCCCTCGCCGGCTCGACCGCCGCCACCGATCCGGCGTCCCAGGTCTTCCAACGGCTGGTGACCCGGCCCCGTTCCGACCCCGGCGCGCTGACCGCCGTGCTGCGCCGTCCGCAGCGCCCGGTCACCCCCGACGACCTCGACCGCATCACCGTCCCGACGCTGCTGGTGATCGGCGACGACGACTTCGCCGGTCCGGCGACCCGGCTGGCCGAGCGGCTCCCCGACGCCTCGCTGGTGACGCTCCCGGGCATCGATCATTTCGCAACACCCTCTTCGATGAAGGCCCTGGACGCGGCGATCGAGTTTCTCAGCGGGGACTGACGCGGAACAGTTCCTTGCGGGCCAGCTCGATGTCGCTCTGATACTTGAGCAGCACCTGCAGCGTGCCGTCGACCGCCGAGTCGTCGAGCTCGGCGAGCCCGAGCACGCAGAGGGTCCGGCACCAGTCCAGGGTCTCCGAGATCGAGGGCGCCTTGCGCAGATCGAGCTGCCGCAGGGAGTGCAGGATCGCGGCCGCCTGGTCGACCAGATGCGGCAGGAGGTCGGGCACCGCCGCCCGCACGATCTCGGCCTCCCGTTCCGGGGTCGGATAGTCGAGGAAGAGGAACAGGCACCGGCGCTTGAGCGCGTCCGACAGGTCGCGGCTGTTGTTGGAGGTCAGGAAGACGGCCGGACGCCGCTCGCCGCGTACGGTGCCGAGCTCCGGAATGGACACCTGGAACTCGGCCAGCACCTCTAGCAGCAGCGCCTCGGTGTCGACGTCGAGCCGGTCGACCTCGTCGATCAAGAGCACCACCGGGTCGGTCGCGCGGACCGCCTCGAGCAGCGGCCGCTCGATCAGGTAGGACTCGCCGAAGACGTCGCCGGAACCGGATCCGCCCTGGATGCTCAGCAGCTGCTTGCGGTAGTCCCACTCGTAGAGCGCCCGGGCCTCGTCGAGCCCCTCGTAGCACTGCAGCCGGATGAGCCGGCGGCCGGTCATCCGGGCGAAGCTCTTGGCGAGCTGGGTCTTGCCGGTGCCGGCCGGGCCCTCGATCAGCAGCGGCCGGCCGAGCCGCTCGGCCAGCAGCACGGTCGCCGCCGTGCCGTCGTCGGCCAGGTATCCCACCGACCGGAGCGACGCCGCGACGTCGCTCTTGCTCGGCCCGACCGAATTGGTGTCTGCCACGAACCGCCTCCGAACCTGGGTCGAGCCAACCTTCAATTCATCGAAGCATGCACTAGTCACGCTGTCAATCGAATGGTCGGCCCGTCGGGAAGCGGATCAGAGGCCGCCGGGCGAGGTGATCGTGAGCAGTTCGGCCGGCACCACGCCGGGGTTCCCGATCGTCAGAATCTGCTCGCTGCGGCAGGTCAGGGTGTCGCCGGCGTGCAGCACCCGGGTGCCGTCGGCCATCCCGACGGCGACCGTCTCACGCTGCACGTAGAGGCAGACCGTGCCGCGATAGAACCTCGGATCGAAGAAGCCGTTCGCCTTCGATCGCGGCGGCACCACCGAGCGCAGCACGTTGACCTCGCGCTGCCCGCGGGGAGTGAGCAGCTCGAAGGAGACCTTCTCCATCGGCCAGGCCATGGTCCGGCGCTCGTGACGCCGGACGACATAGTCGTCGTGCGCCTCGATCGCGTTGCCGGCGTCCACCAGTTCGACCAGCGAGATGCCGAGCGCCGTGGCCACGCGCAGTAGCGTCTGGAACGACGGATTACCGATGCCCCGCTCGATCTGGCTGAGCAGCCCGGCACTCACTCCGGACCGTTCGGCCAGGCTCTCGAGGCTGTAACGATCGCCCCGGGCCGCCCGCAGAATGCGGCCGAGCCGGGTCATTTCGGTGGCGAACGATTCGGCGGAGACCAGGAGCGGCTCGTCCTCGACGGCTCCCCCGGCCGGCGCTTCGGCTGCCTCGGTCATCGCTCGTCCCCCCGCTCTGCGGTCACGGTCGCGTCCATCCACATCATCCCCCCGTCGCGGACGGTGATCGGCTAACAGAACACCCGTCTGGCCGCATTTGTAAACGGTCCGAAACTTCCTTGACACAGTGTCTCGCCAGTCCTAGATTCCTCAATCAATTGAAGCCTAGACACACTGTCGTCTCACTAGATACACACTCGCCTATCGAGACGGCAGGCGGGCTGAATGGTGGGGAAGTCATGAGCGAAACGGCGCAATCACCCACTCCGACGGTAGTTCTCGACCATCTGGCCATTGCGGTCACCTCGTGGACCGACCCGAAGGACGTACTCGTCGACGCCCTCGGCGGGCGCTGGCGGTACGGCATCCGCACGCCCGCCTTCAACGCGTGCCAGCTGGCCTACGGCAACGACACCCGGATCGAGCTGCTCACCGAACCCGAGCAGGGCAGTTCGTTCGTCACCCGGTTCCTGGCCACCGGCCCCAACCGCCCGCACCACATCACGTTCAAGACCGACGACCTGGACGCCGTCCTGCGCGACGCCCGCGCGTTCGGGATCGAGCCGGTCCTCGTCTCGCTCGCCAACCCGGGCTGGCACGAGGGCTTCCTGCACCCCCGCGACACCGGGCTCGGCGTGCTCATCCAGGTCGCGCAGGGCAGCGGGGACCCGACCAAGGGCCCCGGCCGCCACCTCCTGCTCGACCGCCCGTGGACCCACGAGGCCGAAGCGGAGCCGTCGCCGCTGTCCTACCTGGTCGTGCGGGTACGCGACCTCGACCGGGCCGCCCGGCTGTTCTGCGAGGTGCTGCGGGCGGAACGGCTGATCGTCAGCGACGACCTCGTACGCCTGCGCTGGCCCTCCGGTGCACACCTGCTGCTGATCGCCGAGTCGGCGTACAACGGCGGCACACCGCGCCCGCTCGGCGTACAGGACATCGCCGTCGAGGCGCCCGCGCCCCGCGACCTCCCGATCACGCCGGCCGGCATGGGCTGGTCGAAGACCGAGGTCGTTCCCGCCCTCGGCGTGAGCCTGCTCTTCAACTCCGTGCCAGCACTGGCTTGAAGGCCTGAGCCTGAAGGAGACGTTATGGAATTCGAACTTGACGACGACCAGCGGGCGTGGCGCGAGGAAGTACGCGCGTTCCTGGACGAGAACTTCACCCCGGAGCTGCTCGATCTGCGCAGGCGCCGGGGCTACGAGTCCGACGACGGCATTCTGCGAGAGTTCCGGCGCAAGGTCGGCGAGAAGGGCTGGTTCGGGCTGAACTGGCCGAAGGAGTACGGCGGGCTCGCTCTCGGTCCGATCTACCAGCACATCCTGGTCAACGAGTTCGAGTACCGGGGGGCGCCCGGGCCGGACCTGACCGTCACCTCGGTCGCTCCGATGATCATGCGGAACGGCACCGAGCAGAACCGCGCGGAATGGCTCCCGCCGATCGCCCGCGGGGAGATCACCTGCGCGGTCGGCTATTCGGAACCCAACGCCGGAACGGACCTGGCCAGCCTGCGGACCAAGGCCGAGCTCGACGGCGACGAGTGGGTCATCAACGGGCAGAAGATCTGGAACAGCCAGGCCCACGTCGCCAGCCACGAGTGGCTCTGCGTGCGGACCGATCCGGAGGCGCCCAAGCACCGCGGCATCTCGGTGATCATGGTGCCGATCGACACCCCCGGCATCGAGATCCGCCCGCTGATCACGTGGGACGGGTTCCGCACCAACGAGACCTTCTTCACCGACGTACGCGTGCCCCGCACCAACCTGATCGGCGAGGTCAACCGGGGCTGGCAGTACATCACCGGCGCCCTCGACCTCGAGCGGGGCGCGCTCACCAACGCGGGCGATCTGCGCCGCGCGGTCGACGAGATCATCGAGGTGGCCGGCGTGGTCCGCTCGGACGGCACCCGGCCTCGGGACTACCCCGACATCCGCCGCCGCATCGCCCAGCTCGAGGCGGACGTCGACGTCGCGGTGCTGATGGGCATCGAGGCCGCGTCCCTGCTCGCGACCGGCGGTATCCCGACCGTCGCGGTGACCGCCGAGAAGATCTTCTCCTCCGAGCTGCGGCAGCGGATCGCCGACCTGGGCACCCAGATGCTCGGCATGGACGGCGTGCTCAGCGGCGACGATCCGTACGCCGTCCCCGGCGGCGGCTTCGAGAAGCTCTACCGCAGCGCTCCCCTACTGCGCTTCGGCGGCGGCGCCAACGAGGTGCTGCGCGACGTGATCGCCCAGCGCGGGCACGGCATGCCGGGCTACGGACGATGACCGGCCACCCCTGTTTGGACCGTGGGAAAGGAACCCGAGCATGCGACTGACACTGACCGAGGAACAGCAGGAACTCTCGACGATGCTCCGGCACCTGTTCACCGATGCCTGCCCGCCCGCCCTGGTGCGGCGCATGAAGGAGCCCGAGTCCGACGGCATCCCGACCGAGCTGTGGAAGACCCTGGCCAAGGCCGGCGTCTTCGGCATCGCCGTCGACGAAGGGTACGGCGGCGAGTCGGCCGGCCTGTTCGAGCTGGGCCTGGTCTTCTCCGAGGCGGGCCGGACGCTGGCTCCCACCGCCGTCTACGACACCCTGCAGTTCTCGGTCGCCCTGCAGCGGCTGGGTTCCGAGGAGCAGCGCGCGGCCTACCTGCCCCGTCTGGTCAGCGGCGACCTGCGGGCCTCGGCCGCGGTCAGCAACCCGTCCGACGCCGCCGACCTGCGCCCGAGCCTGGTGGCCCAGCGCAGCGGCGGCGGGTGGACGGTGAGCGGGACGCTGATGTTCGTCGGCAACGGCGCCACCGCGGAGACGATCCTGGTCACCGCCCGCGCCTCGGCGTTCCCCGCCCCCGAGCGCACGATCGGCATCCTGCTCGACCCGTCCCGGGCCGGCGTCGACGTGGTCGCGCTGCAGAGCTTCGCCGGCGACAAGCAGGCCCGCGTGGAGCTGCACGACTACCGGGCGACCGACGAGGAGGTGCTCGACGGCTTGGGCACCGACGACCTCGCCTGGGTCGCCAACGCCTTCCTCGCCCTGCAGTGCATGGAGATGGTGGGCGGGGCGACCGCGGTGCTGGAGCGCACGGTCGACTACGTCAAGGTGCGCGAGCAGTTCAAACGCCCGATCGCGAGCTTCCAGGCGGTCCAGCACCACGTCGCCGACATGCGCATCTCGATCGAGGCGGCGCGGCTGTCGGCCAGCCAGGCGGTGTGGTGGATCGGGCACGGCGACGTGGCCCGGCGCGCGGTGGCCATCGCGAAGATGCACTGCGCCGAGGCGTACAAGTGGACCACCCTGACCGCGCACCAGCTGCACGGCGGCATGGGTTACGTCCGCGAGACCGATCTGCACCTGTGGTCCGAGCGGGCGAAGGTCACCGAGATCAAGGGCGGGACGGCGGACGTCGCCGCCGGCTGGCTGCAGCGCGAGCTCGGCCTGGCGCGGTAGGAGGCCCCGAGATGCCGCACGCACCCGAAGTGAACGGACGACAGGTCTTCACCGGTCTGCGCGTAGTCGATCTTTCCCGGTGGGTCGCGGGCGAGTACGCGACCAAACTGTTCGCGGACTTCGGCGCCGACGTCGTCAAGGTCGAGAAGCCCGGGTCCGGCAGCCGCAGCCGGCACTGGGCCCTGGTCCCGGGCGAGCAGCCGGATCCCGAGGCGAATCCGCTGTTCCTGCACCTGAACACCAACAAGCGCTCGATCGCCGTGGATCTGCACAGCGCGGAGGGCGTCGAGCTCGTCAAACGGCTGATCGCCCGCTCCGACGCGGTGATCGAGTCGTTCCGCCCCGGCCACCTCGAGCGGCTCGGGCTCGGTCCGGACGTACTGCGGGAGAGCAACCCGCGGCTCGTCGTCACCCGGATCTCGCCGTTCGGCCAGTCCGGGCCGTACCGGGACCGGGAGGCGACCGGGATCGTGCTGCAGGCGGCGGGTGGCCCGATGAACGCGACCGGGGACGCTCACCGGGCTCCGCAGCGCAAGCCGGGCCTGCTCGAGCAGTACACGATCGGCCGGACCGCCGGCGAGGCCACGCTGGCGGGGCTGTACCACGCCCGCCGGACCGGCACCGGCTCGACGATCGACGTGTCGGGGCAGGAGGTGCTGCTCTCCAGCGCCGACCGGCGGGCGTCATATCTGGTGACCGCCGCGTACTCGGGGGTGAACGCGCCGCGAGGCGTCCGGAGCGCGCACCGCGGGCAGTCGACCTTCACCGGGCCGTTCCGGGCGGCCGACGGGTTCGTGATGATCTACATAACGAACCAGGAGTTCTGGAACCGGCTGATCCGGCTGATCGGGGCCGACGACGAGGCGTTCCGCGCCAAGTTCCTCGATCGCCCGCAGCTGGGTGACGACTGGCCCGCGTTCATGTCGTACCTCAAGGCCTGGTTCGCCGCCCGCCCGAAGATCCAGATCATGGAGGCCGCGGAGGCCGCGCGGATCCCGTGCACCGCCTATCTGCAGATGGACGAGCTCTACGACCATCCGCATTTCCGCGGGCGGGGCGCCTTCGTGACCGCCGACCACCCGGTCGCCGGCCGGCTCGACTACTTCGGCGCGCCCTGGCGGATGCGCGACGGCTTCCAGCTCCGGCGCACGGCGCCGCGGCTCGGTGAGCACACCGCCGAGGTCACCGCGGAATTGGAGATGAGCGTGGTACGGCCATGACCGACCAATCACTTCCGCTCGCCGGAATCCGCGTCGTCGACCTGACCGTCGTCTGGTCCGGGCCCGGTTCGACGGCCCTGCTCGGTGACCTCGGTGCCGAGGTCATCCGGGTCGAGGGCAACAACCGGGTCAGCCGGCAGGCGTCGGCCAAACTCACCAACGCCGGGGTGGCGAACGCCGGCTGGAGCCGCAACTCCTATCCGGACGGCAAGCCCGAGCCTCGCCCGTACGACCGCACCGCGCTCTTCAACTGGCACGCCCGCAACAAGCTCGCCGCGTGCATGAACCTGGAGACCCCCGAGGGCCACGAGGCCGCGCTGAAGCTCATCGCGATCAGCGACGTGCTGGTGGAGAACAACACGAACGGGGTCCTCGAGAAGCTCGGGCTCGGCCACGAGACCCTGCTCGAGCTCAATCCCCGGCTGATCGTCGCGCGGATGCCCCCGCTGGGCATGACCGGGCCGATGAGCAACTACCTCGGCTACGGCCCCAACTTCAACTCGCTCGTCGGCATCGCGGCCATGGACGGGTACGAGGGTGAGCCGCCGGACAGCGCGGGCGAGAACTACCACATGGACGAGTCGGCTCCGGCCGCCCTGGCGTTCGCCGTGCTCGCCGCCCTGTGGGACCGGGAAGCCACCGGCCGGGGCGGCCTGGTCGAGGTGGCCCAGGCCGAGAACGTCATGCAGGACATCGGCGAGTTCTTCCTCGACTTCCAGATGAACCACCGCCTGCCGCAGGTGCTCGGCAACACCGATCCCGGCCTGCTGCAGGACGCGTTCCGGGCGGCCGAGGACGACCGCTGGGTCGTGGTCTCGATCCGCGACGACCGGGACTGGGCCGCGTTCGCCGGTGTGGTGGGCGGTGTGGTGAGCAGTGTGGTGGGCAGTGTGGTGGGCGAGGCCGACTGGCTGGATCGGGGCCGTACGGCCGCGGACCGCCGGACCAACTCAAGGGCGCTGCGCGACGGCATCGCCGCCTGGTGCGCCGGGCTGCCGTCGGACGAGATCGTCGCCCGGTTGCAGGAGGCCCGGGTGCCGGCCGGCGAGGTGATGAGCGAGCTGCGGCTGCTGGCCGACCGGCATCTCGCCGAGCGCGGCTGGTTCAAGGAGCGAACCCACCCGGCGGTCGGCACCTACCGCTACCCGGGTCACCCCTGGCGGGCCGACGGCTTCGACCTCGCGTACGGCCGTCCGCTGCCCGGCTTCGGCCAGGACAACGAGTACGTCTACAAGCAACTGCTCGGCTACGACGACGAGACGTACGACGACCTCGTCGCCCGGCGCCTCATCACCGAGGAGCAGTTCGCATGAGTACCCCGATGCTGGACGTCCAGGACGTCGAACTGCGCTTCGGGGGCGTACGGGCCCTGGCCGGGCTCAGCTTCCAGGTCGAGCCGGGCCGGCTGTGCGCGGTGGTCGGGCCCAACGGCGCCGGCAAGAGCAGCCTCTTCAACTGCGTCGGCGGCCTCTACAAGCCGCAGGCCGGGCGGATCCTGGTCGCCGGCGTGGACGTCGGCAACATGCGGCCGCACTCGGTCGCCAAGCTCGGGGTCGGCCGAACGTTCCAGAACCTCGCCCTGTTCCCGCGCCAGACCGTGCTGGAGAACGTTCTGCTCGGCGGCTACCACCGGCACACCACCGGCCTGGTCAGCTGCGCCACCCACGGCTTCGGCCAGCGCCGTAAGGAGCGTCAGCTCCGCGAGGAGGCGTTCGACATCCTCGAGCGCCTGGAACTGGACCAGTACGAGCACACGGCGGCGTCCGGGCTCTCGTTCGGCGTCCTCAAGCGGGTGGAACTCGCCCGGGCGCTGATGTCCCGGCCACGGCTGCTGCTCCTGGACGAACCGGCGGCCGGGCTCAGCCACGGCCTGGTCGCCGAGTTCGGCCAGTACATCGCCCGGGTCCGCGAGCAGTTCGACATCACGATCGTGCTGGTCGAACACCACATGGGCCTGGTCATGTCGATCTCCGACACCATCGTCGTCCTCAACCTCGGCAAGGTCCTCGCGACCGGCACTCCGGCCGAGGTCGCCAAGAACCCGGCGGTCATCGAGGCGTACCTGGGGGTATCAGCGTGAGCACGATGCTCGAGGCCACGGGCCTCTCGGCCGGTTACGGTCCGATCTCCGTACTGGAAGACCTGGAACTCCATGTCGACGAGGGTGAGATCGTCGTGGTTCTCGGCGCCAACGGCGCCGGAAAAACCACGACGCTGCGGGCGCTGAGCGGTTTGATCAACAGCAAGGGCACCGTACGCTTCGCCGGCGCCGACATCAGCCGGGCCAAGCCCGACGCGCGGGCCAAGCTCGGGCTCGGTCACATCCCCGAGGGCCGGGGCACGTTCTCGTTCCTCTCGGTGGAGGACAACCTCCGGCTCGGTGGCCACCTGTTGAAGGGACGCCAGGGGCGGCACGCCTTCGACACGTGGTTCGAGCTGTTCCCGATCCTGGCCGAGCGCCGCAAACAGGCGGCCGGCAGCCTCAGCGGTGGCGAGCAGCAGATGCTCGCGGTCGCCCGCGCACTGATGGGCCGGCCCAAGATGTTGCTGCTCGACGAGCCCTCGATGGGCCTGGCGCCGATGGTCACCGCCAGCCTGTTCCAGAAGATCGAGGCGGTCAATCAGCAGTTCGGCACCTCGATGCTGATCGTCGAGCAGAACGCCAACCTGTCCCTCAAGATCGCCGCCCGCGGGTACGTGCTCGAGTCCGGCCGTGTGGTGCTGCACGGCAAGGCCGAGGAGCTGCTCGACGACGACGGCATCCGCCGCGCCTACCTGGGGAGCTGACGATGACCCTGCTCGTCCAACGCCTCATCGACGGTGTGCAGAGCGGCGTGCTGTACGGGTCGATCGCGCTCGCGCTCGTCCTGGTCTACCGCGCGACCGGCCTGCTCAACTTCGCCACCGGCGAGATCGCCATGTTCTGCACCTTCATCATCTGGGAGCTCGGCGGCGGCCATTCCGGCCTGCCGATCGTGGTGGCCATCATCGGCGGCATGATCTTCGGCTTCGTCTTCGGGGCGGGGCTCGAACGGTTCGTGATCCGCCCGTTCGAGAAGGCCGACCATCTGCGGCAGTCGATGGTGACGATGGGCCTCTTCCTCGGCATCAACGCGCTGGCCGGCTTCCTGTTCTCGCTCGACGTGCAGCGACTGGACTCGCCGTTCCCGGCCGGCCGCTGGACCGTCGGCGGCGTCTCGATCTCGTACCACAAGCTCGGCTCGATCGTCCTGCTCGTGCTCGTCGCGGCCGGCCTGCGCCTGCTGTTCGCCCGGACCCGGATCGGCCTGGCGATGACCGGCGCGGCCATGAACCCGACCTCGGCCCAGCTGGTGGGCATCAACCCGTCGCGGATGCTCTCGTTCGGCTGGGGGCTGTCGGCGGCGCTCGGCGCGCTCGTCGGGGCGATGGTCGCGCCCGATCTGTTCCTGAGCACCAACATGATGCAGACCCTGCTGCTCTACGGCATGGCGGCCGCGGTGCTCGGCGGCATGGACAGCTACGTCGGGGCGCTGGTCGGCGGGGTGGCGCTCGGCGTGATCCAGGCCCTGGCCGGCGGCTATATCGCGTTCATCGGCACGCAGTTGCAGCTCGCGGTGGCCTTCGCCGCGATCATCATCGTCCTGCTCGTCAAGCCCGAGGGCCTGTTCGGAAAGCGGCAGGTGGAACGAGTATGAACACCATCAACCCGCGCCGGAGCGCTGTCCCGGCGGCCTGGCTGGTCCTGCTGATCGTCGCCGCGCTTCTTCCGTACGGGGTGGGCGGCCCCACGCTGGTCAATCTCCAGCAGGTGATCTACACCGCGATCGGTGTGATGAGCCTCAACCTGCTCTCCGGTCTCGCCGGGCAGATCTCCATCGGACAGAGCGCCTACGTCGGCCTCGCCGCGTACGCGACCGCGATGCTGGTGGCCCGGGCGGGCTGGTCGTACTGGGCCGCCCTGCCGATCGCGGTGTTCCTCGCGTTCCTGCTCGGCGCGCTCACCGGCCTGCCCGCGCTGCGGATCACCGGCATCCGGCTGGCGCTGACCACCCTGGCGATCGCGATCATCTTCCCGACCGTCCCGGTCAAGTTCTCGGCCCAGACCGGCGGCACCCCGGGCATGAACGTCAATCCGCTCGCCGCGCCCGCCTCCTGGGGCATCAGCACCGTCGCGTTCGACTACTGGGTGCTGCTGGCCGGCCTGGTCATCATCTTGGTGATCATGCGCAACGTCATCGACAGCCGCCTCGGGCGCTCGCTGATCGCGGTCCGCGACCACCAGATCGCCGCGAACACCGTCGGCATCAACGTCTCGGTCACCAAGGTGCTCGCCTTCGGCACGAGCGCCGCGCTCTGCGGGGTCGCGGGCTGGATGTTCGTTGTCACCAACCAGTTCGTCGCCCCCGGCGACTTCTCCGTCCTGCTCGCCATCTACCTGCTCGCGGGGATGGCCATCGGTGGCGCCGGCACGGTGATCGGCCCGATCTTCGGAGGCCTGTTCATCGTCTACGCGCCGCAGACGATCAGCACGATCGGGGCCAGCCCGCTGTTGACCCCGCTGATCTACGGCGTGGTGCTGATCGTCATCCTCCTGGTGCTGCCGCAGGGGCTCGGCGGCCTGCTCGCCAAGGTCGCCGCCCGCATCCGGGGACCCCTGCCACCGACCCGGATCCGCGACGCGGTCCCGGCCGGTGCGGCGGCGTCGCCCCCGAAGCTCGCCCCCGAGCCGGTGCCACCCCGCTAGTCCCCCACATCTTCCAGTTCAACCTGCCGGTGACGCCGGCGGGACAGCCTTCCACACCCTCAACCAGGAAGGGCAGAACCATGAAAACGGCACGAGGTTTTCAACTGATAGGCGTCGGCGTCGGCGTGGCGATGGTGATCAGCGGCTGCGGCGGCGGCGCCGTCGCCCAGAGCAGCGCCACCGGCGGCGGCGGGTCGAGCGCGACCGCCTATCTGACCAAGAGCTGCACCAGCTATCAGCCGACCGTCGGCATCACCGATGACACCATCAAGGTCGGCTACAGCGGGGCGCTGGGCGGCCCGTTCGCCACCGTCGGCGTCGGCCTGTGGGGCATGCTCGGCTACTTCGACATGGTCAACTCGCAGGGCGGCATCACCGGCGCCGACGGCAAGAAGCGCAAGGTCGAGGTCACCTACAAGGACGACCAGTACCAGGTCGCGACCACCAAGGCCAACGTGCAGTCGCTGGTCGACAACGACAAGGTGTTCGCGCTGCTGGGCATCGTCGGGTCGTCGGCCAACCAGGCCATCCGCCCGATCGTCAACAACGGCTGCGTGCCCGACATGTTCGCCACCGCCGGCGCCCCGGAACTCGGCGACCCGGCCTACCCGTGGGAGATCAACGGGCCGGTCTCGGTCTACTCCGGCGAGGGCCTGTCGTACGCCAACTACCTCAAGGACCACATGCCCAACGCGACCGTCGCGATCATGTCGCAGAACGACGACTACGGGAAGGCCGAGGTCGGCTCGTTCAAGGACGCCATCGCCGGCAGCAACATCAAGGTCAGCAAGGCGGTCACCTTCGAGACCACCGACGCCGACCTGTCCGGCCAGGTCACCACGCTGGCCGCGACCAAGGCGGACGTGATCATCGTGATCGCCCTCGGCGCCCAGATGCTCCAGTCGATCAACCTGATCGCCGGCCACCCGGACTGGAAACCGCAGATCATCGCCGCACCGGTCAGCCCGCAGCAGCTGTCGCAGCTCAACCCGGGCGCGGGTGACGGGCTGCTGACCGGCGCCAGCATCAACGTGGACGACCCGAAACTCGCCACCGACCCCAAGATCGCGACGTTCCGCAAGTGGGTGCAGCCGGAGTTCGACAAGAACAGCGTGAAGCTGCCGGTCTCGGCCGGCGTCGGCGGCTGGAACGAAGCGGCGCTGTTCGCCCAGTCCGTCACGAACGCCACCGCGGTGACCCGGGCCGACGTCATGAACGCCTCGCACAACCTCAAGCCGGACCTCAGCAACATCATCTTCATCAACGGCCTGACCATGCAGACCGCGCCGACCGACCCCTATCTCGTCGAGGGAATGGTCATCGGCAAGTGGGACGCGAAGGCCAAGACCGAGACCCCCGTCGACACGATCGACCTCAACAGCCAGGTCAAGTTCAAGTCGTACAGCTGAACGGAAGGACCAGCAATGACCCAGGTACAGGAGGAGCCCCTGATCGGGGACGACGCCCGGGCCTTCATCGGCCGCGTCACCACCGAGGTGGAGGGCATCGTCGTCAAGAAGGAGTTCCAGCGCTGGGCGGCCGCGGTCAAGGACCGCAACCCGCTCTACTTCGACGCCGACTTCGCGCGGGCCAACGGCTACCGGGACGTCATCGCCCCACCGCTGTACGTGCAGTACGTCGTGCTCGGCGTGGCCGACCTCGACCGGCTCCGCCCGGACGGGATCCCGGGCGGCACCGGATCGGGCGACATCCCCCTGCCGAGGTGCCCACGGCGGATGGCCGGCGGCGAGGACATCACGTTCTTCGAGCCGATCTACGACGGCGACGTCATCAAGGCGGTCCGCACGGTGACCGACATCCAGGAGAAGCACGGCCGCTCCGGGGCCTTCGTGCTGGTCACCTCCACGACCACGTACACCCGTCAGGACGGCACGGCGGTGGCCGAGAACAAAGCCTCGATGATCGCGCGCCCCTAGCTTCAGGAAGGCAACCATGACCGAGCAGATCTACTTCGACGACGTGAAGGAGGGGGACGAGATCCCCACCCTCACGATCACGGTCGACCAGACCCAGATGTTCTTCTTCAGCGCGGCCACCTACAACGGCCACCGCATCCACTACGACCGCACCTGGGCGCGCGACGTCGAGGGCTACCCCGACATCCTCGTGCACGGCCCGTTGCAGGCGGCGCTGCTGGCCCGGGCGATCACCGACTGGATCGGCCCGGGCGGCCGGCTGATCCGCTACTCGATCCAGAACCGGGCGAGCGCGTTCCCGGGCGAGGAACTGCGGTTCGGCGGCACCGTGACCGGCACCCGGGAGGAGAACGGCCGGACGCTGGTCGATCTGGCCATCCGCGGCGAGAAGGGCGAGGCCGAGGTCCTGATGCCGGGCACCGCCACGGTCGCCCTGCCCAAGCGGGCCTGAGCGAGGGAGCAGCACATGACGGGACTACGGGGCGAGGCCGCGATCGTCGGCTTCGTCGAGCTACCTCCGGAACGCAAACCGACCCGCCCGCAGATGTTCACCATCGAGCAGTACGCGCGGCTCGCGAAGGCCGCGCTGGACGATGCCGGCCTGGACGGGTCGGCGATCGACGGGCTGGTGACCCACGGCATCGCCGAGTCCGACATGTTCGCCCCGGCGACGCTGTCGGAGTACCTCGGCATCCCGATCAACTACGGCGAGGTCGTCGACCTCGGCGGGGCCACGTCGGCCGGCATGATCTGGCGGGCGGCGGCGGCGATCGAGCTCGGCCTGTGCGAGGCGGTGCTCGTCATCGTGCCCGGCGCGTACAACCTGCCGGTCTCGAAGCGGCGCGCGCCCAAGGGGTTCGGCTATTTCGGGGCCTCGAGCAACAACTTCGGGTCACCCCAGGCGGAATTCGAGATCCCGTACGGGAATCTCGGACAGAACGCGCCGTACGCGCAGATCGCGCGCCGGTACGCGGCCGAGTTCGGGTACGACCCCCGCGCCGTCGCGAAGATCGCGGCCGACCAGCGTACGAACGCGTGCGCGACGCCGGACGCCGTCTTCTACGGCCAACCGATCTCGATCGACGACGTGCTCGCGAGCCCGATGATCGCCGATCCGCTGCACCGGCTGGAGATCGTCATGCCGTGCATGGGCGGCGCCGGCGTCGTAGTGACGAGCGCGTCGGTCGCCCGCCGCACGAAGAACCGCCCGGTGTGGGTCAAGGGATTCGGCGAGCGCATCGCCTTCAAGACCCCGACGTACGCCGAGGATCTGCTGCGTTCGCCGATCTCGCAGGCGGCCGACCGGGCGTTCGAGATGGCCGGGCTGACCCGATCCGATGTGGACATGGCGTCGATCTACGACTGCTACACCATCACCGTGCTGATGAGCGTCGAGGACGCCGGCTTCTGCGAGAAGGGCAAGGGGATGGAGTTCGTGGCCTCCCACGACCTCACCTTCTCCGGCGACTTCCCGCTCAACACCGCCGGCGGCCAGCTGTCGTTCGGCCAGGCGGGCATGGCCGGCGGCATGCACCACGTGGTCGACGGCACCCGGCAGGTCATGGGCCGGGCCGGGGCCGCCCAGGTGCGCGACTGCAACCGGGCCTTCGTATCCGGCAACGGCGGGATCATGAGCGAGCAGGTGGCGCTCGTCCTGCAGGGCGACTGAGGAGCCGCGACATGGACAAGCCGATGCCGGAGCCGACTCCGGTGACCCAACCCTTCTGGGACGCGCTCAAGGAACATCGAGTGCGCATCCAGTACTCGCCGTCGGCCGGGCAATACGTCTTCTATCCCCGGGTCCTGGCCCCGCGCACGCTGGCCGACGACCTGGAGTGGCGCGACGTCTCCGGCGACGCCACGCTCTACACCTTCACCGTGACCGATCGCGCTACTGCTCCGCCGTGGCAGGACTCGGTGCCGCAGCTGATGGCCGTCGTCGAACTCGACGAGGGCCCGCGGGTGACCACCGAGATGGTCGGCGTCGACCCGGCGTCCCTGCAGGTCGGCATGCGCGTCAAGCCGGTCTTCGAGGACCACCCGGACGACGGCGTGACGCTTCTGAAATACACCACCGCGTAAAAGCGGGAGGCCCGGCGGATTCTCCGCCGGGCCTCCGTGTGGTCTCTCTAGCGGGCAAAGGCACGCTTCAAGGCTTCCGTACGCTCGGAGACCATCCGTTGCGAGATCGCCGTCCCGGCCCCCGCACCCGACGACCCGTGGAACGTCCCCGGGAAATGGTGCAGCTCGGTCGCGACGCCGGCCTGCATGAGGCGCTGGGCGTACTCGATGCCCTCGTCGCGCAGCGGGTCGAACTCGCACGTGACCACATAGGCCGGCGGCAGCCCGCTGAGGTCGGTCGCCCGGGCCGGCGCGGCGTACGGCGACACGTCCCCGTCGTGGTCCGGGCCGAGATAGGCCTCCCAGCTCAGGATCGCGTTCGGGTGATGCCACAGCGGGGTGTCGGTGAACTGCTTCATCGACGGCGTGCTGAGCCGGTCGTCGACCTCGGGGATGTCGAGCAGCTGGAAGCAGAGCGCGGGACCGCCCCGGTCGCGGGCCAGCAGCGCGACCGCGGCGGCCAGGCCACCGCCCGCGCTGAGCCCGCCCACGGCCAGCTTGCTCGCGTCGAGGCCGAGCTCGTCGGCGTGATCGGCGGTCCACCTCAGCGCCGCGTAGCAGTCCTCGAGCGGCGCCGGGAACGGATGCTCCGGGGCCAGCCGGTATTCGACCGAAACCACGACCGCGCCGGCGTCGGCGGCCAGGCCGGTGGCGAGCGGCATGTCCCCCTCGACGTCGCCGAGGACGAAGCCGCCGCCGTGGATCCACAGCAGGCCGGGCCGGTCGGTGCCAGTGCCAGTGCCAGCACCGCGCGGCCGGATCACGCACACCTCGACGTCGGGATCGCCTTCCGGACCGGGGATCAGGCGCTTGGTGATGTCGAGCGTGGCCGGGGGCTCGAAGGCCGGCATCTGCTCGCGCATCGCCAGCATCGAGGCCCGCGCGGCGGCCAGGTCACTGATGTCGAGGTGCGGGATGACGGCGACGACGGGGGCCAGCTCCGGATCAAATGAATAGCTCATTGACACAGCGTATTTCTAATGGACGCTACGTCAAGAGAGTGGTTTCACCAGAACGTCCGGCACCGCGAGCACCGCCGGCTCGACGACCAGGGCGGCGAGCACCGCGCCGACCGCCGCCATCGCCGCCGCGACCCCGAAGGCCCAGGTGTAGCCGGGCGAGATCAGTCCGTCGGCCCCGATCCGCGAGGCGACGATCGAGACGCCGACCTGCGAGCCGATCGAGGAGCCGAGGTTCTGCGCGAGGGTGTTCGCGGCCAGCGCGGCGCCGGTCCGGTCCTTCGGCGTCCACCCGACGATGATGTTCGGCGCGGCGGCGAGCGACGCCGCGAAGCCGACGCCGAGCACCCCGCAGCCGACGGCGATCGCGATCGGCCCGTTGTGCCGGGCACTCAGCCAGGCCAGCCCGAGCGCCGCGACCACCGCCCCGGCGAGCAGCGGGGCCTTGGAGCCGTGGGTACGGCTGACCAGCCCGACCACCGGCGCCATGACGGCGTTCACGGTCGCGGTCGGCAGCATCAGCACGCCCGCGCCCAGCGCGGTCAGGCCGAGCCCGCCGAACGCCACCGGCGCCTGGGCCAGTTGCGGCACGAGACTGAACGCCCCGAACAGCCCGAAGCCCATCATCAGGGTGGCGAGGATGGTCGCCGCGATCGGCCGGCGGGCGAGCAGCGCGGTGTCGACCAGCGCGGCCGGGCGACCCGACTGCAGCCGCCACCACAGCGGCAGGACGACCAGCCCCAGCGCGAACAACGAGAGCGACCGCGGGTCGCCCCAGCCCCAGCGCGGCGCGAGGCTGACCCCGATCAGCGGCGCGACCAGCCCGACCGCGAGCATCGCCGCGCCCCACAGGTCGAGCGTCCCCGGCGCCCGCACGGTCGCCCCCGGCACCGAGAGCAGCGTGCCGACGACGCCGATCACCCCGAACCCGGCCGAGATCCAGAAGATCACGCTGACCGGCGCGTGCAGGACGATGAAGCCGCCGAGCAGCAGACCGCCCGAGCCGCCGGCCGCCAGCATCGCGCCGAGCACGGACAGCCCGAGTGCCACCCGGCGCTCGGGCATGACGTCGGCGACGACGCCGTACGCGAGTGGCACGATCGCGCCACCGAGGCCCTGGAGCGCCCGCCAGGCGATGAGTTCGGGAAGGTTGTGGGCCAGCGCGGCCCCGATCGAGGCGAGCAGGAAGACGGTCAGGACCGCCACCAACACCGGCCGCCGCCCGTACATGTCGCCGAGCCGGCCGGCCAGCGGCGTCGCCGGTGCCGAGACCAGCAGGTAGGCCGTGAACACCCAGGCGGTCGCGCCGGGCGAGGCGTGGAACGCCACCTGGAGGTGCGGCAACGCGGGAAGTAACTGCGTGGAGCCGAGAGAGTATCCACAAACGCTTACTGCGAGCACCGCGAGCGTCACCCCGGGTGGCACGGCTCTGGTCATCGCCGCAGCATACTTTACAGGCTGTCTCTTAAGTAGGCATCACGTTGGCATGATGGCCGGAGAGACCCGTGTATGTGCGTTATTCCCAGTGCCTAGAATGACTGCATGGTCAATTCGACGACGCCCGAGGCATCGGAGAGCAAGGCCCGCCCACGAGGCCGGATGCGCGCCGCGCAGCGGGAGTTCACCCGTACCAGGCTCACCGACGCCGCCATCGAGATCTTCACCGAGCGTGGCTACGCCAAAGCCACGATCGACGAGATCGCCGATCGGGCCGGAGCCACCCGTGCGACGTTCTACCTGCACTTCAAGTCGAAGAGCGATCTGATCACCGAGTTCCTCAACCGGGGTCAGAACCACTTCCACGGTGTCTACTCGGACCTCGGCGCCATCGCGCAATCGCCGACCACCGCCTCGATCCGCGGCTGGCTGGCCATCGCGATGCGCGAGTGGAACACGATCGCGCCCTACTCCCGGCCCGTCATGGAGGCCGCGTCAATCGAGCCCGAGGTCCTGGCCATCCGCGTGGCCCGACAGAGCAGCGAGGTCGGCGAACTGGCCGACGCCCTGCGCAACGGCAACCCCGGGCTCACCGCCCGCGACGCCGAGGTCTACGCCAGCATCCTGCTCGCCCCCCTGCGCTACTACTTCGAGCTCTTCCTGCGCGGGCAGCAGTTCGACGAGAAGCGTGTGCTCGACGTGATGGCCACGGCCTGGATGTCGCTGATCGGCAAGATCGCCGAGGAGCCGAAGCGCCGGCGGAAGGTCTGAACTCACGGGTCACTCCGTTCGTTTGATTGACACTGTGTCGTGTGAGTAGGTAGCGTGCGGACATCAACGTCCCGCCTACCCACGCGAGGGCAGAAGCATGGGCTCCAGACTCCAGGGCAAGGTCGCCGTCATCACCGGCGCCGCGATGGGCATGGGTGCCGGGGCCGCCCGTCGATTCGTCGCCGAGGGCGCCCGGGTCGTCCTCGCCGACATCGACCGGCCGGCGGCCGAGTCGCTGGCCAAGGAACTCGGCGACCACGCCGTCGCGGTCGGACACGACGTCAGCGACGAGCGGAGCTGGGAAACCGTCGTCGGGACGACCGAGGCGTCCTTCGGCGGCATCGACATCCTGCTCAACAACGCCGGCATCTGGCGGACCGCGCCGCTGGTCGAGCAGTCGGCCGAGGGCTTCGACCGGATCATCGCGGTCAACCTGCGCGGCGTCTTCCTCGGCATGCGCGCGGTGGCGACACCGATGCGGGCGCGCGGCGGCGGCTCGATCATCAATACCTCGTCGACCGCCGGGCTGGTCGGCCTGGCCAACATGGTGGCGTACGGCGCGTCCAAGTGGGGCGTCCGCGGCATCACCAAGGTCGCCGCGGTCGAACTCGGCCAGTGGGGCATCCGGGTCAACTCCATCCACCCCGGCGGCGTCGACACCCCGATGACCGCCGCCCTGCGCTTCGGCGACGACGAGGGCCGGGCGACGAACCTGCCGATCGGCCGGTACGGCACGCCCGACGACATCGCGGATCTGCACATCTTCCTCGCCGGCGACGAGTCCACCTGGATCACCGGCGCGGAAATCTCCATCGACGGCGGCTCGATGGCCGGTCCCCGGCCCGAGGAGCGCTGACCTCTCTTCCTCAGTGGATTCCGGGCCGCCGGTGGCGGCCCGGGGTCATCCGTATCCTCCGGAGGCTGCCATGACCGGCGAGCAGGAGTACGACGTAGTCATCATCGGCGCCGGGTTCACCGGCCTCTACGCGATCCACAAGATCCGGCAGCTCGGCCTGCGGCTGCGGTGCCTCGAGGCCGGCGACGGGGTCGGCGGCACCTGGTACTGGAACCGCTACCCGGGCGCCCGGGTCGACATCGAGAGCATGCAGTACTCGTACTCGTTCGACGACGGCCTCCAGCAGGACTGGAAATGGCCCGAGTACTTCTCGCCGCAGGCGGACCTCGAGGCGTACGCCAACCACGTCACCGACCGGTTCGGCCTGCGGGAGCACATCGAGTTCGGCACCCGGGTCAACCGGATGCGGTTCGACGAGACCGGGAACCGCTGGCACATCGGCGCCGAGAACGGCCGCCAGGTCACCGCGAAGTACGTCGTGGCCGCGTGCGGCAGCCTGGACGCGGTCAACGTCCCGTCCTTCCCCGGCCTCGAGTCGTTCCGCGGCGACTGGTACCACACCGCCGAGTGGCCGCGGGAGGGCGTGAAGTTCGAGGGCAAGCGGGTCGCTCTGATCGGCACCGGCTCGACCGGCATCCAGGCGACCCCGGTCATCGCGGCGACGGCCGAGCACCTGCACGTCTTCCAGCGCACCCCCGCGTACAGCCTGCCGGCGTCCAATCGGCCGACCGATCCCGCCTACGAGCAGGCGTGGAAGTCGAACTACCACGACCGGCGATCGCTGATGTTCGGCAACTTCGCCGCCTCCTACATGGAGAACGAGCAGTACCGGTCGGTCTTCGACTACGAGCCCGAGGAGCGCACGCGCATCCTCGAGGAGGCGTGGTCGGCCCGCAACGGCCTGCTCTTCATGCGCACGTTCAGCGACATCGGGGCGAACCTGGAGGCCAACACCATCGTGGCCGAGTTCGTCCGCGACAAGATCCGCAGCATCGTGCGCGATCCGGCGGTCGCCGAGATGCTCTGCCCGCGGACGTATCCGATCGGCGCCAAACGGATCTGCATGGACACCGGCTACTTCGAGACGTTCAACCGGGAGAATGTCACGCTCGTCGACGTGCGAGCCGATCCGATCGCCGAGATCACGCCGACCGGCCTGCGCACCACCAAGGACTCGTACGACCTCGACGTCATCGTCTTCGCGACCGGCTTCGACGCGGTGACCGGCTCGCTGACCCGGATGAACGTCACCGGCCTGAACGGACTCGACCTGCGCGACAAGTGGCGCGACGGCCCGACGACGTTCCTCGGCTTCATGGTCGCCGGGTTCCCCAACCTGTTCATGATCCATGGCCCGGGCAGCCCCGGCGTCCTGGCTCAGATGATCACCGCCGGCGAGTGGCAGGTCGACTTCGTGGCCCGCATGATCACCGACCTTGAGGCCGTAGGCCGGCAGCGGATCGACACGACGCCGCAGTGGGAACAGCGCTGGGACCTCGAGGTCCAGGAAGCGGCCGGGCGAACGCTCTACCAGAAGGCCGACTCCTGGTACATGGGCGCGAACATCCCCGGCAAGCCCCGGGTCTTCATGATCTACATCGGCGGTTTCGACCGCTACAAGCAGCGCTGCGTCGAGCAGGCCGACAACGACTACGAGGGCTTCGTGTTCGATTCCCCATCCGCCCCGGTCGGCTCACGATGAACATCGTCGTGCTGGTCAAGCAGGTGCCCGACTCCAGTTCCGCCCGCGCGCTGAACGCCGGCGGGACCGTCGAGCGCACGTCCGCGAGCAACATCGTCAACGAGATGGACGAGTACGCCATCGAGGAGGCGATGAAGATCAAGGAAGCGCACGGGGGCGAGATCACCGTGCTCACGATGGGCCCGGCGAGCGCCACCGAGTCGATCCGCAAGGCGCTGTCGATGGGCCCCGACCAGGCGGTTCACGTGACCGACGACGCGCTGCACGGCGCGTGCGCGGTCACGACGTCCCAGGTGCTCGCCGCCGCGCTCGCGCAACTCGACGCCGACCTGGTGATCTGCGGCGCCGAGTCGACCGACGGCCGGGTCCAGGTGATGCCGCAGATGCTCGCCGAGCGCCTGGGGATCGCCGCGGTGACCGGCGCCCGCGCGCTCACCATCGACGGCACCCGGCTGACCGCCCAGCGGCAGACCGACGAGGGCTACGAGGTCGTCACCGCGACCACGCCGGCCGTGGTCAGCGTCTGGGACACGATCAACGAGCCCCGCTACCCGTCGTTCAAGGGCATCATGGCGGCCAAGAAGAAGCCGGTGCGGACGTTGTCCCTGGCCGACCTGGGCGTGGCCGTGGGGGAGGCGACCAGCGAGGTGCTCGATTTCGCGCTCCGCCCGCCCCGCGCGGCCGGCGTCCAAGTCACCGATGAGGGCGAGGGCGGGACGCGACTGGTCGCCTACCTCGCCGCCGAGAAATTCGTCTGAGAGGGACAGACCATGGCCGAGGTTCTGGTTGTCGTCGAGGCCGGCGCCCAAAAGGTGACCCTCGAGATGCTCACCATCGCCCGCACCCTGGGCACGCCGGCCGCCGTCGTGTTCGGCGACCCTTCGGAGTACGCCGAGCGCCTGGCCGAGTACGGCGCCGCGAAGATCTACGCCGCGACCGGCCCCGACATCGTCGACTACCTGGTCGCCCCCAAGGCCACCGTCGTCGCCGACCTGGTCCGCCGGGTGGAGCCGGCGGCGGTACTGCTCGCCTCCACCCAGGAGGGCAAGGAGATCGCCGCCCGGTTGTCGGTCAAGCTCGACAACGGACTGATCACCGACGCGGTGGCGCTCGACGCCGACGGCACCGCCACCCAGGCCGTGTTCGCCGGCACCGTCATCGTGAAGTCCCGGGTGACCCGCGGCCGCCCGATCGTGACGATCCGCGCCAACTCCGTCGCCGCGGTCCCCGACCCGGTCTCCCCGGCCGTCGAACGGCTCACGGTCGCCGTCGCGGAGGCCGACAAGCTGACCCGGGTCGTGGAGCGGGTCGCCGAGAAGAAGGGCTCCCGCCCCGAACTCACCGAGGCCTCGATCGTCGTCTCCGGCGGCCGCGGCGTCGGCAGCGAGGACAACTTCAGGTTGGTCGAGGAACTGGCCGACCTGCTCGGCGGCGCGGTCGGCGCGTCCCGGGCCGCCGTCGACTCCGGCTACTACCCGCACCAGTTCCAGGTCGGGCAGACCGGCAAGACCGTCTCCCCCCAGCTCTACGTCGCCCTGGGTATCTCCGGTGCCATCCAGCACCGGGCCGGCATGCAGACCTCGAAGACGATCGTTGCCGTCAACAAGGACGCCGAGGCCCCCATCTTCGAACTCGCCGACTTCGGCGTCGTCGGCGACCTGTTCGACGTCGTACCGCAAGCGGCGGAGGAGATCCGCAAGCGCGAGGACTAGAAAGCCTGCCGGCGCCGCCCCGGGGCCGGGTGTCAGCCGGCGTCGGTGACCCGGTAGTTGCCCTTCACGATGAAGAACACGGGGATGGCATTGGCTTTCGGGCCGCAGCCGGGGTCGGTCTCGGTGCCGGTCGAGAAGTTCAGCTCGTCCGCCACGACGGTGCCGTCACCGTTGTCCTGGACGCCGATGACCAGGTAGTTGCCGCGCTGCCAGCTGTTGGTCTCGCGGCGCGGGCCGCCGGAGAGGGTGATCTTGCCGGTCAGGTAGGCGGTCTTGGCGTCGACCACCAGGCAGCTCGACATGCCGGATGCGTAGGTGCCGTCCGGGTAGGTGATGGTGAATGCGCCGAGCTGACCGCGCTGGTTGCCGACCGCGGCCAGATAGGCGGTCGGGGTGCCGAACTGGTTAAGGGTGCCGGCGCCGATCACCGACTCGACCTTGGTGGCGGCTTGGACGCCCGCCGTCGGCATCGCGGCGAACACGGTCACGGCGGCGGCCGCGGTTAACAGTAGTTTGCGCATTCGGCGTCCTCACGGTTGTTCTTCGTCCGGGACAGATTTCTATCCCGGGGCCGAGACCGCGCGTAATGGCCCGTCCGGACCGGAATATCACCGGGTCGTTTGATTCCGGGAAGCGTTGCAGCGCAAGGGATTTCGGTGTCTTTGAGCCCTCTGAGACCGATGGTGCGAGTGTGCCGGATGAGTCGGCGCAGCACCAGAAAGCCGGCCGCCTCATTTCGCCGGTGGTCAAACCGGTCATCCGGCTTGGCGGTGCATCGCGCCGGATGTGCCTCCCTTGCGGTGGAGGCACTTCCGGCGTGCGGTCCACGGCGTGCCTAGAAGGCGCCGACGACCTGGAAGTTCTGGTTGACGAAGATGTGGTGCGGCCAGTTGACGCCGATGTAGTGGACCTCGTACTCACCACTGTCCAGCTGCACCACCCGGTCGACGACGCCCCCCGGGTAGGCGGCCAGCGCCGCTGCCGTGGCGGTATCCGCGGTCGTGCCGCTGACGATGGTCCCCGCCCCCTCCGTATAGTTGGCCGGAATCTGCCCGTCTTGCTGGGCCGTGCTCGGTGCTCCTTGCTGGAACGGGACCACCCCGGCCGCCGCAGAAGCTGCAGCGCCGTCGCTGCCAGCGGGTTGCACGAGGACCTGCGAGGCCGTGATGGTCGTGCCGGTGGTCGTCCCCAGCACGAGGACGCTATCGCCGGTGGTAATGGCGCTGACCGGGGCTGAGTTCGTCGCATCCTGGTAGAGGGTCGAGGCATCTGCG
>DASWRZ010000271.1:0-7195 GCA_036402935.1 Actinoplanes sp.
GAGCACTACGCGGTCGCCCGTGAGGTGCAGCGGATCCTGCAGAAGTACAAGGACCTGCAGGACATCATCGCGATCCTCGGCATGGACGAGCTCTCCGAGGAGGACAAGGTCACGGTGCAGCGGGCTCGCCGCATCGAGCGCTTCCTCTCGCAGAACACGTACGCGGCCGAGCAGTTCACCGGCGTCCCCGGCTCGACGGTCCCGCTGAAGGAAACCATCGAGGCGTTCAAGAAGATCAGCGAGGGGGAGTACGACAACTTCCCCGAGCAGGCCTTCTTCATGTGCGGCGGCCTTGAGGACCTGGAGAAGAACGCGCACGAGCTGATGAAGGGCTGACCTCCACGGCGTACTGACGGGGGCCGCACCGATCGGAGGATCGGTGCGGCCCGTTGCCGTTTCCCCGATGGTCTTCGTCCGTTTGTACCTATTACGTGAGCCTTTCGGGGTATATGCCAATAGATAGGCTGACCCCTCGCACGCTAGGTGATCAAGCGATCTACCCACGGAGATCAAGTGGCCGAGCCCCGAAGACGTCGCACGCCGCTGTGGGCACGCCTGTGTGCGGTGTTCGGCTGCGTGCTCATGATGGCCAGCGGCGGCGCGATCGTGACGAGCAAGCTCCTGGTCGCCCGCTACGAGAACGCGGTGCACAACCAGGACCTGTTCGGCGATACCGCGGCCGCCGAGCGGCCCACCGACATCCGGGGCCCGCTCAACGTCCTTCTGGTCGGCATCGATCCGCGGGACGCCACCACCGCGCCGCTCTCCGACTCGATCATCGTGGTGCACGTGCCCGCCGGCATGGACAAGGCCTATCTCTTCTCGATCCCGCGCGACCTGCTGGTCGACATCCCGGCGTTCGCCAAGACCGGCTTCCGGGGCGGCCGCGCCAAGATCAATGCGGCGATGTCGTACGGCAGTTCGGTCGGCAACGGCAAGCACGACGTGGCCCAGGGCTTCGATCTGCTCGCCAAGACGGTCTCGCGGCTCACCGGCATCCCCCGCTTCGACGCCGGAGCGATCGTCAACTTCGGCGGCTTCAAGAAGATCGTCGACGCGATGGGCGGCGTGACGATGACGATCGACCAGAACGTGAAGTCCGAGCACCTCCAGCCCAACGGTCAGCCGAGGCCGCGATACGCGCGGTGCGCCGACAACACCTGCGCGCACCCGTATTACGGCCCCCAGGCGACCTACAAGCCGGGCACCTACCACCTGCAGGGCTGGCAGGCCCTCGACTACGTGCGGCAGCGCTACGGACTGCCCAACAGCGACTATGACCGCCAGCGGCACCAGCAGCAGTTCATCAAGGCGATGGCCCAGCAGGCGCTGAGCAAGGACGTCATCACCGACCCGGGCAAGCTGGACAAGGTCCTCAAGGCGGCCGGCAGCGCGCTGATCTTCGACGGCAAGGGTCACAGCGTCGTCGACTGGGGCTTCGCCCTGAGGAGCATCCATTCGCAGAACATGACGCTGATCAAGATGCCGGGCGAGTCGCTCTTCGACGGCCGCGCCTATCTGGGCGAGGGCCTGAAACCGAGCGCGACCGATTTCTTCGCCGCGGTCGGCCGCGACGACATCGGCAATTTCCTCTTCGACCACCCCGAATACCTCAACCAGGCCGGCTGATCCGGCCTGTGGCGGTCGCCACCCCGTGCCACAGCGCGGGGCGGCGCCGTTTAGACTTCACCGCATCGGTTCCCTCTCACCTCGGGTGGGGTCTAACCAGGGAGATAGCGTGGCCAACCAGCTGCACGTGAACGTCGTAGCCGTCGAGGAGCGCGTGTGGTCCGGCGATGCCGAGATGCTCGTCGCCCGCACCACCGAGGGCGAGATCGGCGTGCTTCCGGGTCACGCCCCGCTGCTGGGCCTGCTCAAGGAGCCCTCGCAGGTGCGGGTCAAGCTCGCCGGCGGTGAGCAGCTGACCTACGACGTGGCCGGCGGGTTCCTCTCGATCGACGCCGACGGGGTCACGGTGCTCGCCGAGAGTGCGACGGCCGCTCAGCCCGAGACCCACTGACGGCCGCGATGCGGGTTCTGGAAGTCTTCGGAATCTGCGTCGTAGCGCTGCTCGCGCTGCTCTTCGCGATCTACTTCCGCGCCCGGCTGTTCTTGCTGGGCGGCGGCACCATCCGCCTGCAGGTCCGGATCAGCACGCTGGTTCGGGGCCGCGGCTGGTCCACCGGCATCGGCCGGTTCTACGGCGACGAGCTGCGGTTCTACCGCATGTTCAGCCTCGCCTGGCGCCCCAAGCGCATCCTCGACCGCGCCGACCTCGTCATCGACGAGCGGCGGGCGCCCGAGGGCCCCGAGCGGCTCACCATGCCCAGCCATTGGATAGTGCTGCGGTTGTCGACCCGCGGCGACCAGTTCGACATCGCGATGCCCGACTCCACGGTCACCGGTTTCCTGTCCTGGCTCGAGGCGGCACCGCCCGGAGCGCCGGGTTCGGTGGCCCCACGCCCGGTGATCCACCCGCGCCCCATCGACTACTGAGCCTCGGCCGCCGACCGTTCGACTACCGGTCGTTGGCTACCGGCCCTGGGCGGCTAGCGTCCGGGTATGCGAATCCGGATCGTCGACGCGTTCACCGACCGCCCCTTCGCCGGAAACCCGGCCGCCGTGGTGGTGCTGGAGTCATTCACCGACGACGAGTGGATGCAGTCGGTCGCGGCCGAGGTCAACCTCTCCGAGACCGCGTTCGTGCACCCGCTGCCGCCGGGCGGGGACGCCGACTTCGCGCTGCGCTGGTTCACGCCCGCGGTCGAGGTCGCGCTCTGCGGCCACGCCACGCTGGCCACCGCGCACGTGCTGGCGCGGCCGGGCACCGTCCGGTTCGCGACCCGCCGGAGCGGTGTGCTGACCGCCACCGCGGCCGGCGACGGCGCCTACACGCTCGACTTCCCGGCTGCGCCGCTCAGCCCGCTGCCGCCCGACCCCGACCTGGCCGCCCTCCTCGGTGCCGAGATCGCCTCGCTGCACCACACCGGCCCGATCACCGACGACTACCTGGTGGAGCTGGTCTCCGAGCGGGCGGTCCGCGAGCTGACCCCCGACCTGGCCGGGCTGGCCGGCTTCTCGCACCGCGGCATCGTGGTGACCGCTTCGGCCGACACCGACCACGGCGGCGGCTACGACTTCGTCTCCCGCTTCTTCGGCGTCGGCGTCGGCGTGCCCGAAGACCCGGTGACCGGCAGCGCCCACACCGCTCTGACACCGTTCTGGGCATCGAGGACGGGCCGGACCGAGATGACCGGCTACCAGGCCTCCCGTCGGGGCGGCGTCGTGCGGGTCGCGCTGAAGGGCGACCGCACCCTGCTCACCGGCCACGCCGTCACGGTGATCGACGGGACTCTCCAGGCTCAGCCGGGCGGCGAAGACTGGATCTCGACCTCGTAACCCCAGTTGTCCTCGAGGTAGGCGGCGTAGGTCCGGGGGCCACCGGCGTGCGGGTGACGGTCGGCGAACAGCAGCGACCAGCCGTGCTCGGGCGCGGACGAGGTCAAACGGTCGACCTCGTCGCGGCCCGAAGCCGTGAAGGCCAGGTGGTTGAGGCCGGGCGCCTTCCGGTCGTGTACGTCGCCGGTCAGCGCCGGCGACTGCTCCAGCACCAGATAGACGTCGCCGTGCCGCCACGACCGCCCGGCCGGCCAGTCCTGGAACTGCTCCCAGCCCAGCTCACCCAGCAGCCAGCCCCACGGGCCGGCCGCGCCCGCAAGATCGGGCACCCACAGCTCGACGTGGTGCAGCATCAGGCGTTGCCGCCCGGCACCCAGGTGACGTCGCCGCCCGGGTTGGCCGCTCGGGACAGGATGAAGAGCAGGTCGCTCAGCCGGTTGAGGTACTTCGCCGGCAATTCGGAGGTTCGTGCGGGCTCGGCCGCGATCAGGGTCCAGGCCGAGCGTTCCGCTCGGCGTGCGACCGTACGCGCCACGTGCAGCAGGGCCGCCCCCGGCGTGCCACCGGGCAGGACGAAGCTGTTCAGCGCCGGAAGCTGCTCGTTGAACTCGTCGCACCAGCCCTCGAGCCGGGTGATGTACGCCTCGGTGATCCGCAACGGGGCATAGGGCGGATCGTCGGCGATCGGGTTGCACAGGTCGGCGCCGACGTCGAAGAGGTCGTTCTGCACGGTGCTCAGCACGCCGCGTACGTCCTCGGAGAGCCCACCCAGCGCGAGCGCCACGCCCAGGGCCGCGTTGCACTCGTCCGCGTCCGCGTAGGCGGAGATGCGCGGATCGGTCTTCGCGACCTGCTCGTTGTTGCCCAACCGGGTCTGCCCGCCGTCGCCGGTCCGGGTGTAGATGCGAGTGAGATGCACGGCCATCCCCCCACCCTACGGACGTTCGCCTTCCGGCCGGCTCCTACCATGGCCCGCGTGGATGTCATCAGGGTGAAGGGCGGCGCACGCCTGGCCGGCGACGTGATGGTCGGCGGCGCGAAGAACTCGGCGCTCAAGCTGATGGCGGTCACGCTGCTGGCCGAGGGCCGCAGCGTGGTGGAGAACGTGCCTCGGATCACCGACATCGCGATCATGGCCGAGGTGCTGCGGCGGCTGGGCTGCCACGTGGCGCTGGACGCCGGCCGGGCCACCATCGACGTGCCGCGAGAGCCGGGCAGCGAGGCCGACTACGACCTGGTCCGCCGCCTGCGCGCGTCGATCTGCGTGCTCGGGCCGCTGCTCGCCCGCCGCGGCTACGTCCGGGTGGCGCTGCCCGGCGGCGACATGATCGGCTCGCGCGGCCTCGACATGCACATCTCCGGCCTGACCCGGCTCGGCGCCGAGATCTCCGGCGAGCACGGCTACGTGATCGCGTCGGCGCCCAAGGGCCTGCGCGGCGGCAAGATCTGGCTCGACTTCCCGATCGTCGGCGCCACGGAAAACATTCTGATGGCGGCCGTGCTGGCGCGCGGCGTGACCGAGATCGACAACGTGGCCCGCGAGCCCGAGATCGTCGACATCTGCGAGATGCTGACCGCGATGGGCGCGAACATCGACGGCGCCGGCACGTCGACCCTGACCATCGAAGGGGTCGGCGAGCTGCACCCGGTCACCCACACCACGGTCGGCGACCGGATCGTGGGCGGCACCTGGGCGTTCGCGACCGCGATGACCCGCGGCGACGTGACCGTGCGGGGTGTGCGGCCCGAGTTCCTCGACGTCGCGCTCGACAAGCTGGCCACTGCCGGAGCGGTGATCGAGCCGGGTGACAACCTTTTTCGCGTACGCGTGGACGACCGTCCCCGCGCGGTCGACATCGTGACCCTGCCCTACCCCGGGTTCGCGACCGACCTGCTGCCGATGGCGATCGGGCTGGCGTCGGTCGCCGAGGGCGCCTCGCTGATCACCGAGAACATCTTCGACGGCCGGTTCATGTTCGTGAACGAGATGGTGCGGCTCGGCGCCGACATCCGCACCGACGGGCACCACGCGGTCGTCAACGGGCGGGAGCGGCTCTCCGGGGCGCCGGTGCGGGCGACCGACATCCGGGCCGGGGCCGGGCTGGTCATCGCCGGCCTGTGCGCCGACGGGGTGACCGAGGTCGGCGACGTGCACCACATCGACCGGGGCTATCCCGACTTCGTCTCCGACCTGGCCAAGCTGGGGGTCGACGTGGAGCGGGCCGACGTGCCCGAGCCGACGTTCGACTTCTAGAAGCTTCTAGAAGGCTCCCACCACGCGACGGGCCTCTTCCAGCTGCTCGGCGAAGACCAGGACCGTGGTGCGCCCGTCCGGCCCGATCGCCCGGGTCGCCCGGATGCCGGCGTCGCCGAGCAGTCGCCGGATCTCGTCGGCGGTGTCCGGGCTGTCGGTGACGGCGGCCGGGCCGAGCAGGCCGAAGTCTTCGGAGGAAGCAGGCTCGTGGGGGACCGTCCATTGAAGCCCCATGCGCCAGAAGACGGCGCCGAGGAAGCCGACCAGACCGACGGCGATGAGTGGCCCGATGAGGTACCAGCCGTTGCCTGTGGGCATATGCACAGTCTGGCACCGAGGATTCACGTTTTCCCCTGATTTGCCCCGATAGAAGCACGCACCGTCCCTGAGTTTCCGTTCAGTAGCCCCGCTAGGGTGAGCCTTGTTCTGGCTTCGCTCTCTAGGGGGTTCACATGGCGGGTCGACTCGCGGTCATCGGCTCCGGGTTGATGGGTTCCGGCATCGCGCAGGTCTCGGCGCAGGCCGGCTGGCAGGTCACCATGCGAGATGTCGACGACGCGTCGCTCAACCGCGGGATGACGGCGATCCGCGACTCGCTGAGCCGGTTCGCCGCCAAGGGAAAGATCGCCGAGGAGGACGTCGAGGCGACGCTCGGCCGCATCAACCCCACCACCGACATGGACGCGGCCGCCGACGCCGACGTGGTGGTCGAGGCGATCTTCGAGAAGGTCGAGGCCAAGCACGACGTCTTCCGCGCCCTCGACAAGATCTGCAAGTCGGGCGCGGTGCTCGGCACCAACACGTCGGCCATCCCGATCACCCAGATCGCCTCGGTCACCGAGCGCCCCGAGTCGGTCGTCGGCATCCACTTCTTCTCGCCGGTGCCGATGATGAAGCTGGTCGAGCTGGTGCGCGGCTACCAGACCTCGGACGACACACTGGCCTCGGCCCGCAACTTCGCCGAGGAGGTCGGCAAGACCTGCGTCGAGGTGAAACGCGACGTCGCCGGCTTCGTCTCCAACCGGCTCTTCTCGGCGATCCTGGTCGAGGCGATCAAGCTGGTCGAGTCGGGCGTGGTCAGCGCGGCCGATCTCGACACGGTGATGAAGCTGGGTTTCGGCCACGCCATGGGCCCCCTCGCCACGGTCGACCTGACCGGCCTCGACGTGATGCTCAACGCGGCCGGCAACATCTACCGCGACACCCAGGACGACAAGTTCTTCCCGCCCGAGCTGCTGCAGCGCATGGTCACGGCGGGTGACCTGGGCCGCAAGACCGGCAAAGGCTTCTACACCTACTGACCGGGTCGGTTCGGCCTTTTCCCGTACGACGAGCGCCGCGCAGCCGTACCGTTCTCCCGACATTTCTGGTCGTGGGGGGAGCGGCTCCGATGGTGCAGGCACCGGCGGTGGAGGACACCCAGTGGGCGCTGGCCGAGGCGCGCAGGGAGGCGCTGGCGGTCGCCCCCGGCTGGTTCCGGGCGTGGCCGACCGGCGGCGAGAAGTGGTCGGCGGTCAACGTGCGGAGCGCTACCCAGGTCAT
>DASWRZ010000272.1:0-15702 GCA_036402935.1 Actinoplanes sp.
CAGGTAGCCGGCCATCGACAACACGATCTCGCTGGGAATCGGCGGCACCACGCTCTCCAGCGCCACGAGCAGGCCGACACCCAGCTCGCCGAGCGCGGCGATCACGGACGCCACCCATCCACCCATCGTCGAGTAGTACCCCGCGAGGCGCGCGGTTTCACGTGCGCCGGTGGTGGCAAGTAACTGAGGCATGAGTGACCGGTGGTACCAGAAGGCCGTCGTCTACTGCCTCGACATCGACACCTTCGCGGACGCGAACGGGGACGGCGTCGGCGACATCCGCGGCCTGATCGGCCGGCTCGACTACCTGGCCCGGCTCGGGATCACCTGCCTGTGGCTCAACCCGATCCATCCGTCGCCCGACCGGGACGACGGCTACGACGTGGCCGACTTCTACAACGTCGACCCGCGGTTCGGCACGCTCGGCGACTTCGCCGAGCTGTTGCACCAAGCCGACAACCTCGGCATCAAGGTGATCATCGACCTGGTCGTGAACCACACCTCCGACCAGCACCCCTGGTTCCAGTCCGCCCGCTCGTCGCCCGACTCGCCGTTCCGCGACTGGTACGTCTGGGCCGACAGCGCGCCGGCCGACCGGCACCAGGGCATGGTCTTTCCGGGCGAGCAGAGGGAGACGTGGAGCTACGACCGGACGGCCAAGCTCTGGTATTACCACCGGTTCTACGAATTCCAGCCCGATCTCGACATCAAGAACAAGGCCGTACGCGAGGAGATCAAGAAGATCTGCGTGTTCTGGCTCCAGCTCGGGGTGGCCGGTTTCCGGATGGACGCGGTGCCGTTCATCATCGAGGAGACCGAGCCGGACAACCCCAACCCGCCCAAGAACATGAACTTCCTGACCGAGCTGCGCGAGCACGTGCAGTGGCGGCGCGGCGATGCGGTGCTGCTCGCCGAGGCCAATGTGGAGCCCGCTCAGCTGGTCGGCTTCTTCGGCGACAGCGGTGGCTCGGGCAACCGCATCCACATGCTCTTCGACTTCATGCTCAATGCCCGGATGGTGCTGGCGCTCGCCCGGGAGAACCCGGAGCCGATCATCGAGGCGTTGCGGGAGACGCCGAAACTGCCCAAGGGCGGCCAGTGGGCCACCTTCCTGCGTAACCACGACGAGATCGACCTGTCCCGGCTCACCGCCGAGCAGCGCGCCGACGTGTTCGCCAAGTTCGGCCCCGATCCGGACATGCAGCTCTACGGGCGCGGCATCCGCCGGCGGTTGGCGCCGATGCTCGGCAATGACCGCCGGCGGCTGGAACTGGCGTACTCCTTGCAGTTCAGCCTGCGCGGCACCCCGGTGCTGCGGTACGGCGAGGAGATCGGGATGGGCGACGATCTCGCACTGGAGGGGCGCGACGCGATCCGCACCCCGATGCAGTGGTCGCTCGTCGCGAACGGCGGCTTCTCGACCGCGCCGAAGGCCGGGCTCGTCCGGCCGGTGATCGATCACGGCGACTTCGCGTACGAGAAGGTCAACGTCACGAATCAGCGGCATGACCCACGCTCGTTGCTGTCCTGGTTCGAGCGGATGATCCGCACCCTGCGGGAGGCGCCCGAGGTCGGCGCCGGCAGCTGCACGCACGTCGACCTGCCCGCGCCGCCGGGAGTGCTGGTGCACCGCGCCGACGACACCACCGGCACGATGATGTTCGTGCACAACCTCGGTCCGGACGACGGCGTGGTCGACCTGAGCTCGCTCTATCCGGAGGCCGAAGCACCCAACGACGTGCTCGCCGACCGGGAATATCCCGACCTGGACAAGTTCCGTGAGGTCGAGGTCGCGGGCTACGGATATCGGTGGATCCGGCTGCGCCGCTACGCGTGAGCCGGGTTAGAGTCGGCGCGTCGTCGAGATCACAGCCGGAGGCCGCAATGTCGCAGTCCGTCCCTCCTCGCGTCGCGATCGTCACGGGCGCCGCCCGGGGCATCGGCGAAGCGACCGCCCGCAAGCTCGCCGCCGACGGACTGGCCGTCGCGGTCGTCGATCTCGACGAAGGCGCGTGCGCCAATACGGTGACCGCGATCCACGACGCCGGCGGCACCGCGCTCGCGGTCGGGGCGGACGTCTCCGACTCGGCTCAGGTGACGGCCGCGCTGGAGAAGGTCGTCGCCGAACTGGGGCCGCCGACCGTGCTGGTCAACAATGCCGGCGTGCTCCGCGACAACCTCATCTTCAAGATGAGCGAGGACGACTGGGAGACCGTGATGGGTGTCCACCTGCGCGGCAGCTTCCTCTTCACGCGCGCGGTGCAGAAATACATGGTCGACGCGAAATGGGGCCGCATCGTCAGCCTCTCCAGCACCTCGGCGCTCGGCAACCGCGGCCAGGCCAACTACGCGGCGGCCAAGGCGGGCATCCAGGGCTTCACCAAGACCATGGCGATCGAATTGGGCCGCTTCGGCATCACGGCCAACGCGGTCGCGCCGGGCTTCATCGTCACCGACATGACGGCGGCCACCGCCGCCCGCGTCGGCATGGATTTCGCCGACTTCGAGAAGGCCGCGGTGAGCCAGATCCCGGTCGGCCGGGCGGGCCGGCCCGAGGATGTCGCCAACACGGTGTCCTTCCTGGCCAGCGAGGGCGCCGGATTTGTGTCCGGCCAGGTGATTTATGTGGCCGGCGGGCCCCGGGACTAAGGCTGCTAGAAAGGAATCATGACTCGGCGTATGAGCTCCCGAAGCGTCTCGCTGACCAGCACTTTCCTTCTGCTGGCGGCCGGCGGGGCAGCGGCCTGCGACAACAATCGCTACCACAACGAGGGCTTCTACTGCGCCGATGCCAACGGCAGGATCGTCGACGAGAACTACTGCGACGCCAACCACTACTACGGTGGCGGCGTGGTGCCCTACTACATCTGGCACTCGTCGGGTTACCGCTCGGGCTATCCGATCGGATCGCAGCTGCCGACCGGGGGCAGCCGCTTCGCCTACAACGACCAGACGTCCCGCAAGTCGTTCGGGCTGCCCGCCACCGGCAAGATCGGCAACGGGACGATCAAGACGAACGTGGTCGGCAAGGGCGGCAAGAGCACCGGCAAGACCAGCTCGTCGCACAAGTCGGGTGGCTGAGGCGTGCGACGGATCCCGTACGGCCCGGTTCGCGACGGCTGGAAGCTGACCAACTACAGCCTCGGGCTGACCTACAACGACACCGAACTGCCCGACGGCACGATGGTCTCGTACTGGCAGGAGGGGCCGTACTACGACTTCACCGCCGAGGAGATCGAGGAGCTGGAGACGGCGACCTCGACGTTGCAGACGATGTGCGTCGAGGCCGGCGACTGGATGGTCAAGCAGTGCCCCCGGCACACCGTCGAGGGTCGTCGCGAGGGCTACTTCGCCTCGGTGTGCAATCCGTCGACCTGCTTCCTGGCCAAGATCGGCATTCCCGAGTTCGCCCACGAGCAGATCATCCGCACGTGGTTCGACGGTGACGCCGACACCTGGACGCACTACGACAAAGATCCCGACATGCGGCTGCCGATGGAGACGCCGGACTACTCGCCGAGCATCTACGGCCGCTTCGACCTCTGGTACAACGGCGCCGGCAGCACGCCCAAGCTGCTGGAATACAACGCCCAGACGCCGACCTCGCTGGTCGAGTCGGCGGTGATCCAGTGGCACTGGGCCGACCAGACCAACCTCACCCGGCACCCGTGGCGGCAGTGGAACTCGATCCACGACCGCCTGGTCGGATGGGAGGCGGCCGACGGCGAACCGGCCGACCCCGGTGCCTGGCGGCGCAACATCGGCAAGCTGCGCGAGGCCCGGCCCTGGCTGCCCGAGAAACCCAAGATCTTCTTCGCCTACGAGACGTCCGAGACCTCGGGCGAGGACCGCATGAACGCGGCCTACCTGATGTCGACGGCGGAAGAGGCGGGGTTCCCGGTCGAGTTGATCGCGATGAGCCAGATCGGCTGGGACGTGTCCGGCGACCGAGTGGTCTTCGTGCCTTCTCCCGGCTCCTCCGATCCGGAACCCATCGACGTGATCTTCATGCTCTACCCGTGGGAGTGGTTCTGGAACGAGGAGGGCGGCAAGGCCTTCTTCCGCAACATGGCCGACCCGACCAAGCACGGCACGGTCTGGATCGAACCGCCCTACAAGGCCGCGCTGCTCGGCAACAAGGCCATTCTGCCGGTGCTCTGGAAACTCTTCGGTGACGACAAGGAGCGTGGGAAGTACCTGCTTCCCGCCTACTTCGCCGCGTCTTCGCCCGCGGCATCACTGACCAGCTACGCCAAGAAACCCGTCTGGGGCCGGGAAGGCGGCTCGGTCACCCTGGTGCGGGACGGCGTCACCATCACCGACAACCCTTCCGAGTACGGCGGGGACGGGCTCTTCGTCGTCCAGCAACTGTGCGAGTTGCCGTCGTTCGACGGACTCGAGGGCACGGTCCACCCGGTGATCGGGTCGTGGCTCGTCGACGGTGAACCGGCGGGCATGGGCATCCGCGAGGGGCTGGGCGTCGACGGCCTGGTCACCAAGGACCACTGCTACTTCCTGCCCCACACCATCGAGGCCGACGCGTGAGTTCGCTGGGCCGTCCGGCCCTCGACTGGCTGGTCGACCGCGATGCCACCGACGACTCGCCGTGGCTCTACGGCGGCCGGGCCGGGGTCGCACTCGGGCTGCTCGAGGGCTATCTGGCCTTGGGCGATGATCGATACGCCGTCGCGGCGTTGCGGAACGCGCGGACGCTTCGCGCGGTCGACGCCACGGATTACTCGCTCTACTTCGGACTGACCGGAGTGGCGTACGCCCTGCACATGGTCGGGTCTCTGCTGGACGATCCGGCATCCTCGGCGGCGGCGCGGCGTTCCCTCGACCAGGTGCGGACGGCGTTCGACGGCGAGCGGTGGTCCGAGGCCTTCGAGTTGCTGGCCGGCAACGCCGGGATCGCTCTCGCGGCGCTGCAGATGGGTGATCCTGAGTTGGCGGTGCTGGCCGCATCGCCCTACCTGCGGCGGGCCGAACCGACCCCGGCCGGCGTCAACTGGGAGCACCGCACCGGCGCGACATCGCGCCTGCACCACATCTCGCACGGGACGCTCGGCATCAGCTATGCACCGGCCTCGGTCGGCCACACGGCGGGCCGGCCCGACTTCGTCGACCTGGCGCTGGCCGGCGTGGCCGACGTGGTGTCGCGCGACGAGGCCGGCCCCTCCGGTTTTCTGGTGCGCCACTCCGACCCGCAGTGGCGTCCGACCGTGATCGAGCCCTACAGCTACGGCTGGTGCCACGGACCGGCCGGCGACGCCCAGGTGTTCCGCCTGCTCGCGGAGGTTACCGGCGACCCGTCGTGGGCCGCCCTGATCTCCCGTTGCTGGCACACCGTCACGCATTCCGGCCTACCGCAACGGCTGCGGCCCGGCTTCTGGGACAACAGCGGCCGCTGCTGCGGAACGGCCGGCGTGCTGGCGCTCGCCTGCGACCTGGGCGACCTCGATTTCGCCCGGGTGCTCGTCGACGACATCGAGGCGCGGGCCCGGCCCGAGGCCTCCGGCGTCTCCTGGTCCAACTTCGAACATCGCGTCACGCCCAGCGACCTGCCCCCGGAGCCCGGCTGGGCGATGGGCAACGCGGGCATCGCCCGCGAGCTTCTCCGGTACGACCGGCTTCTCACCGGCGGGCGGCGCGACTACTACGTGCCCTGGCCCGACCAGACACCGATTTCCGGCGACCGCGTGGCGGTCGGCGACGTCCGGCGGGCGACCGGGGACGGCCAGGGTGTGACTGGGGATGGCCGGCGGGCGACCGGGGACGGCCAGGGTGTGACTGGGGATGGCCGGTGGGCGACCGGCGATGGCCGGCGGCCGACCTCATAGCCAGGTCGTGCCGAGCCAGGTGGCTACGGCGGCGGCGACCAGGAGCCCGACGTTGAGGCCGATCAGCTTGGCCTCGCCGCGGGACAGGTGGACGACGATGCCGCCGACCTGGAGCAGGGTCAGGCCGACCGCGGCCGCGAACGCGAGCGCGGCCGCGATGCCGGTCAGCGGCGGCAGGATCAGGCCGAGTGCCCCGATGACCTCCAGGGCCGTCGGCCAGAGCCTGATCCCGCCCGCGCCGGCGCTGGCCGGCTGGGCCATCGAGCACGTGCCCCAGATCGAAGCCGGCCGCACCGCGTACGAGAGCCGTTAGCGTGGATCGATGACGACCCGGGAAACGCTGGAGCGCCTGCTGGCCGGCGTCGAGGCGGAGGCCGGCGCCCTGGAGCACGACCTGGCGTCGGTGTTCGAGGCGTCCCGCTCCTCCAACGCCGACGACGAGCACGACCCGGAGGGCGCCACGATCGCCTTCGAGCGCGCCCAGCTGACGGCGACCCTGGCCGCGACCCGGCAGCGAGCGGCCGAGCTGCGGGCCGCCCTGCTTCGGCACGACGACGGCACCTACGGCATCTGCGAGCGCTGCGGCAAACCGATCCCGTCCGCCCGCCTCGAGATCCGCCCCGACGCCCGCACCTGCGTCACCTGCGCCTAGCGGTTTTGGTCTTGGGCGCAACCACTTACGCAGGTCGCCCGGTCGGGGTGAGCGTTCTGGGCGCGCCAGCGCCCTGCTCGCCCCGGGCGGGCCCTCGGCGTGAGCGACGGTCTGTACCCGCCACCCTGCTACGACATCCAGATCTTGATTTTCTCAACTTGCCGAGCGGTGCCGCCAGACCCACCAGAGGCCGATGAACGGCAGGACCAGCGGGACGTAGCCGTAGCCGCTGCCGTAGCGGCTCCAGACGGTGTCGTCGGGGAAGGCCACCTTGTCGGCGATGCTCAGCGTGCCGACGATCAGCACGCCCAGGAGCTCGATGCTGCAGCTGGTCAGGGCGATCCGGCGGCCGCGCGCGCCGCCGATCGCGAGGCCGACGGTGGCGGCGATGTAGACCAGGCCGGCCAGGCCCGAGAGCAGGTAGGCCAGCGGGGCCTCGGAGAAGTGGGTGATGATCTGCACGATGGCCCGGGCGCTGGCCGAGAGGGCGAAGACGCCGTAGACGAAGAGCAGCACGCGGCCGAGGCCGGTGTTGAGGGCGGCGTCGGCCGGGCGGGTCTGCTGGGCGGTGGGTTCAGGCGGCACCGGTCACCGACGCAATCTGCTGCAGCCGCAGCACGAGAACCGGCAGCACCAGGCAGGCGACGCCGAGGATGAGATTGCCCCAGCGGGTGGGTTCGAGCCGGGCCAGATAGAAGGCCACCGGGGCGAACGCGATCGTGGTGATCAGGTAGCCGATGAAGGTGGCCGCCTCGGAGGGGCGGGTGCCGGTGAAGAGGTTGATGATCGCGACGACCACGAGCACCGCGACCAGCACCGCGAGGACCAGCGTGATCAAGAGATCGAAGCGGCTGGGGGCCCGGTCGAGGGCCGCACGCAGCAGGAACCATACCGCCAGCACGAGGGCGGCAATGATCGTCACCAGCGACAGGGGACCGTTCACCCGGCACAGCGTACTGATCGCCGAATTGCTGGTAGCTTGCGGCCGGGACGTGAAACACCGGGAGGGTGCATGCGCTTCGGACTATTCGGCACGGGACCGTGGGCGCACATGGCGCACGCGCCGGCGCTGACCGCGCACGAGTCGGTCGAGTTCGTGGGGGTCTGGGGCCGCAATCCCGACAAAGCCGCCGAGCTGGCCGCTCTGCACCAGGCCAAGCCGTACGCCGAGATCGACTCCCTGATCGCTGACGTCGACGCGGTCGCGATCGCGCTGCCGCCGGACGTGCAGGCGCCGATCGCGCTGCGAGCCGCCACCAGCGGCAAGCACCTGCTGCTCGACAAGCCGGTCGCGTTCACCAGGGCCGAGGCCGACGAGATCGTCGACGCGGTCGCCTCGCGTGACCTGGCGTCGGTGGTCTTCTTCACGCGGCGGCTGATGCCGCAGATCGAGGAGTTCGTGGCGTCGGCGCAGCGGGCCGAGGGCTGGCTCGAGGGCCGGGTCGACCACGTCGGGTCGATCTACGGCGAGGGCAACCCGTTCGGCGCCTCGGCCTGGCGGCGCGAGAGCGGCGGCCTGTGGGACGTCGGGCCGCACGCGCTGGCCCTGCTCCTGCCGATCCTCGGGCCGGTGACCGAGGTGACGGCGATGGCCGGGGTGCGCGACATGATTCACGTGCTGACCCGGCACGAGGGCGGGGCGATCGGCACGCTGACGCTGTCGGTCGACGCGCCGCCGGCCGCCGGACGGGAAGAGGCCGTGATCGCCGGCGAGGCCGGTGTGCGGATCGTGCCGGCCGCGCCGTGGGACCCGGTGCCGGCGCTCGGCCGGGCGATCGACCAGCTGGTGGCCGCGGCGGCCGGTGGGCCGCAGCCCGAGCTCGACGTGCGGTTCGGCGCCCGGATCACGGCGATCCTGGCCGCGGCTCAGGAAGCGATCCGGACCGGGCGCACCACCACGGTCTGAGAAGAGCTAGGGGACGGTCCGCTCGATCGCGGCCGGGCCGTCCTCCTCCAACTCCTTGCGGGCCCGCTCGACGTTCTCCGGCGTCGGATCGCGGCCCTCGGCGACCGCCAGGTCCTCCGGATCCCACGGCTGGTCGGCGCCGGTGCGCAGATGCGGCTCCTCGCCGGGCTGCAGGAAGTCGGGAGTATCCCGGTCGGTGCCGCCGCCCGTGATGAACGCGTCGACCGCGACGTCGTCCTCCACGGCGTCGGCGACCTCGTCGGTCTCTTCCAGGGGATGAATCTCGTCGGTCATGTCTCCTCCTCCGCCATTTGCGTTACCCGTCATACCCCGTCGCAAGCTGGATGACCATGGTGCCGAATGGGACGTTCGAGCAGTCGTCGGTCAAACTGAGCGCTAACTGGACAGTACCTGCGCGTTACGGATGGACGCTTAGTAGTGGGCCGAATACATTTCCGACTTGGCGTGCTTGCGATGTACCGCTGTGGCGGCGGCGAACCGGCCAGCGCGCGCGGTGAGGGGGAGACGTGACCGGGCTGTCCGACGCCGAGCGGGACGCATGTGATGTGGTTCAGGCGCTGGCGGGGCTCGCCGCCCTGCTGCGCCGGCCGATCGGTGACCTGCCCGGCCTCGACCCGCACGATCCGGCGTTGGCCGACGCGCACCGCACGCTGCTGAGCATCGCCGAGGACGGTGGGGTCGCGGCGGGCCGGGTGCTGGCCTATTTGCGCGAGGTTCGCGGGTCGGGTGACGGGGAAGCGGTGGCGGTGCCGCCCCGGCTCGGCCAGTGGCGCGAGTGGATGCCGCCGCGCGGGCAGCTCTTCGGAGCGACCGCGGGCGCGCGCCGCACCGACGAGGTCCCGCAGCCCAGGCGCAGCGAGCCCGGCGAGTGACCTCAGCGGCTGCGCTGCCGATCTCGCGCCGGCCCTCAGCCTCTCTTGCGCAAGGTATTCGAGGGTGGCTCGCCGAACCGTAGGCGGTACGCCGACGCGAAGCGGCCCAGGTGGGCGAAGCCCCAGCGGTGGGCGACCGCCGACACCGTGACGCAGGCCGGGTCGGCCCGGCGCAGGCTCTCGTGGGCCCGGTCGAGCCGTACCGACTGGAGATAGGTCATCGGCGCGCTGCCGACATGGCGGCGGAAGCCCTCCTGCAGCGAGCGCACGCTCATGTTGGCGATCCGCGCCAGGTCGGTGACGCTGAACGAACGCTCCGGCTCGTCGTGGATCGCCTCGACCGCGCGCCGGATGGCCCGCGGCGGTCCCGCGGTGGCCGGGCCGATCAGCTCGTCGTGATATTTGTGCGGCACGCTGAGCAGAAGCCCGCTGAGCACGCAGCTGCGCAGCTGCTCGGCGATCAGCGGCTGATAGAGCAGGCTCTGCCCGTAGTCCAGCTCGTCGCGGAGCAGTCGCACCAGCCGGCTCCAGCTCTGGCTCGGGCCGCCGGTGAGCGCGATGGCCGGTGGCAGGTCGATCGGTCCCTCGACCGGGTGACCCAGCAGGCCGGCGAGCTCCTCCTCCAGGGCGGTGCGTTCGATCTTGATCGCGAGCTCGGCCGAGCCGGCGTCGTGCAGCGTGTAGACCGGGCTGCCGGGGCCGAAGACCGCCGCCGTGGCGGGGGTGGCCACCACCTCGTGGCCTGCGTGCCGGGTTCGCATGCGCCCGGACGTGGGCATGCTGACGTGATAGGCGTCCAACTCGGCCACATCCAGCGTCACCAGGGTGGCGAAGCTCAATTGGCCCACGGTCAACGGTCCGAGTTGGATCACTTCGGCGCCGAGCGTGAATCCCGACGGGCCTCCCGGCGTGCCGACCGCCACCGGATAGTAGAAACGATTTAGCAGTGTGCGGGCCTGATCGACGTCCGCGCTGCTGAAGTGGACGATATCGGCGCTTTCAGGGAGCATGGCCGCGGCTCGGACGGAAACGTCAACCATGCCGCAGCGCGCTCCATCGCATGCCGTGAGTATTCGGCCCGACCGTGTGGAACGTCAACGTCCTCGCCCTCCACTGACCGTTCCAGCACATTCAGGCCCTATGAACTACTCTGGCGTTCCGCGCCTACGTGGCGTAACTTGCAGACCAGCGGATTGTTGTAGGAACGCGGTCGGAGGGTGAGCGTCGTGGCCGCGACGCCAGGCCCAGCTCAGGTCGGATGCCCGTTCGGGCATCGTGCGGCCGCGGCAACCGTCCCGCGACGGAAAGGTCGGCGTCGGCCCCGCTCGACGCCAGGAAGAGGGCAGCCGTGTATCTGCCGATCACCACGCGCCAATTGGCCGACGGCACCGTCGAGATCGCACCCAGTGGAGAAATCGATCTTGACAATGCCCACGTGATGCGAGATGCGGTCAACGATGTGCTGACCAGCTCCACGCCGGGCAAGATATGCCTCGACCTTCAGCGGGTGATGCTGATCGACAGCATCGGCATCGGCATCCTGGTCGCCTGCTTCCACACCGCCGCGGCCAGTGGGATCAAGCTGGTGGTCAGCCACCCGAGCCCGACGGTCTACCGTCAGCTCTGGGTCTCCGGGCTGGTCGGCCTGCTGGGCTGCGCCGAGCCGCCGACCTCGCGCACCTCGGTCGGCCTGCGCCCGTCCTGACACCGGCGGATTGACGCGCCGGGGCGATGGCGACCGACCGATTTCGCACCCCCGCGTGGCCACCCGGCCGTCAATGACGGCCGGATGGCCTCAATCGCGGCCGGGGTCGCTGATCAGTGCACCGAAGCGCCGGTGGCGGCCGCCTCGTCCTTGGCCCGTCGCTCGTCACCCGAGAGGGCGGACCGAGGTCGGGCACCTTGGTTTTGTGCACGTGAGTTCAGTCGTTGAGCTGGGCGCGCGCGATCTCGTCGAGCGCGGCGGTCAGGACCGGCTCGATCGGGCGCGGGCCGGCCAGGTCGGCCATCAGCAGCGCGGCGTGCCGGGCCAGGAGCTCCGGTTCGGGCGGTGCGGTGCCGTCCTCTTCCGTGACGCCGAGCGCGCCGGCCAGCAACAGGAGCACGACGTGCGGATCGACCTCGGGCTGCCAGTCGCGCGCCGCCCGCACGCAGCGGTCGAGGACGTCACGTACGGCCTCGCCGTCGAGCCCGTCGGGATGCGTCTCCTCCAGGAGCAGGCGCACCGTCGTACCCAGAATGAGACCGGACGTCGCCGGATCGAGCCCGGCCAGATCGTCGACCGCGTCGTCGAGCGCCTCGCGCTCGCGGCTGCGCGCCGCGACGACCGCCGCGGTGGCGGCGGAGGCGACGGGGCGGGCCGGAGCGGGGAGGTGACGCCAGGTCTGGTCCATGCCGGGGACCCTAGACCGGACCTCCGACAGAAAGTTCCCAGGTCATGATCGTCGGAGAAGTAGGCTCGTGATCGGCGGAGAAAATGTCGGAGGGGCCTGGCAGGGTGGTCCCCATGCCTGCTGACCTGCATGACGCCATGGCCGCCCGGATCGAGCGCGGCGAGTTCCCGGGCCTGGTCTCGCTCGTGGCCCGGGGCGACGACGTGACCGTCGACGCGCTCGGCTTCACTCACTACGGGGGTGACGTGCCGATGCGCCGTGACACCCCGTTCCGCATCACCTCGATGACCAAACCCGTGATCGCGGCCGGCACGATGATGCTCGCCGAGGACGGTCTGATCGACCTCGAGGAGCCGGTGTCCAAGGTGTTGCCCGAGCTGGCCGGGCAGCGGGTGCTCGCCCGGCCCGACGCCGCGCTCGACGAGACGGTCGCGCCGGTCCGGCCGGTCACGGTGGAGGACCTGCTGACCTTCACCAACGGCTTCGGCATCATCTCGGCCGGCCAGGAGCTCAACCCCGACTACCCGATCGTGCGGGCGTGGCGCGAGCAGGGGCTGCAGATGGCGGAGCCCGATCCGCGCACGCCGCACGACCCCGACGAGTGGATCCGCCGGTTCGGCAGCCTTCCGCTGATCCACCAGCCGGGCGACAGATGGCTGTACAACGGCGGCACCCTGATCCTCGGCGTGCTGCTGGCGCGAGCCGCCGGGCGTCCGCTCGGCGACCTGCTGCGCGAGCGGCTGTTCGAGCCGCTCGGCATGCGCGACACCGGGTTCTGGCTGCCCGCCGAGCGCGCGGCCCGGCTCCCGGGCTACTACATGACCGACTTCTCGACCGGGCAGATGGCCGAGCGCGACATCACGCCGCCCGAGTTGTGGAGCGCGCCGCCGGCCTTCCCGTCCGGCTCGGCCGGTCTGGTCTCGACCGCCGACGACTTCCTGGCGTTCGCGCGTCTGCTGCTCAACGGGGGCGTGCACGGCGGCACCCGGCTGCTCTCCGAGCGGTCGGTCGCCTCGATGACGACCAACCACCTGAGTCCCGAGCAGATCGACGCCGGCGGCATGTTGCTGGCCGAGCACGGCTGGGGCTACGGCATGGCGGTGACGGTCACGGCCGACGAGGTGTCCGGCCCGGGGCGGTACGGGTGGTCCGGCGGCTACGGCACGTCGTGGTTCAACGATACGCACGAGGGGCTGACCGCGATCGTGCTCGGCCAGGTCAGCGATCTGTTGTGGAGCGGGGCGCTGACCGAGTTCGACCGTTTGGCGTACGGAAAATAGCGCGAGAAATCGCGCCCGGCCTGGGGAGGCACGATGAGCAGTCTGGACGCCGTCACGTCGTGGGTGCAGAGCTATCGGCGGGCCTGGGAGTCCAACGATCCGGAGGAGATCGGCGGCCTGTTCGCCGAGGACGCGGCCTATTTCACCGAGCCGTACGCCAGGCCGTGGCGCGGCCGCGCCGAGATCGTGGCGAAGTGGCTCGAGAACAAGGACGAGCCGGGCACCACGACCTTCGCCTGGCACCCGGTGATCATCACCGACGAGGTCGCGGTCGTCGAGGCGACCACGACCTATCCCGGCAAGACCTACAGCAACCTGTGGGTGCTCCGGCTCGACCAGGTGGGCCAGGCGCTGCAGTTCACCGAGTGGTGGATGCGGCATCCGGCCCCCGCGGACTGATCAGGGCAGCACGGATCGCGGTGGCGGGGCCACCGGCAGGGTCAGCCGGGAGGGATGACAGTGGACGGTGCGATGCGACGGCGCCAGCGCGCCCGAGTCGTCGACGGCTCGGGCATAGCGGGGGAAGGAACCACCGGTCACCAGCAGGCGCAGCCGATGGCCGGCCCGCAGGCGATGAAAGCACGCGTCGAGAGTCAGGTGCAGGTGATGCACCTCGCCGGGCGGCACGGCCGGGTCGAGCCGGTGCATGAGGTCGCTGAAGTTCCGCGAGTGGCCGCGCTCGTCGACGTCGCACAGGCGCACGAAGACGTCGGCGTGCCGGGTGTCGGCCGAGATCGCGAGGTCGAGCACCGGAGAGCCGATCACGTCGACCGCGGTGGGCAGCGGGTCGGTCGTGAAGGCGCGCACGTCGGGCCGATCCTCGAGCGGCCGGTTGTCCTTGACGCCCATCGAGCCGCTCAGCGTGCGGCCGCCGAGGGTCGGCGTGGGATCGGACGGGTCATAGCGAAAAGTGACGCGGTCATTCTCGGCCTCATTGATCGCGTCCTGCGAATGGGTGAATTCGGCTGGTTCCGGATTCTCCGTTTCGTCGGCCGTGGGGTGGATCAGAGTCAATGTGCCGGGTCGGTGAAGGCGGAAGACGGCCGGAGACGACGGCGGGGGCCAGGACGGCAGATCGTGCCAGCGGCGTTCGCCGGTGCGGAAGACGCTGACCGGCTGCTGCCGGGCCGGCGGCCCGCCGGCCATGTGCTCGTCGAGCCAGGCGAGCGTCTCCCGGCTGACCCGACTCTCGGCGCGGCTGCCGACCTCGAGGTGGGTCCACGGGCCGACGGTCAGGCCGACGTCGAGGCCCCGGCCGGTGAGCACGGCGAACTGTTCCAGGGTCTGCTCCAGGAAGAGGTCCTGCCAACCGCTGACAAGCAGGATCGGCGTGCTGACCCGCTCCAGGGCGGCGCCGGCCCGGCGGGCTTCCCACCATGGGTCGGAGGCGTCGGTGCGGGTGACCCAGTCGCGATACCAGGGTGCGCGGCCCTGCAGAACGGTCTCGGCTGCTTCGGGGAGCGGCAGACCGGCGTACACGGGACGCAGCCGCCGCCCGGCGGCGACCGTGTCCAGCAGTCGTTGCAGCCCGCTGTTGTCCTCCTGACGGGTGATCTGATAACTCCATCCGAGGAAGTCGCCGAGGGTGAAAGCGCCGGTTCCGTAGGTCGAGGCGCGGAAGTCGTGCGGCCCGACGTAGATCACCGAAGTGCGCAGTTCGGGCGGCGGGTCCTGCAGGATCGCCCATTGGGTCCAGCCCAGATAGGAGCCGCCCAGGGTGGCCAGCCGTCCGTCGAACCACTCCTGGTCACGCAGCCACGCGACCGTGTCCAGGCCGTCCTCGGTCTCCTGCGCCATCGGCTCGATGCGGCCGCCGGAGCCGAAGGTGCCGCGCACGCTCTGGATGAGCACGTGATAGCCGCGCGCCGCCAGGAGCCGCCCATTCAGCGCCGACGTGGGAAAACCCCGTCCGTACGGCGTGCGGATCAGAACCGTCCCCCGGGCCCGGCCGCCGCGCGGGCCGTAGTGGTCTCCCGCCAGTTCGGTGCCGTCACGCATCCGGCTGCGTACCGGCTCCACCGCATATTCCGTACGCGCCGGCACCTGCCGCAGCAGGCGGCCGACAAGCGCGTCCGCGACCCTTTGCCGCCGGGAAATCGCCACCGCAACCACCACCTTGATCGAGTAAGTCGAACAATAAGTGGATCTCGCCCAAAAACGAATACGAATGCTATTCGAGTATCGGCGGATGTGCGAATTCGCGATCGAACCGGCACACTTCCACGGGTGGAGGTTCAGGAGACGCTCGGGGGCCGCTACACATTGCTGCACGAGCTCGGCACCGGCGGGATGGCCGTCGTGTGGCGGGCCCGCGACGAGGTGCTCGGCCGCCCGGTCGCGGTGAAGGTGCTCGCCGGTCGATTCGCCGGTGATCCGCAGTCGCGCGCCCGCATCCGCGACGAGGCACGTGCTGCGGCGACCCTCTCGCATCCGAACATCGCCCAGGTCTACGACTACGGGGAGTCGACCGAGGGCGGCGTGCCCTACGTCGTGATGGAGCTGGTCAACGGCCCCACCCTCCAGCAGCGGGTGGCGAGCGCGCCGCTGCCGCCCCGCACGGTCTTCCGCATCTGCGGCGAGGTCGCGGCCGCGCTGGCCGCCGCCCACGCCGACGGCCTGGTCCACCGCGACATCAAGATGGCCAACATCATGGTCACCGCGAGCGGAGCCAAGGTGGTCGACTTCGGCATCGCGGCCGCGGTCGGGCCCGCCTCGCCCGAGGAGATGCTGGTCGGCAC
>DASWRZ010000273.1:0-2034 GCA_036402935.1 Actinoplanes sp.
GGCGACCACCTCGGCCATTGCGGGATCACGCAAACCGGACGTGTCGTTGATGACGCCCGCCCCGGCCGCGATCACCGCGCGGGCCACCTCGGGCCGGAACGTGTCGACCGAGACGACCGCGAGATCGCGGGCCGCCTCGACGACCGGCAGCACACGGTCGATCTCCTCGGCGACGCTCACCTCGGGCCCGGGGGCGAACGGGACCCCTCCGACGTCGATCCAGTCGGCTCCCGACGCGGCTGCCGCGCGAACCGCCTCGATCGCCGACTCCAGGCCGAATGTTCGGCCTTTGTCATGGAATGAGTCGGGAGTTCGATTGACGATCGCCATCACAGCAACACGTCGCGTAAGATCGAATTTACGCCCAGCGATGACTCGCGTACTCTTTGCTTCGCCCACGGTCGGGACAGTAACAGGCTGATCTAGGGGGTCTGTTTGACTCGCGGACCAGTGCGCTACCTGCTCTGGCTGGCCCGCTGCCAGTGGCCCCGCGTCGCGGCCGGTGGCCTGCTCGGCAGCGCATCGACACTCAGCCTCGTCCTCGCGCCACCGGTGATCGGTCAGGCCATCGATCACGGCCTGCGCGAGAACCACTACGGCATTCTCGCCGCCTGGTCCGCCGTCCTGCTCGCGCTGACGTCCGTCGGCGCGTTCCTCGGCATGGCCCGGCACCGCACGATGACCAAGATCAGGATGGATGCGGGCTACCGCACCATCCGCGTCGTCCTCGGCCACGCGATCGACCTCGGCGCGGCGCTTCCGCGCCGGCTCACCGCCGGCGAGGTCGTCACGATCGGCGTCGGCGACGTCTGGATCATCGCGCGCGGGCTCACGGTCACCGGGCCCGGCGTCGGCGCCGTCGTCGGGTACGCCGTGGTAGCCGTGCTGCTGCTGCGCGTCAACCCGCTGCTGGCGGTCACCGTGCTGGCCGGCGTGCCGGTGGTCGGCCTGGCCATCGGCCCGCTGCTGGGCTCGCTGCACCGGGCCGGCGCCCGCTACCGCACCCGGGCCGGTCAGCTCGCGGGCCGCCTGCTCGACATCGTGGGCGGTTTGCACCTTCTCAACGGGCTGGGCGGCAAGGAAGCCCACCTGGCCCGCTACCGGTCCGGCTCGACCGGGCTGCTCGGTGAGGGCTATCGGGTGGCGTCGGCCGCCAGCTGGATCGAAGCGCTCGCCACCGGGCTGCCCGCGCTCTTCCTGGCCCTGGTCACGTGGCTCGGCGCGCATCTGGCCGCGCGCGGCGACATCACGGTCGGCGAGCTGGCGGCGGTCTACGGCTACGCGGCGATCCTGGTCGTGCCGGTCGAGATCTTCATCTCCTCGGGCCAGCAGATCATCCAGGCCGTGGTGGCGGCCCGGCGGGTCACGGCACTGCTCAACGTGGAGCCCGAACCGGCCACGGGCACGCCGGCACCCGGCGGCCCGGCCAAGCTCTACGACCCGTTCTCCGGCGTCACGGTCGAGCCGGGCCTGCTCACGGTGCTCGCCGGCTCGGGTGCGGCGCCGATCGTGGACCGGCTCGGACGGTACGGGGAGACCGGCGTGACCTGGGGCGGCATGCGCCTGGACGAGATCGAGCGAGGTGAGGTGCGCGAGCGCATCCTGGTCGCCGACGACGACGCGCACCTCTTCGCGGGCACACTGGCCGAAGTGGTCGCCGGCCGCGGGGCGGTCGACGTGGACCGGGTCGAGGCGGCGCTCAACATCGCCGTCGCCAACGACATCAACGGACGGATCGAAGCCGACGGACGCAATCTCTCCGGGGGGCAGCGTCAACGCGTACGGCTGGCGCGTGCCCTCTACCGGGAGCCGGAGATCCTCCTGGCGGTCGAACCGACCTCGGCGGTCGATGCGCACACCGAGGCCGCCATCGCCGAACGGCTCCGCAAGGCCCGCCGGGGCCGCGGCACCCTGATCGTCACCACCTCGCCGGCCCTGCTCGACCAGGCCGACGTGGTGCACTTCCTGCGCGACGGCCGCGTCGTCGCCACCGGCACCCACCGGTCGCTGCTGGCCGAGGTGCCCGACTACCGA
>DASWRZ010000274.1:0-7697 GCA_036402935.1 Actinoplanes sp.
TCGCGAACAGCCGGACGGCCAGCGAGAACGGCCGCACGATGAAGGTCGAGAAGAACTCGATCGGGATCAGGATCGGCTGGATGAACCACGGGGCCGGCAGGATCAGCGAGTGCTTGAGGTAGCCCGCGCCATGCCGCTTGAAACCCTGATAGATGAAGATCACATAGCTCAGGAGCGCGAGGACGACCGGGAACGCGATATGCGAGTTCGGCGAGAGCTGGAAGAACGGGATGATGCCCCACAGGTTCATCACGAAGATGAAGACGAACAGCGTCGCCAGGTAGGGCGCGAAGCGCACACCGTCCTTGGTGCCGAGCATGTCCACCGAGATGTTGTTCCGCACGAAACCGTAGATCGACTCGGCGATCCACTGCTTCTTGGTCGGAACCAGTTTCGGCTTCCGGTAGGACAACAGGAAGTAAAGAATGATGATCGCGACCGAGAGCCACAGCATCACCGTGATCTTGGTGAACCACGGGTTGTGGTATCCGTCAGCGCCCCAGGGAGCGATGGCCGGCGCGTAGAAGTCGTGAACCGTTGGCGGCCAAGGCACGCCCCCCGCGAGTACAGTCGTCTGACCGGTCACGATAACCCTTCCAGGTCAGGCGCCGAAGCGGCGCGCAACAAGGTAGACACCAGCTGCCGCCCCGACCACCGCGCCGATACCGAACGCGATGCCGTGGGTGTGGAAGTGGTGATCCACCAGCCAGCCGATCCCACCCCATAAGACCATGCCCCCGATGAGGTAGCTGACCGCCGCCATGCCGGCCCCGGAATCGATGGGGGGTGGCGGGATCTCGTCCCTGGGGGGTTCATCAGAAGGGGGTAGCTGACCGGCCATGACTGGGAGAAAGATATCAGCCGGAAACAGGTGTCTAAGCAGCACCCCCCGGGCAACGCGATGTTGTCCGGGCGATGGGTGGCCGCACCAATTGGCGAAACAGTACTCCCATGGCGCAAGTCGAATCCACGGACCGCACCATCAGTCACCGGATCGGGCATCATCCCTCAGTCGATCTTGCGGTGTCGGCGCTGGCCAGGACCGTTATGCGGGCTCACGGTCAGCGGGCGGCACGGCGGCCGCCCGCCGGTTGGCGAGCCGGGTGAGCCACCAGGCCTGGATGCCGGTCAACAACACGGCACCGACCGCCAGACCCCACAACATGGCCCGCGCGCCGCTCCAGTCACTGCCGACCACGGCGAACATCAGGAAGACGATCGCCGCGTATTTCACAAAGTAGACACTCATCCCGACCGGCAGGACCAGTTCCGGCCGAATGACGTCCGCCCAGGCGATCGCGAGGGTGGTCAGGCTCACCCCCATGGTCACGATCAGGATGCCGCCGGCCACCCCGAGCGCGGCCGGCATGCCGCCGATCAGCAGACCGGCCGAGAAACCGAAGAGCACCAGCGCGAAACCGACCGCGGTGATCAGCGGCAGGTGCTCGATGCGCCAGCGCGGGTCTTCGGGCAGCGGCGGCAGGTCGGGCAGCGGACGGTCGTCGTCCTCGTCGTCGCGGCCCAGGATCGTGCGCACGATGCCGGCGTGCGCCTGGACGGGCACCTTGGGGTCGTGCGTGACGTCGGGCTCGGTCATGCGAAGGCTTCCTGCCTGTCGTAAACGGGGAAACGGCCGACCAGGGCGCGGGTCTGCTCCGCGAGCTCGCGGAGGGCGCGAGCTCCACCCTCGGTCTCCGGATCGGCGCGGACGGCCGCGCCGATCAACCCTGCGATCGTACGCATCTCGCCCTCCCCCATGCCCTGCGTGGTGACCGCCGGCGCACCGAGACGCACGCCCGACGTCACCGCGGCCCGCTCCGGGTCGTACGGCAGAGCGTGCTTGTTGAGCGTGATTCCGGCCCGTTCGCAGCGCAGTTCCGCATCGCACCCGGCCACCCCGAGCTCCCGCAGGTCGGCCAGGACCAGGTGGGTGTCGGTGCCGCCGGTCACCGGCCGCATCCCCTCGGCGGCCAGCCCCGCGGCCAGGGCCTGCGCGTTGTCGACGACCTGCCGCGCGTACCACTGGAAGCGGGAGCGCCCCGCCTCGCGCAAGGCGACGGCCTTGGCCGCGACGGCGTGCATCATCGGGCCGCCCTGGCTGAACGGGAAGACGGCCTTGTCGATCCGGCGGCCCAGCTCGGCGCGGCAGAGGATCATGCCGCCGCGCGGCCCGCGGAGCACCTTGTGGGTGGTGCAGGTGACCACGTCGGCGTGCTCGACCGGGGACGGGATCGCCCCGCCGGCCACCAGGCCGATCACGTGCGCGGCGTCGACCATCAGATAGGCGCCCACCTCGTCGGCGATCGCGCGGAACACCGCGTAGTCGATCAGCCGGGGGTACGCGGTGGCGCCGCAGATGATCAGCTTGGGCCGGTGGGCCAGCGCGAGATCGCGCACCTCGTCGTAGTCGATCAGCTCGGTGTCCGGTGTGGTGCGGTAGCCGACCGGATGGAACCACTTGCCGGAGAAGTTGACCCGGCTGCCGTGCGTGAGGTGCCCGCCGTGCGGCAGCTCCATGGCCAGCACGGTGTCGCCCGGCTCGGCGAGCGCGGCGAAGGCGGCGAGGTTGGCCGAGGCGCCCGAGTGCGGCTGGACGTTGACGTGCTCGGCCCCGAAGAGCAGGGCGGCCCGCTCGATCGCGAGCTGCTCGGCCCGGTCGGCCTGGGCGCAGCCGCCGTAGTAGCGCCGCCCCGGATAACCCTCGGCGTACTTGTTGACCAGGGTCGAGCCGAGCGCGGCCAGCACCGCGGGCGACGTGAAGTTCTCGCTCGCGATCAGCTGCAGGCCCTCGCGCTGGCGGCCCAGTTCGTCGAGGAGCACACGGGCGATGTCCGGATCGTCGCGCTCGAGTTCCGCGAAATCCGGGCCCCAGAAGGTCGTGTCCACGCGCCCTCCCCAGCTGTGGCAACGCTGCCTGGTGTTGAGCATATGGCGTAAATCCGCTGCTCCAGGGCACAGTCGCCGTTATGCGTTGCTTGGTCACCGGCGCGACCGGTTATCTCGGCGGCCGGTGCTGCCGTTCCACGGGATCGTGTTCAGCGGGATGGCCCGCAACATCGCGGGAGGCGCCGAGCCGCCTACGAAGCCGGATCGCCTATGAAGCGGCCGCCCGCCGGAGCCGGTCGCGGATGGCCAGCCACTCCTCGGTGTCCGGCGGCTCCTGCACGACGATCCTCGCCACTCCGGCGTCGTCCAGCCGGTGAAGAGCGGCGTAGAGATCGGCGGCGTACTCGCGCGGGTCGGCCGAGAGAAGTTCCCGGTTCTTCCCGGTTTTTATGGACGACCCCAGCACACCGGTCTCTTCGTCCACGTCACCGACCTCCCGGGTGAGGATCAGCCGGGCCCGGGGTGCGTAGTGGCGACGGCTCATCCCGGGTGACGGCCGGGCGGTCCCGTCGGCCGGCCCGTCCCCCGGCAACGCGATCTTGCCGGTGACCTCGCGGATCGCCCGCAACCCGAGCGCGCCGGGCCGCAGCAGGGTCGGCGTGCCGGTGGTCAGGTCGAGCACGGTCGACTCGATCCCCCACGAGCTCGGGCCGCCGTCGAGCACCAGCGGTACGTCGGGCAGGCTGCGCACCACATGCTCGGCGGTCGTCGGCGAGATGCTCTCCGACCGGTTGGCGCTCGGCGCGGCCAGCGGCAGCCCGCACACCTCCAGCAGGCGCAGCGCGACCGGGTGGGCGGGCACACGGATCGCGATCGTGTCGTTGTCGGCACCGACCCCGGCCAGGTGCCGCGCTCTCTTCAGTACGAGGGTCAGCGGGCCCGGCCAGAACCGCGCGGCCAACTCGTCGGCCACCTCGGGCCAGTTCGCGATGAGCTCGCGGGCGGCCGGGGCCGCGGGGACGTGGACGATCAGCGGGTTCCACGAGGGACGGTTCTTGAGCCGGTAGACCTCGGCGATCGCCTTGGGCGAGAAGGCGTCGGCACCCAGGCCGTAGACGGTCTCGGTGGGGAACGCGACGACCGACTCGGCGCGCAGCAACTCGGCGGCCTCCTGGATGCCCGCGGCGTCCGGAGAAACGATGCGGCCGGTCACGGCAGCAGAAGCGCGGCGAACGGCACCGTCGTGTCCTCGATCTCGTCGCCGATGCGCAGGAACGTCTGGTCGCCGCGACCCCACGGGTCGTCGAGGTCGTCGCCCGGTCGCGGGCCGTCGCCGTCGCGCAGCCGGGCCACCGCGGCCACGATCGCCTCGCCCCGGGCCCGCACCGCTTCGGCGTCGGCCCCGGCGGGCGGCAGCGTGGCCGGGTCGATCAAGCCGATCAGCCGGCCGAACTCGCCGAGCACGAACGTGCGGTCGGCCGCCTCGGGCCGCAGCGCGACGACGTAGTCGTACTGGTCGGCCGTCGCGGTCAGGATCAGGTCGGCGTCGTCGAGGAAGTCGCCGCGCAGCTTGCGGGCCTCGAAGCCGTCGATCGAACCGCCCCGGCTGCGCACCTGACGGGCGGCGGGCGGGTTCATCTCCTCGCCCTCGTGCCAGCCGCCGGTGCCGGCGCTCACGCTGCGTACGAGGTCGGCGCCGGACGAGCCGTGCTCTGCGCCGAGGCGGTCACGGACCGCCCGGTCGAGCAGCCGCTCGGCCATCGGCGACCGGCAGATGTTGCCCATGCAGATGTGGAGGACGGTGAACGGCGCCACGTTCACTCCTCCGCGGCGAGGAGGTCGGGCACCACGTCGCGGAGTTTTTCCAGGGGGATGGCGCCGGTCCGCAGCACCCGCGGGACATCGCCGGTGACGTCGATGACCGTGCTCGGCGCCGGGTCGGCCGCCGGTCCGGCCTCGAGATAGATGCGTACGGCGTATTCCAGCTGCTCGCGCGCCTCTTCGGCCGTCTTGGGCGCCGGTTGCCCGACCTTGTTGGCGGTGGTGACCGCCATCGGGCCGACCTCGCGCAGCACCTCGAGCGCCACCGGGTGCAGCGGCATGCGCACCGCGACCTGGCCGCCGGTGTCGCCGAGGTCCCACTGCAGGCTCGGCGAGTGCTCGACCAGCAGCGTCAGGGCGCCCGGCCAGAACGCGTCGGCCAGTTCCCGCGCCGCCTTGGGCAGTGAGTAGACCAGTCCGTCCAGCGTGTGGCGTGAGCCGACGAGCACCGGCGGCGGCACCTGCCGGGTCGCGTTGCGGGCGGTGTGCAGCGCGGTGATCGCATGCGGGGCGAACGCGTCGGCGCCGATGCCGTACACGGTGTCGGTGGGGAACACCGCGAGCTCGCCGCTCTTGACCGCCTCGACGGCGGCGGCGATGCCGCGATCGCGGTCCGCGGTGGTACGGCAGTCGTAGAGCATCACGAGATGCAGTCTGCCATGTGGGGCACACCCGGCTTCAAGGGCAGCACGGGCATCACCTGCGGCGAGCCGTCGCGAACCGCGGCCGCCCGGTGAGGTCCAGGTGCGCGGTCACCTCGTGGAACCTCCCGTCCGCGCGCAGCAACTCGGGGACCGCGTCGCCGTGCACGTCGTCGTGCTCGATGCCGACCACCCCGCCCGCCTTCAACAGGCGGGCGGCCAGCGGGATCACCGGCCGGATCACCGCCAGCCCGTCGGTGCCGCCGAACACCGCCTCGGCCGGGTCGTGGTCGGCCACCTCGGGCGGCACCTCGGTGCCGTCCGGCACGTACGGCGGGTTGCACAGCAGCACATCGACGGCGCCGTGCTCGTCGGTCAGCAGCGCCGGATCGGTGACGTCGGCCTCGACCACCTCGACCGACGGGAACGGGATCGCGTTGCGCCGCAGGTAATCGATGGCCACCGGGGAGCGCTCGACGGCGATCACCCGGGCGGCCTTGCTCTCGTCGGCTACCGAGAGCGCGATCGCCCCCGTACCGCTGCAGAGATCGACCACGACGCCGCCCGGCGGCGTTCGCTCGATGCCCCACCCCGCCAGTAGCTCGGTCTCGGGCCGGGGCACGAAGACGCCGTCGCCGACCGCCAGTTCGAGATGCCGGAAGGCGGCGGTGCCGAGCAGGTGCTGCAGCGGAATCCGGCGGGCCCGCTCGCCCACCAGCGTGGTGAATCGATGCAGCTGATCCGGGCGCAGCGACTCGATCAGGGCGAGGCGGCCACGTGGCACCTCGAGAATGTGCGCGGCGATCAGTTCGGCATCGACCCGCGGTGACTGGACGCCGGCCTCGGCGAGTTCGTCGGCGGCCGCCGCGACGATCGGGCTGAGGCGAATGCGTACCAAAGGTCGGGAGGTGTGTTCGCTGTCCGAGTCCACGGCATAATCATCAATCGTCGGTTGTGCCGACGACCGGCCGGGTCTTGGGAGGCGAGGCGTTGAGTTGGTTGGACCAGCTCGCGGAACACGTCGAGGAGCTGCGGCAGGCCGGGCACCTGCAGCAGAACGGCCGTTCGGCCGAGGCTTTGCCGATCCTCGACGGGGTGCTCGCGGCCGTCACCGATCCGACTACCCGGGCGTACGCGTCGGTCCAGCGCTTCGGCGCCTTGATCAACCTGGGCCGGGTCGCCGAGCTGGCGACCGCGATGTCGATCGCGTCGAATGCCGTCCGTGAACTCCCCGACCCCTATCTGCGCGGTCAGATGCACGCGTTCGCCGCGCTCGGGGCCTATCTCCAGCGCAATCTCGACCGCGGCGTCACCCATCTCGTGCAGGCGTCCCGGGCACTGGCCGCGGTGCCGGAGAGCGATTCGGAGACCGCCTGGGGCTGGCACGACCTCGCGATGGCCTACTCCTACCTGGGCTTTCACGGTCAGGCGCTGACCGCGATCGAGCAGGCCCGGCAGGTCGGCGCCGCGGTCGGCCTGTCCCCCGAGCTCTTCGCGGCGCCGGGCATCCGGTTGCGCAGCGCGGTCTGGCTCGACCACCAGGGCGACACCGACGGCTGCCTGCGGGTGCTGCGCGACATCGAGGCCGAGCTGATCCGCTACGTCGCGATCGGAGCCGACCGCATGCGGCCGAGCAGCCGCGCGGCGTACGGCTATGCCCTGGCCCGCCGCGAGGCGCTCGGGGAGGACACCGAGGTCGACGCGGCCGGCTGGTTGACCGGCGGCGGCGACAGCGTCCGCTCCCGCGACCTGCATCACCTGGGCACCGTCTGCCTGGCGATCGCGGCCGGCAAACCCGACCGGGCGCTGTCCATGCTCGACTCGGTGCCGGTCTCGCCCGAGGTGCTCGGCGCGGCCGAGCCGGCCCGATTACGCAGCATCTGTCACGCCGCGGCCGGCGACCACGCTGCCGCCCACGCCGCCGACCGGTACGCGTTCCGCCTCACCGCCCAGCGCATCGACCAGCTCCGCGACGGCTATCTCGACGGTGTGGCCGCCCGCCTCGACGCTCAGGAGACCCAGCGCGACGCCGACCGGTACGGCGACGAGACCCTCAACGACCCGCTGACCGGCCTCCCCAACCGCCGCCAGCTCGAGCGCCACGTAAGCGACATGCTGCAGCGGGGCGAGCGGGCCGCGATCGGGGTCTGCGACCTGATCGGCTTCACCGAGGTCAACGCCCGGCACGGCCGGCACTGCGGCGATCTGGTGCTCCAGCGCATCGCGGGCGTGCTCAACCGGGTCATGCGCCGCGGCGACTTCGTGGCTCGGTTCGCCGGCGACGAGTTCGTGGTGCTGCTGCCCGGCGCCGGACCGGCCCAGGCGGCCGAGGTGTCCCGGCGCATCACCGCCGCCACCAACGCGGAAAACTGGCAGATTCTGGTTCCCGGCACCCCGATCGGGCTCGCC
>DASWRZ010000275.1:0-3793 GCA_036402935.1 Actinoplanes sp.
ACGGTCCAGCGGCCGGTGCCCTTCTGCTCGGCCTGGTCGAGCACGATGTCGACGAACGGCTTGCCGGTCGCGGCGTCGGTCTGCTTGAGCACCTCGGCCGTGATCTCGATGAGGTAGGAGCCGAGGCGCCCCTCGTTCCAGCCCCGGAAGATGTCGGCGATCTCGGACGGCGAGTGGCCGCCGACCTGGCGCAGGAGGTCGTACGCCTCGGCGATGAGCTGCATGTCGGCGTACTCGATGCCGTTGTGCACCATCTTGACGAAGTGGCCGGCGCCGTCCGGGCCGACGTGCACGCAGCAGGTCTCGCCGTCGTCCGCCTTGGCCGCGATGTCCTCCAGCAGCGGGCCCAGCGCCTGGTACGACTCCTTCGACCCGCCCGGCATGATCGACGGGCCGTGCAGCGCGCCCTCCTCGCCACCCGAGACGCCCGTGCCGACGAAGTGCAGCCCACGCTCGCGCAGCGCCGCCTCGCGCCGCCGCGTGTCCAGGTAATGCGCGTTGCCGGCGTCGATGAGCATGTCGCCCTCTTCGAGCAGGGGCGCGAACTCGTCGATCACCGCGTCGGTGGGGCCGCCCGCCTTGACCATGATGATCACCCGGCGGGGCCGCTCGAGGCTGGCCACGAACTCCTCGGCCGTCTCGGCGGGCAGGAACGTTCCCTCGTGCCCGTACGAGTCCACCAGCTCCTTGGTCCGGCTGTACGAGCGGTTGTGCACGGCGACCGTGTGACCGTGCCGGGCGAAGTTGCGCGCGAGGTTGCGCCCCATCACCGCGAGACCGGTGACCCCGATCTGTGCCTTCTCGGACATGACTGACGTCCTTCCCTGACTCTGCGGACTACGCGTTCATTCTTACGGGATCTTGATGATCACGGTTCGATCTCGTCCACTTGATGAGCGCCGGCCGCGGAAACCTCAACCTTCGCCGTCCGCCGTCGATCTGCGGGAGGTGAAGAACGGACGCTGGTGGTTCGTGGGCGCGACCGGCCTGTCGACCCTGGCACATCCGTTCCTGAACCCGGACGCCCGGGCCCTCACGTACTTCGTTTCCGCAGCTCTCAACCTCCCGCCCATCCTCCTCGTGCTGCGCCGGGCGCCGCGGGGGGCCCGGGCGCCGTGGGTGTTCCTGCTCGCCGCGATGACGGTGCTCTCGGTGGGCAACGGGGTCAATGCGTTCGGCGGTGCCGGCCTCGAGAGCGTGGCCGAGATGTGTGTCACGGTCGGGCACGGCTTCCTGCTCGCCGCCGCGATCGCGCTGGTCCTGCTGCGGGGCCGTAACGACATCGGCGGCATCCTCGACCTCTCGGTGGCCGCGGTCGCGCTCGGTGGACTGGCCTGGACGACGCTGCTGTACCCGAGGCTCAGGGAGCTCGGCGCCCCCACCGGCGACCAGACCGCGATCCTGGTCAGCATCCTGGTGCTGGCCGGCGTGCTGGGCGCCCTGCTCCGGCTGTGGCTGACCGACCGGCGGCAGCCCGCCGTCGGCTGTTTCCTGACCGCGCTGGTACTCGCGCTGATCGCCAACACCCTGCTGGCCCGCCTTCAGGGCAACATCGTCACCGGCCGGGGCGGCGCGATCGAAGTGATCTTCATGGCCGCGTACGCCGGTGTCGGCCTCGCCGTGCTCTCGCCCTCGGTCGACGAGCTCATGCGGCCCGGCCGGGCCCCGGCCGACCAGCTCACCATCGGCCGCCTGCTCTTCCTCGGGCTGGCCCTGGTCGCCGACCCGGTGGCCGGCGGCGTCCGCCAGATGCTCGGCCTGCCGGCCGACGGCCCGCTGCTGGCCATCGGCAGCCTGCTGGTCACCCCGCTGGTGATGATCCGGGTCGGCCGGCTCGCCCGGCAGCGCCAGGAGGCCGAGCACCGGCTGCGCCACCAGGCCACCCACGACCAGCTCACCGGCCTGCCCAACCGGGCCGAGCTGCTGGCCCGGCTCACGACGGCGCTGCGGTCCGAGCGCGGCGGCGAACCGGCCGTCGTGCTGCTCTTCTGCGACCTCAACGGCTTCAAACAGGTCAACGACCGCCTCGGCCACGAGGCCGGCGACCAGCTGCTGGCCGAGGTCTCGGCGAGACTCGGCGCCGGCCTGCGGGCCGGCGACACCGTGGCCCGGTACGGCGGTGACGAGTTCCTGGTCCTCAGCTCCGCACCGGGCGAGCAGGCCGCGACCGCCCGCCGCCTCGCCGAGCACGTCGAGAACGCCCTGGCCGCCCCGTTCCTGCTGGCCGGCGAGCGGATCCGGGTCGGCACCAGCATCGGCGCCGCGATCTCCGACGGGACGCTCGGACCGGACGAACTGATCTCCCACGCCGACCAGGCCATGTATGGGGCGAAGCAGCGACATCGGGCGGGGGCGCGTGCCGGTTAAGATCCGGGCGGCGTACGCTTCGTGCCATGCCGAAGGGAACCCCGTCGCACGCGACTGGGTTGCACTGGACCGGGTTGCACCGGACTGGGTTGCACGAGGCTGGGCCGCGGTGGACCGGGTCGAGATGAGACGCGGCGAGATCTGGACCATCGGCAACCGCACCGATCTCCGCTATCGCGTGCTGGTGCTCTCGGGCGACATGTTCAACGACCGGAAGAACGCGGCGCCCTTCTGCGCGCCGATCGTGCGCCAGCGCGGAGCGACCGAGTTGCCGCCGTTCGCGGTCGCCCTCAGCGAACAGGACCCGATAACCGGTGTGGTCGTGATCAACCGGATGCGGCGCCTGCCCGCCGCGATCGGCGCCGAGCGGCTCGGCATGGTGACCGGCGCCAGCATGGTCCGGCTCACCGAGGCGGTGCGCGACCTCTTCGAGATCTGAGAGATCTGAGAGATCGCGAACCCTCGACGCACTCCATCGGTGGACGCCCTGCCGGGTGACCTGTGTTGCACGACACCGCAGGTCCGGGGCCGCCCCGGATGATCGGCTGATGCGGCCCCGCCCGCCCCCGGCGTATGCAGGAACCGGATCCGACCTGGGGAGGACGAACGGTGAAGGGCGTCTACGCGGAGGCGATCGGCTTTTTGCGCCCGGCCGCGGGCGAGGCCGAGCGCAGCACGATCGACCGGGCGGTCGGCCTGCTGGCCGGCCGGGCCCGCTGTCGTGTCTCCGAAGCCCATCGTCACCTGCTGCGCACGGCGGCCGAGCGGCGCCAGGAGGTCGCCGCGGTCGCCGCGACGGTGCTGCGGCTGCTCGACGTCGCCGATCCGGTCGGCCCGCCGGACTCGTTGCCCCGGCTGGTCGACACCGCGCTGGACGGCGCGTCGCCGGTCCCGCAGATCTCGCCGATCCGCCGGTTCGAGCCGTGGCTCGCCATGGTGCAGCGGGTCCTCGACGTGGTGCCCGGCATGTCGGCCTTCCTGGTGCCCGAGCGGGACGACCGCGGCGCTCTGACCGACCTGGTCTGGGCGGCGGTCAGCCCCGAGGCGGTCGCGCTCAACGGCCTGCGCGGCAGCCGCCTGATCGGCACCCGCGTCAGCGGCCTGCCCGGCGTGGTCGGCAGCGAGCGCTGGCCGACCTACCAGGCCGTTCTCGACACCGGCTGCCCGGCCGAGATCGAGCCGTTCCGGGCCGGCGACGCCACGTTCTCGGTGCGCGCCCATCGGCTCGGACAGGGCCTGATGGTCAACTGGACCCGGCGCGAGACCGAGTCGCCCGGCGCGGCCGAGCGGCTGGCCGGCACCGAACGCCTGGGCAACCTCGGCTGGGGCGAGTGGGACCTGGTCAGCGGCGAGATGTACTGGTCGCCGCAGCTCTACCGGATCTACGAGCGGGACCCGGCGCTCGGGCCGCACAGCCGCGAGGAGT
>DASWRZ010000276.1:0-11972 GCA_036402935.1 Actinoplanes sp.
CGGGCTGGTGGTCGAAATGGGCGATCACGTCTACGACACCCAGGGCTATCTGGCCGGCACGGACGCGGACCGACTGGCCGACCTCAACGAGGCCTTCCGCGACCCGGGAGTGCGTTGCGTCTTCGGCGCGCGCGGTGGCTACGGCACGCAGCGCATCATCGACGGCCTGGACGTCGAGGCGGTCCGCCGGGACCCGAAGGTTTTCATCGGATTCAGCGATCTGACCGTGCTGCACGGCAAGTTGTGGCGCAGCGCACGACTGATCAGCTTCTACGGTCCGCTCGCGACCTGGACCGACTCGCGCACCGGGCCCACCTCGGTGGAGTCGATGCGGGCGGCGTTGATGACGACGGATCCGATCGTTCTCCGTCGTGACCCGACGGAGCCGAGTTCCGCGGTCAACATCAAGGGCAACGCCACCGGGATCGCCTCCGGCCCGCTGCTCGGCGGCAACCTCACGATGCTCGACGAGAGCGTCAGCACCGGCGATCTGCCCCACTTCGACGGAGCGATCTTCCTGTTCGAGGACACCGGCGAAGCGCCGTACAGCTACGACCGGATGCTCACCCATCTGCGGCGCATCGGCGCGTTGAAGCGGATCGCGGGAGTCGCGATCGGACAGTTCAACGCGGCAAGCGTCCCGGCCGGGCAGGAGACCGCGGCGCAGGCCGTCACCGACCGGCTCGGCGACCTCGGTGTCCCGGTCCTCGGCGGCCTGCTCATCGGGCACGGCAACGGTCAGCTCACCGTCCCGCTCGGTGCGCACGCCACCATCGACACCACCGCCGGCACGCTGACCATCGACCCCGGCGTACGGTGAAAAGCCCGCGAGTGCGTCCGTGCGAGGACGCCTCGCGTGGCACGATCGTCGGGCGTGATTCGTACGGGCGACGGGGAGCTCCGGGTTGGATGTGACCGCGGCGAGACAGCTCGCCACCGGTTTGATGGCCCGGCACGGGCTCGTCGGCTGGCGGCTGGTGTTCGACAGCGCGAAGACCCGCGCCGGGGTGTGCCGCTTCGACCGCAAGGAGATCGGCCTGTCCCGGCCGCTGGTCTCGCTGTACGCCGCGGAGCATGTCACCGAGACGGTCCTGCACGAGATCGCCCATGCCCTGGCCGGTCCTCGGCACGGGCACGACCGGGTCTGGCGGGCGACCGCGCGGCGCATCGGCTACCGGGGCGAACGGCGCATGCCGGCGGACGCGCCCAATGTCGAAGGCGCCTGGGTGGGCGTCTGCCCGGCCGGTCACCGCACCACGGCGCACCGGCGGCCGATCCGGGTCAAGTCGTGCCTCGGCTGCTCCCCCGCCTTCGACGCGGCCGCGGTCTACACCTGGACGCACCGGGGCCGGCCGGCGCCGATGGACCCTCGTTTCGAGGCCGAGCTGGCCCGCATCCGGACCGGCCGCACCGAGGTGGCGCCCCCACCGGTGCCGCTTCAGGTCGGCGAACGGGTCCGGCTGACCGGCCGGGGCAAGTACGCCGAACTGCGCGGCACCGTCGTCAAACGCGGACGCACCCGCTACCAGGTCAAGACCAGCGCGGGCCTGCTGAGCGTCGCGTTCACCGCCGTACAGCGGATTCCCCCGGTCTGAACCTGCGACGATGCCTCTGCGCGGGTGAACCGGTGGGGAACTCGGAGCTCGCGTGCGCACGATAGTGTGCACCTCGGCATCGATCGCGACCAGCCGGCACACCCGTACCGATCAGATGGTCGGGACCGTCGCCTACATGGCGCCGGAGCGCTTCGACGAGGAGCCCGGGCCGCGGATGAGTCCCGCCTCCGACATCTTCGCCTGGGGTGCGGTCATCACCTTCGCGGGCACCGGCCGGACGCCGTTCGCCGGGGACTCGCCGCCCGCCACCGCGATGCGGATCCTGACACAGCCACCGGTGCTGGAGGGCCTGCCGATGCCGCTGCGCCTCATCGTCGCGCGGACCCTGGCCAAGGACCCGGCCGAGCGGCCGACGGCCCGGGAACTGCTCGACCTGCTGCTGGCGGTGGGCGAACCGGGCGCCGCGGCGCCTCCCGTCGAGCCGCACCGGCCGGCGCGGCGGTTCCGGCGCCTGAGCGTTGCCGCGCTCGCCCTCGTCGTCCTGTTCGTCGCCGGTCTCGTGGGCCACAGCCTGTTGCCCGGGAGCGACGCCGCCGTCCCGTTGTCCGTCGGTTCACCGGTGCCTTCGACGGCGGTGACCGGCAAGGCTTCCGCCACCCCGGACGCCACCGGCGACCGGCCTTCCGCCGGCTCGCCGGACACCGCCGCGCGGCCATCGTCCACACCGTCGCGGCAACCGACCCCCTCGTCCCCGGCCGCGTCATCGGCCTCGGTGAACACCTCCGGTCGCAACCTGGCGCTGGACGGTACGGCCACCGCCTCGAGCATGGAGGGCCCGGGATCAGGTCGGCAGGCGTCGTACGCGGTCGACGGTGACCCGGGAACCCGCTGGGGCAGCGGATTCAGTGACCCCCAGTGGCTGCAGGTGGACCTCGGCGCGTGGTGGCAGATCAGCGAGATCCGGCTGAACTGGGAGAACGCCCACGCCACGGCGTACCGGGTGGAACTGTCGACCGACGGCACGACGTGGAAATCCGTCTACAGCACCCGCAACGGTCAGGCCGGCGAGACCACCGTCAAGGTCGCGAAGCTTCCCGCCCGGTTCGTGCGGAACGCAACCGGAAGCGCATCGACCGGTCCTTCGCCGATTTCCTGACCGTCGTCGACCGGGCCAAGGCCGCGGGGCGTCGACCGCGTTCACCGCCGGGCATCCAGGAGATCGCCGAAACGGCCCTGCGGGCTCGGCGCGGGACCGGTGCTGTCACGGCTCAGGATGCGGATCGTCGGCCCCAGATGTTCGCGCCGGGGTGCCCCGGTCAGTACCTCGTCGACGGCCCGCCCGATGGCGACACCGTGGTCGTGGACGTCGATGCTCATCGCCGACAGTGGTGGCACGGCCAGTTCGCACAGCGCCGAGTCGTCGCAGGCGAGCAGGCTCACCTGTCCGGGCACCTGGACGCCGGCCCGGACGAGGTCGGCCTCGGCCGCGACCGCCATCACGTCGTTGTCGAAGATGACGGCGGTCGGCGGTTGCGCGCCGGCCAGCAACTCGCGAACGCCGAACGCGCCCCGGTCCGCGCTGTAGTCGGCCTCGACGATGCGCACCTCGACGTCCAGCCGCCGGCCGGACTCGCGCATGGCCGTGGAGCGTTCGGCGGTGTGCACCAGCTCGGCCGGTCCGCTGACCCGGCCGATGATCCGGTGGCCCAGCGAGTGCAGCAACTCCATGGCCGCGGTCATCGCGCCGGCGTCGTCGGTGACGACACTGGTGAAGGCGGCCGGACCGGCGTATCGGCCGGCGAGCACCGCGGGCAGGCCGATGGTGGTCAGCTCGGCCGGGCGTACGTCGTCGTGGACCAGGTTGACCACCACCACGGCGGCGACGGTGCCCTCGGCGGCCCAGCGCCGGTAGGTCGCGAGTTCGGCGGCCAGATCGGGTACGACCAGCAGCAGCACGGACGTTCCGGTCGGCGCGAGTTCCTGCTCCATGCCGGCGATGAGCTCCATGAAGAACGGCTCCACGCCGACCTGGGCGGCTCCGTTGGTGAGGACCATTCCGACCAGGCGCACGGCCGCGCTCACCTGGTCCGGGCCGGCGTGGACAGGGAATTGGCCGACCGCAGCACCTGCGGGACGATGAACGCGGCCGGGTCCACGGCGGCGGCGGTGCGTACGGTGAAGGTCCGGCTCTCGCCGGCCAGCAGGTCGACGAGCATGTCGTCGACGACGGCGTCCGCGGCGACCCGGTCGGCGAGCACCGTGACGTCACGAGCGAAGGCGGACGCGGTGACGGTGATCGCGTACCCGTCCGGGGTCCGCACCGCCTCGGCGGTGACCGCGGCGGGGTCGTAGGCCAGGTCGAAGTCCTCGGCGAACAAGCGTGTCGCCCGGATGCCGTCGACGTCGGCGACGAGCACCTCGCGACCGGCGTCGGCCACCTCGAGCAGCGCCGCGGGCAACGTCACCGTGGTCACCGCCCGGGCCGCGACCTGCAGGCCGATCTCGGCCGTAGCCAGCTCGGCGCCGTCGAATCCGGTGCGGCGCAGGCGAATCCGGCTGTCCCACGGCTCGTCGGTGTCGTTGACGGCGACGAGGGCCACGGCGTCGTCGCGCACCTGGAACGTGACCAGCCGGGGATGGTAGGCGTGGCGCAGGGCGTACCAGGCGGGCTTGCGGCGGCCGGCGCCGTCGACGACGGCCCACGAGGTCACCGGCCAGCAGTCGTTGAGCTGCCACAGCACGCTGCCCATGGTATGCGGCGCCCACGAGCGCAGGTGATGCACGGCATAGGTGGTCGCACGAGCCTGGTTGAGCTGGGTCGCCCAGTGCCATTCGGTGAAGTCCTCCGGCACCGGCAGATGGTGGGCGAGCCCGTGGTCGAGCTTGCCGTTGCCGTCGGCCGCCTTCTGGTGCAACAGGAACGCCGCGGACGTCTTGTGCAGATCGGCGGCTTGCAGCGTGTCGGTCAGCGTGGGCCATGTGGGCGGTGCCTGCCAGCCGAACTCGGAGCAGAACCGCGGCTTGAACCGGTCGTGCCAGGTGTAGTCCTGCCGGTTCCACGCCTCCCACTCGTGGCGGGTGCCGTACCGCTCGTCGTTGGGATGAACCACTTCGGGGTCGAAGCCGGGGCTCGAGGGGCTGCCGGGATGATAGGGCCGGGTCGGGTCCAGCTCGGCCAGGATCGCCGGGAAGTCGCGGTAGTAGTAGCCCGCGCCCCAGGTCCGGTCGCCGAGGCGTTCCTTCCACTGCCAGTCCTCGTGGCCCCAGATGTTCTCGTTGCCGCCGTTCCAGATCACCAGCGCGGGGTGCGAGGACAGCCGGGTCACGTTCTCCCGCACCTCGGCCAGGATCTCCGAGCGGATCGGTTCCTCCTCGGGGTACGCCGCGCAGGCCAGCAGGAAGTCCTGCCACACCATGACGCCGCGCTCGTCGCAGACGTCGTAGAAGTCGTCCGACTCGAAGATTCCGCCGCCCCAGACCCGGAGCAGGTTGGCGTTGACCGCCACCGCACGGTCCACCGCGTCCGCATAGTCCTGGCGGGTGAGCCGGGTCAGCAGGTGGTCCTCGGGGATCCAGTTGAGGCCGAGGACGAACACCGGGCGGCCGTTGACGGTCAGCGCGAAGCGATGGCCGGCCTCGTCGGGGCTCTCGTCGACCCGCACCGACCGGAAGCCGACCCGGCGGGCGAACGCATCGAGCACCGCGCCGCCGGCGCCGGAGTCCCGAAGGTTCACGTCGACGTCGACCAGGGGTTGTGCGCCGTGTCCGGCCGGCCACCAGACCGGCGCCCCGGGCACCTCGATCTCGACGGTTCCGGTGGTCACGCCGGCGGGCAGGGACAGCTCGCCGGAGCGGCCGGCGGCGGTGACCAGCACCTGAAGTTCGCGGGCTTCCTCGAGCCCGGAGCGTTCGATCTCGACGTGCACGGACAGCCGCCCGGTCGTGCCGTCGTCGTCCAACGTGGACAGGATGCGGGTCTGGGCGAGGCGGCCCACGCGCCAGCGTTCCAGGCGTACGGGCTTCCAGATGCCGGCCGTCTGCAGGTCGGGTCCCCAGTCCCAGCCGAAGCTGGCGGCCATCTTGCGCACCGTGTTGAACGGGTGCGCATTGACGTGCGGCCGGGCGCCGATCCGTTCCCGCACCGCCTCGGCATATTCCAGCGCCGAGTCGAGGCGCACCGACAGCACCGCGGGATCGCGGAGCCGGTCGCGCACGTCGAAGCGGTAGCCGCGGTGCATGTTGGCGGTCCGGCCCAGCTCGGTGCCGTCGAGTTCGATCGTGGCGACCGTGTCGAGCCCGTCGAAGACCAGGTCGACGCGCTCGTCCGCGGCCGCCGGCTCCGCCCTCAGGGTGGTCTCGTAACGCCACGACGACCGGTGCAGCCAGACCAGGTCGTTCTCGTGGGTGCCGGTGTAGGGGTCGGGGATCACGCCGGCGGCCAGCAGATCGGTGTGCACCGTGCCGGGGACCGTGGCCGGTAACGGTGTCTCGCCGACCTCCGGGGGGATCACGCCACCGACGGCGCGTACGGTCCAGCCTGCATGGAGGTCGATCTTGTTCATCCGTGATCGCTTTCCTGTCGTTGCCGTCGTTCCCGCCGGACAGACCCATTCTTAAGCAACTGAACGAAGTCGTCAACGGTGGCCGCCGCTGGGCTAGGCTGAGGTCACATGGACGCACGAGGCAAGGGACGGTGAGCCGGCGGTGAGCAGCACGGTGACCCCGGTCGGCGGGCCGCCGGTCGGCCGAGGCCGGCGGGCCGGAGCGCGGGAGACCATCCTTGACGCCATCCGCCTCGCCGAACCGCTCAGCCGCGTCGAGCTGGCCGCGATGACCGGCCTCACCGAGGCGGCCGTCTCGATGACCGTGCGACGCCTGCTCGACGACGGCCTGGTCGTGGAGACCGGCCGGACCCCGACCGGGGGCAAGCCACGCACTCTCCTGCGCCTCGACCCGGCCGCGCGCCTCGCCGTGGGCATCCACCTGGACGAGGACGTCACCACTTATGTGCTCACCGGCCAGACCGGCGGCGTCGTCTCCCGGATGACGCGGCCCGCCCCGGCCGGCGCCGACCGGGACGCGGTGCTGGACGCCCTGGTCTCCGACATCGCACTGCTGGTGGATGTCTCCGGTGTGGACCGGGCGCGCTGCCTGGGCATCGGCCTGGTCTGGCCGGGCCCCCGCGGCGACGGGATCAGCCTGCGCGACGCCCCGGCGCATCTGCACGGCATCCAAGGTGACGATCTGGACCAGCGGCTGACCGCCGCGACCGGCTGGCCGGTGCTGGTCGAGAACGACGCGACCGCCGCCGCGGTCGGCGAATACTGGGTCGCCCGGGTGGGCCCGGAGCGGGCCTTCGCCGCGCTCTACATGGGTGGCGGGATCGGCGCCGGCATCGTCATCGACGGTGTCGCTCTGCGCGGCAGCCAGGCCAACGCCGGCGAGTTCGGCCACGTCTGCCTTCAGGTCGACGGCCCCGAGTGCTGGTGCGGCGGCCACGGCTGCCTGGAGGCCCTGGCCGGTCCGTCGGTGGTGGTCGCGGCCGCGCTGGCCGACCCGGTGGCCACCGTCGAGGCCGCCCTGGACCCGAGCGGCCCGCGGCGCAGCGCCGCGGTCGACTTCTCCGCCATCGCCCGGGCCGCCCGGGGCGGGGCGCCGGCCTGTCTGGCGCTGCTGGAAGACTCCGCCCGCTATGTGGCGGCCGCGGCCGAGTCGGTGGTAAATCTGCTCGACATCGACCTGCTGGTGCTCACCGGTCCCGGCTTCGCCGCGGCCTCCTTCGTCTACGGACCGGCGATCACGGCACGCATCGCCGCCGCCGACGCCCGTACGTGGCACCGCTCGGTGTCGGTGACGGTGTCGCTGGGGGCAGCCACCGCGTCGGCCACCGGCGCGGCGGCCATGGTCCTGCAGTCCAGCCACCGTGGCTAACCGCGCAGCTGATTGATCCGTCGTTCCGGGTTGGGCGCCGCCTCGGCGAGCGTCCTCGTGTACTCGTGCTGCGGGTGGAGAATGACGTCGTCGGCCGGGCCTCGCTCGACCACGCGGCCGCGGTACATGACCAGGATCTCGTCGGAGAAGTGGCGGGCGGTGGCCAGGTCGTGGGTGATGTAGAGGACGCCGAGCTGCTCCTCGCGCTGCAACGCGGCGAGCAGGTTGAGCACACCGAGACGGATGGAGACGTCGAGCATCGACACCGGCTCGTCGGCGACCAGGATGCCCGGTTCGGGCGCCAGCGCGCGGGCGATGGCAACCCGCTGGCGCTGACCGCCGGACAACTCGTGCGGACGGCGGCGGGCGACATTCTCCGCGGGTGTGAGCCGCACGCGTTCGAGCAACCGCAGCACCCGCCGGTGCACCTCGGCGTCGGTCAGACCCCGGTGGTGCAGGCGCAGCGGGCGCTCGAGATGGTGCTCGACCGTATGGAACGGATTGAGGGACGCGAACGGATCCTGAAAGACCATCTGGACCGTACGCCGGTAGCGCGCCAAGCCGGCGCCGCGCCGCTCCACCGGGCGTCCGTCCAGCAGGATCTGTCCCGAGGTGGGCCGTTCGAGTTGCATGAGCAGCTTGGCGATCGTCGACTTGCCGCTGCCGCTCTGCCCGACCAGCGCCACCGTGCGGCCCGGCTCGAGCGTGAAACTCACATCGTCGACCGCCCGGAGGGTGGCCGCCCGGAACCCGTGCCCCAGCTGGTAGTTCTTGATCAGGTCCTTCGCTTCCAGCGTGGTCACGAGGCGCTCCCGATGGTCGGTTCCTCGGCCTGGACGGCGTCGAGGGCGAGCAGCCGCTCGTCCATCCCGCCGCGCACGAACGAACCACGCTCGCCGGTCAGGCTGGGGAAGGACGCCAGCAGCTGGCGGGTGTATTCGTGCTGGGGCTCGGTGTAAAGGTGCAGGGCGTCGGCGAGCTCCACGATCTCGCCCGCCCGCATCACCGCGATGCGGTCGCTGATCTCCAGCAGCAGGGGCAGATCGTGGGTGATGAACAGGACCGCGAAGCCCAGTTCGTCGCGCAGCCGGGTGATCTCGCCGAGGATCTCGCGTTGCACCACGACATCCAGTGCCGTGGTCGGCTCATCCATGATCATGATTTGCGGTTCCAGTGCCATCGCCATGGCGATCATCACCCGCTGGCGCATGCCGCCGGAGAGCTCGTGCGGATAGGCGTTCAGCCGGGCCCGGTCCACACCGACACGTTCGAGCAGCTGGGCGCAGCGCTCGCGGCGTTCGCGCCGGCCCATCTCCGGGCGGTGCGTGGTGAAGACGTCCTCCAGCTGGTCGCGGATCGAGATGACCGGGTTGAGCGAGTTCATCGCGCCCTGGAAGACCATCGAGATCTTGTCCCAGCGCACCTCGCGCAGGTCGCCGGCACCGAGCTCGTTCCAGTCGATGTCGACGCCCTCCCGGGAGTGGAACACCGCCCGGCCCGACGTCACCGCGGCCGGCGGCTTGAGCAGCCGGACGATCCCGTACGCCAGCGTGCTCTTGCCGCAACCGCTCTCGCCGGCCAGGCCGAGCACCTCGCCGCGCCGGAGGCTGAACGAGACGTCGCGTACGGCGTGCACGACCGGCTCGACGAGGTAGTCGATGCTGAGGTTCTCGACGGTCAGCACCGGTGAGCTGCTCACAGCTGATTGGCTCACAGTGTGGCCTCCCGAGCCTTGTCGAGCTGCTGCCGGGACATTCGCCAGCCGCGCCGGGCCGCGCGGGTCTGGTTGCGCAGCTTCGGGTTGATGATCTCGTCGATCGAGAAGTTGATCAGCGACAGGGCGGCGCCGAACAGCGCCAGCATCAGCCCCGGCGGCACGAACCACCACCAGGCGCCGAGCCGCAGCGCGAGGCCGTTCTGGGCGTAGTACAGCATCGTCCCCCAGGTGAACGAGCCGCTCGCGCCCAGGCCCAGATAGGACAGGCCGGCCTCGCCGAGGATCGCGAAGATGACCGCGAAGACGACCTGGGAGGCGAGCAGCGGGATCAGGTTGGGCAGGATCTCCACGGCCAGGATCCGCCGGCGTTTCTCGCCCGCCACCCGGGCGGCGAGGACGTAGTCGCGGCTGCGCAGGCTCAGGGTGTAGCCGCGCAGCACCCGGGCCGAGGCGGCCCACCCGGTGACGGAGAGCACGAGGGCCACCAGCCACAGGCTCTTGTCGGGCACGTAGCTGGAGATGACGATCACGAGCGGCAGGCCGGGGATCACCAGCATGACGTTGGTGAACAACGAGAACAGCTCGTCCAGCCAGCCACCGGCGTACGCGCCGACCACGCCGAAGAACGCCGACAACAGCAGGGTCAGCAGGCCGACGATCGCCCCGATGGTCAACGAGCCGCGCGTCGCGTACGCGAGTTGAGCGAGCACGTCCTGACCGGTCTGGGTGGTGCCGAGCAGATGTGCACCACTCGGACCGGCCAGGCCGAGGTCGTGCACCTCGGCCGGATTCTGCACGAAGAACGGCCCGACGAGTCCGAAGAGGAGGATCGCGCCGCCGAGGATCAGCCCGGTGGCCAGCTTCGCGGTCATCGGCGGCAGCCCGAGACGTCGCCGTCCGGTCCGCGACCCAGGGCCCGTGGCGGCGTTGTCGATCGGCTCGGCGGCCTGGGTGGTTATCGCCACGAGAGTGCGCTCCTCAACTGCGCGCCCGGGTGCGCGGGTCGATGACGGAATACAGCAGATCCACCAGCAGGTTGGCGCCGAGCACCGAGAGCGTGATGACCAGGAAGATGCCCTGCATGAGCGAATAGTCGTTGCTGCTGACGGCCTGGAGCAAGGCGGAGCCGATACCGGGGTAGGAGAACACCGCCTCGGTGACGATCGAGCCGGCGACGACGAAACCCAGGGAGATCGCGAAGCCGGAGACGGAAGGCAGGATCGCGTTGCGGGCCGCGTACGTCCGCATCACCCGGCCCGGCCGTATCCCTTTGGCCTCGGCGGTGAGCATGTAGTCCTCGGACAGTGTGGACACCATCATGTTGCGCATGCCGAGCATCCACCCGCCGACCGACGAGATGACGATGGTCAGCGCCGGCAGCGTGCCGTAGTACAACACCGAGCCCGCGAACGCCGGGTTGAAGCCGGGCACGGTGTTGTAGACGTCGTAGCCGCCGTTGAGCGGGAAGATCGACAGCGTGCTGCCGAAGACGAACAACAGGATCAGGGCCAGCCAGAAGTACGGCACCGACTGGAACATCGTGGTGACCGGGATGAAGTTGTCCAGCCACGAACCGCGCTTCCAACCGGCGACGGTGCCGAGCCCGATGCCCACCACGAACGAGATGACGGTCGACAGCCCGATCAGCCCGATCGTCCACGGCAGAGTCTGCGCGATGATCGAACTGACCGAGGCCGGGAAGAACGAGACCGAGACGCCGAGGTTGCCGGTCGCCAGGCTGTGCAGATAGTCACCGTACTGGGACACCAGCGACTGGTGGGTGTCCGTGCCGAGCATCGCCTCGACGGCCTGCCGGGCCGCCGGTGTGACCGGACCACGCTGTCCCAGCTTGGACAGCATGATGTCGACCGGGTTGCCCGGCATCAGCCGCGGGATGAAGAAGTTCACGGTGAGCGCCGTCCACAGGGCGACCACGTAGAACCCCAGCTTCCGCAGGAGGTAACGCACCGCTTTTACTTGGCCGGCGTGAGGCTGGTCAGCACGACGCCGTTGTCCCACTGTTTCCAGGAGGCCGGCAGCGCGTACTTGTTGTCGTTGGTCGGCCAGCCGGTGGCCCGGCTGGTGTTGAACTCGGTCAGCATCGAATTCACGTAGATCGGGATGTACGGCAGGTCCTTGACGATCTGGCCCTCGATGATCGCGTACTGAGCCTTCTGGACGTTCTCGTCATTGGTCGCGGCGGCCGTCTCGATCGCCTGGTCGACGGCCGGGTTGGAGTAGCGGGCGAAGTTGCCGCTCACGCTGGCCGACTCCCCCACCTTGGCGGTGGTGACGGTGGAGTAGCGCGGGTTGTAGGTGAAGTACGGGCTGGACGACGCACCGAGGCCGATCGAGTCGAGCGAAAGCTGGTACTTGCCCTGCACCTCGTTGTTGTTCCACTCGTTCCAGGCCAGCTGCGTGGGCTTGAGTTCGATGCCGACCTGCTTCAGCTCCTGGGTCATCGCGTCGTTGAGCGAGATGAAGTCGCTCCACCCGGTGACGGTCTGGATGGTCAGCGAGAGACGCTGACCGCCCTTGGCGCGGATGCCGTCCGAGCCCTTGACCCAGCCGGCCTGGTCGAGAATCTGGTTGGCCTTGGCGACGTCCGGGGCGCCCGGCGTCTTCAGATTCGCCGGATCGGTGATCCATTTCTGGTCGCGGCCGGGCAGCAGCATCGTCGGCGACGCCGTCTCGGCGAAGCCTCCACCGGCCAGCTTGTTGAGCTGATCGCGGTTGATCGCGTAGTAGATCGCCTGCCGGACGGCGGG
>DASWRZ010000277.1:0-3051 GCA_036402935.1 Actinoplanes sp.
CGGTTCGCCGGCGACGAGTTCGTGGTGCTGCTGCCCGGCGCCGGACCGGCCCAGGCGGCCGAGGTGTCCCGGCGCATCACCGCCGCCACCAACGCGGAAAACTGGCAGATTCTGGTTCCCGGCACCCCGATCGGGCTCGCCGCCGGCTGGTCCGAGATCGGAGTCAACGGGCGCACGCTGAGTGCCGCGCTGGCGGCCGCCGCGGCCAATCGCACCCCGACCAGATGACCGTGATCGAGCTGGGGGAGCTCACCCGGGACGAAAAGGCCCCGCCGCCGGCTCCTCCCGTCCGTCTCGACCGGCGGCTGATCCGCGAGGTCACGGTCGTGGTGATCGCGTTGCTCACGGTGCTCGGCGTGACCGGGTCGACCTCGTCGGTGCGGCACTCCGTGCGGCCGCTGTGGAGCACGGGCTACGGCGAGGGCGACTCGATGACGGTCGACGACACGACCCTCTATGCGGGCCGGCTCGCGGACGGAAACGCCACGCTTACGGCGTACGACCTGGCGACCGGCCGGAAGCGCTGGACGGTGCCGGCCGGCGGCGAGACCGTCGCGCTGCGGCCGGCCGTCGGCGGGGTGCTGGTCATGCCCGACGCCACCGCCGACGTCCGCATCCCGCAGGACAACGGCACGTTCATGGTCCAGACGTACACGAGCAGCACGATCGCCCGGGATGCCGGCACCGGCCGCGCGTTGTGGACGCTGCCCGGCGACGCGCTCGAGACCTACCCGGGGTCGGTGCTGCTCGGCGAGAGCGACAACCACGGCAGTCTGACCCGTCTGCGGGTGGTCGGGCTGCGCGACGGCGTCACCCGCTGGACCACGACGGTGCGCGGCATCGACGTCTGGGCCGTCGCGGATGCCGGCGGCAGGCCGACCCGCATCGTCCTCGGCGGCCCCTCGGGGCTGCTGACCGTGCTCGACTACGCCGACGGCTCGACCCTGCATTCCGGCCCGGTGAGCGGGCAGTGGCCGAAGATCGGGGACAACGGGGTCTACGCCGGCCTCCAGGTGATCGGCGACCGGCTGGTGATCTCGCGGGCCGACAACGAGAGCAACGAGTCCACGGTCTATCGGCTCGACGACTTCCAGGAGCTCTGGCAATCCGACGGCTTCGTGATCGACTGCGGCCCGGTGCTGTGTTCGATGGAGGCGACCGGCCTGGTCGGACGTGATCCGGTCAGCGGGCGGTCGCTCTGGAGGCGATCCGACCTCAGCGGCATGTGGCCGCTGGCCGACGGCCGCTTCCTGGGCAACGGGTCGTCGTCGCTGGGGCCCTACCAGCTGGTCGACTCGGCCACCGGCCGGGGCGTCGGCGACGCGCTGCGGGGCGAGCCGACCTGGACCGGCGGCACCCTCACCGGATCGGTGCTGCTGGTCGGCATCGTGGCGGCCGACTACCGGCTGAGTTCGGTGATCCAGCTCGACCTCGACACCGGCGGGAGCTACCTGCTCGGCACTGTCAAGGCGGTCGCGCACTTCGGCTGCGAGAGCACGCCCGGCTATCTCGTGTGCGCGGGCCCCGACCAACTGGACGTCACTGCCGTCGGCTGAGCTCGGTCTCGCCGGCGAGCCTGGCCTGCCGATCGGCCTCGGCCAGCGCGTCGAGCACCGCGTCGAGTTCGCCGCCGAGCACCAGGTCGAGGTTGTACGCCGTGTAGCCGATCCGGTGGTCGGTGATCCGGTTCTGCGGGAAGTTGTAGGTGCGGATGCGCTCCGAGCGGTCGACCGTGCGCACCTGGGCCTTGCGCGAGTCGGAAGCCGCCGCATCGGCCTCCTCCTGGGCGATGGCCAGCAGCCGGGAGCGCAGGATGCGCAGCGCCGACTCCTTGTTCTGCAGCTGGCTCTTCTCGTTCTGGCAACTGACGACCGTGCCGGTGGGCAGGTGGGTGATCCGCACCGCGGAGTCGGTGGTGTTGACCGACTGGCCGCCGGGCCCGCTCGACCGGAAGACGTCGATCCGCAGGTCGCCCGGCTCGATCTGGATGTCGACGTCCTCGGCCTCCGGCAGCACCAGCACGCCGGCCGCCGAGGTGTGGATGCGCCCCTGGGACTCGGTCACCGGCACCCGCTGTACGCGGTGCACGCCGCCCTCCCACTTCATGCGGGACCAGACGCCGTGGCCGCCGTGGGGCACGCCCTTGGTCTTGACCGCCACCGAGATGTCCTTGACCCCGCCCAGGTCCGACTCCTGCGAGTCGATCACCTCGACGACCCAGCCGTGCTTCTCGGCGTAGCGGGTGTACATCCGCAGCAGGTCGCCGGCGAACAGCGCCGACTCCTGGCCGCCCTCGCCCGCCTTGATCTCGATGATCACGTCCTTGGCGTCGTGGGGGTCGCGCGGGATCAGCATCTCGCCGAGCTTCTCCTCCAGCGGCGCCAGCGTGGCCGCGACCGCGTCGGCCTCGGACGCGAACCCCGGGTCCTCGGCCGCCAGCTCGCGGGCCGCGGCCAGGTCGGCCCGGGCCGCCTCGAGCTCGGCGTGGGCAGCGTAGATCGGCGCCAGCTCGGCGAAGCGGCGCCCGACTCGGCGCACCAGGGCCTGGTCAGCGTGAATGGAGGGGTCCTCCATCCGCTTCTCCAGATCCGCGTACTCCGTCAGAAGAGTGGTAAGCCGATCATTACTCAAAGTAATCTCCCGATACGCGAACGGCGCCCGCCCCCTTGCGCGGGGGCGGGCGCCGTCGAAGCAGTTACTTCTTCTTGGCTGCGTTCACCTTGGCGTACTTCGCCTGGAACTTGGCGACCCGGCCGGCGGTGTCCAGCACGCGCTGCTTACCGGTGTAGAACGGGTGGCAGGCGCTGCAGGTCTCGACCCGGATCTCGCCGCTCTTGGCGGTGCTGCGGGTGGTGAAGGTGCTACCGCAGGAGCAGTGGACCTCGGTGGTCTTGTACTCCGGGTGGATGCCGCTCTTCATGGTTTTCTCGGTCCCTTTCGCTGATGTGGTCGCCGGGTCGCCGTCAAGGCCGCGCCGCCCCGCCAGGGTGGTGAGCTCGGGCGTGAACCGGAACCGTTGTTCTGGCCGATGTACCAGTCTGCCATGTGACA
>DASWRZ010000278.1:0-8045 GCA_036402935.1 Actinoplanes sp.
CTCGTGTTCGCCGGCGAGGGCATCACCGACGGCCGAACCGTGGTCGCAGTGGCCGGGCCGACCGGCGAGGACCAGGTCGTCGGTTTCGCCACCCTCGCCGACGGCACCGAGCTCGAAGACCTGTTCGTCGATCCCGATCGCCGCCGCCTCGGCATCGCCCGCCACCTGGTCCGGCAGATCGCCGCCACCGCACGGCAGGCCGGACATCGACATCTGTGGGTCACCGCCAACCCGCACGCCATGGCCTTCTACCTCGCCGTCGGATTCGTCCGGACCGATCAGGTCTCCACCGCGCTGGGCACCGGTCTGCGCATGTCCCTCGACCTGAGCCAGGGCTGACCGCGACCCGCGACGCGCCTTGTCGGCGGCAGAACCACGTACTCGATCTTGGTCCTGAAATTGCCGGTAGTGTCCGTCGGGATCTGTGCGGCGGTCTGTACGCGCGCTCCGCCCGCGGGACGAGTCGGTGGTTCTCCTATGGTTGTCGCCATGGACCATCATCCGTTGGAGCCCGAGGAGGGTTTCGCCGGGCTGGGATTGCGGGCGGAGCTGCTCCGTGCATTGACCGACCTCGGCTACGAAGAACCGACGCCGATCCAGCAGGAGGCGATTCCGCCTCTGGTGGCTGGTAGGGACCTGGTCGGACAGGCCGCGACCGGCACCGGTAAGACCGCCGCGTTCGCGCTGCCCGTGCTGCAGGGGCTGGCGCCCGGCGGACGGGATGCGGGACCGGCGGCGCTCGTTCTCGTGCCGACTCGCGAGCTGGCCGAACAGGTGTCGCAGGCTGTCCACCGGTACGGCCGTCACCTGGGCGTACGTGTGCTGCCGGTGTACGGCGGTCAGCCGATCGGGCGACAGCTGCAGGCGCTGCAACGCGGCGTGGACGTCGTCGTCGGTACACCGGGGCGGGTGCTCGATCACATCGACCGGGGGACTCTGCGGCTCGGCGAGGTGCGCACCGTCGTCCTCGATGAGGCCGACGAGATGCTCGACATGGGTTTCGCCGAGGACATCGAGACGATACTCGCCGAGACCCCCGAGGGCCGGCAGACGGTGCTGTTCTCCGCGACGATGCCACCGCGGATCGACGGTATCGCCCGCCGCCACCTGCATGACCCGGTCCGGATCATGATGGGCCGCAACGATGTCGCGCGGGGCGAGTTTCCCCTGGTCAGGCAAAGCGCCTACATCGTCGCCCGGTCGCACCGGTCGGCCGCTCTCGGACGGATCCTCGACGTGGAGGTGCCGTCGGCGGCGATCGTCTTCTGCCGCACCCGGGAGGAGGTCGACCAGGTGACGGAGACCCTGAACGGCCGCGGGTACCGTGCGGAAGCCTTGCACGGAGGTATGAGCCAGGATCAACGCGACCGGGTCATGGGCCGGCTGCGGGGCGGAAGCACCGAACTGCTGGTCGCGACCGACGTGGCCGCTCGCGGTCTCGACGTGGAGCAGCTGACCCACGTCATCAACTTCAACGTGCCCTCGGCGCCGGAGGCGTACGTGCACCGCATCGGCCGGGTGGGGCGGGCCGGACGGGAAGGCTCCGCGATCACCCTCGCGGAACCGCGGGAGCAACGGATGCTCAGAGCCATCGAGCGGCTCACCGGGCAGCGCCTCACCCTGGAGAAGCTACCGACCGTCACGGACCTCCGGGCCCGGCGACTGGAGCTGACCCGTACGGCGTTGCAGGCCAGCCTGGAAACCGACGACCTCGAGCGGTTCCGCGTCGTCCTCGACTCACTCAGCGACGAGTTCGACGTCGAGAACATCGCACTCGCCGCCGTCAAGCTGTTGCACGAGGCGGGCGGCGGCGACGTCGACGATGAAGAGGAGATTCCCACCCCGGAGGCACCGCCGCCGGGCCGCAACCCGCAGCATCGGGACGCGCGCCAGGGCAGCGGCAAACGCGACCAACCCACGCGTGCCCGGGCGTCGGACGCGAGCGTGACCCGCCTGTTCTTCGGCATCGGCCGACGGGCCGGACTTCGCCCACAAGATCTGGTGGGCGCGATCGCCGGCGAGTCCGGCCTCAGCGCCCGCGAGATCGGCGCCATCCAGATCACCGACCGGTTCTCGCTGGTGGAGGTCCCCGAACCGGCTGCCGACATGGTCATCGCGGCCATGCAACGCAGCACCATCAGAGGCCGACGGCCGACCGTGCGCCGGGAACGTTTCGTCCGTTAAAGCCGCAGTCGGCGACTCGCGGCTATCCGTCTGCGACTTGGTGCCCCAAGCCTTCCCCGGTTCTTTACGGCACCTGTATCTCGGCCGGATCGGAAATGACCTCGACGACCGGGTCGTCACCGGCGGCCGTCTCGGACAGCGGCTCCTCGGCCCGGCGCCGACGGCCGCGCAACATCCGCAGGCACTCGTGAGCCACCACGGTGGTCAGCCACCCGCCCAGGTTCTCGATATCGCCGGACCGGGCGGCACTCAGGCGTAACCACGCCTCCTGCACCGCGTCGTCGGCCTCCGCCGAAGATCCGAGCATGCGGTACGCGACGGCTCATAACCGTCCCCGATGCTGCTCGAACAGTTCGGCCGGCCCACCCGACTCGGCCATCTGTCACACGCTCCCATCGTCAGGGTTCATGGTGGTGAACCCGCAGCGGGCTCGAATGTGACGTCAAAGGGGTGGACGGCCATGCGAATCACTGTGTACCGCGTCTCGACGGTCCTGATCATCGGTGAGTGCGTCACCGGTGGGGTGCTGGACCTGTTCCGGCAACCGCCGTTCTACCCGGCGATGATCGACCTTGGATACCCGCCGTACTTCGCGACGATCCTGGGCACGGCGAAGCGCCTCGCGGCGGCGGCCCTTCTGACGCCGGGAGTGCCCCGCCTCAAAGAATGGGCGTACGCCGGAATCCTCATCAACATGATCGGCGCCTGTGCATCGCATCGGGCGGCCGGAGACCCACTCACCACGATCATCGCTCCGGCAACGTTCGCCGTCACCGCCCTGACCTCGTGGCGTCTCGCATCTGAGCCAACCCGTCCTGCGGGGGCCTCGCCGTTGACGGCGAGGCCCCGGCCCGCGTCAGGAGGTGGTGTGGACGACGCCGGCGGCGCCGCTCCCCCGGCGTACGGGCTCGGCGGCGGCCACCAGGCCGCCGTGGGCGGTGAATTCGATGCCCGTCGCCGCGCCCAGTTCGGGCGTGTCCGGGCCGAAGGTGTGGCCCAGCGCGGTGAGCGCCGGCCCGTAGGCCGCGTAGAAGGCCGGCTCGGCCTGGATGCCGGCGGTGTTGCGCTGGGAGGCTCGGGGCGCGGCGATCGCGGCGGGCAGGCTCATGCCGAGGATCAGGCGGTTGACCAGGATCTGCAGCACTGTCGTGATGATGGTGGCGCCGCCCGGCGAGCCGGTGGCGATGAAGGGCCTGCCGTCCTTCAGGACGATCGTCGGGGACATCGAGCTGCGGGGGCGCTTGGACGGCCCGGGCAGGTTGGGGTCGGGGGCGGTGCCCTGGGTGCCGGTGAAGTTGAAGTCGGTCAGCTCGTTGTTGAGCAGGAAGCCGCGGCCCGGCACGACCATCGCGTTGCCGCCGATCTGCTCGATGGTCAGGGTGTATTCGACGACGTTGCCCCACTTGTCGGCGACGGTCAGGTTGGTGGTGCTCTGGCCCTGCTCGGTCGGCTTGGTGGAGGCGGCGGCCGGGGTGCAGCCGGAGGCGTGGATGTCGCCGGGCGCCACCGGCGGGACGAAGGCCTTGGTCGGGGAGATCTGGCAGACCCGCTGCCGGGCCCAGGAGTCCGACGCCAGCTTCGAGAGGACGGACTGCGGCGTGTACGCACCGACGTAGCGGCCGCGGTCGGCGAAGGAGAGCGCCGATGCTTCGAGGTAGTAGTGCAGCACCTTGGTGGCGTCGGCCGGCGAGAGGTGCGCCTGCTCGAGGATGTTCAGCGCCTCCGAGACGGCCGTGCCGCCGCTCGACGGGGTCGACATGCCGTAGACGTCGAGGCCCTTGAAGTCGGAGTGGGTCGGCGCCGGGAAGCGGACCCGGTAGGAGGCCAGGTCACGCTGGGTGAGGACACCGGGCCGGATCGGGTACGGCCAGGTGCCGATCGGCTGAGCGGCCAGTGGCGGGTGCTGGACCGTCTTGACGATGTCCGCTCCGATGGCGCCCCGGTAGAAGTCGCCGATGCCCTTGCGGGCCAGCTCGCGATAGGTGCGGGCGAGATCCGGGTTGCGCTGGGTCGTGCCGACCGCGGGCGGCTTCCCGCCCGGCAGGTAGAGCGCGGACGTCGACGAGAACTGGCCGAACTGGGTGGCGTCGGCGGCGATCTGGGAGTTGAAGGTCGGGTCGACCAGGAAGCCCTTGTCGGCGACCTTGGCGGCATGGGAAAGGGCGCTCGACAGCGGGCGGGTGCCCCAGTTCCGGGCGGCCGCGTCCCAGGTGGCGAGGGAGCCGGGCACACCGGTGGAGAGGCCGCTGTAGACGGCTTCGGAGAAGTCGTACGGCTGGCCGTCGGCCGGGTCGATGAAGTAGGTGGAGGTCATCGTGGCCGGGCCGGTCTCGCGCCCGTCGATGGTGGAGACGCGGTGGTGCTGGGCGTCGTAGTAGACGAAGAATCCGCCGCCGCCGATGCCGGACGAGAACGGCTCGGTGACGCCGAGGGTGGCCGCCACGGCGACCGCCGCGTCGACCGCGTTGCCGCCGCGGCGCAGGACGTCCAGGCCGGCCGCGGTGGCGGTGGGGTCGACCGAGGCGACCGCGCCGCCGTAGCCGGTCGCGGTGGGGCCCAGGGTGGTGGACGAAGCCGAGGCGGGGGCCGCAAAGAAAGCGACCGGAAGAAGACCCGCAGCTAGAACCGGCAAGATCCGCATCGATCCTCCGAAGTAGGCAGAGCTGACCATCAATCTCCCTGCCTACCAGAGAACCTAGGCGTGCGCTGCCCAAGTCTCGAACATTGCCGCGTAACGTCCACCGGCCGAGACCAACTCGTCGTGCGAGCCCGACTCGACGATGCCGTGGTCGTCGACCACGATGATGCGGTCGGCCCGCATCGCGGTGGAGAGCCGGTGCGCGACCAGGATCGCCGTACGCCCCTGCAACAGCGCGTCGAGCGCCGCCTCGACGCGCAGCTCGGAGTGCAGGTCGAGGTTGGAGGTGGCCTCGTCGAGCACCACGACCCGGGGTTCGGCCAGGAACGCCCGGGCCAGCGCCAGCAGCTGCCGCTCCCCCGACGACACCGACTGGCCGCGCTCGTGCAGCTGGGTGTCGAGGCCGTCCGGGGAGCGTTCCACGAGGTCGCGCAGGCCGACCTGGTCGATCGCCGCCCACACCTGTTCGTCGGTGGCGTCCGGCCGGGCGAAGGCGATGTTGTCGCGCAGCGAGCCGACGAACAGGAACGGCTCCTGTGGCACCACGCCGATCTGCCGGCGCAGCGATTCGAGGGTGACGTCGCGCAGGTCGTGCCCGTCGATCAGGATGCGGCCCGCGGTCGGGTCGTAGAACCGGGTGACGAGCTTGGCCATCGTCGACTTGCCGGCGCCGGTCGGCCCGACGCACGCGACCGTCTCCCCGGGCGCGATGCGGATCGAGACGTCCGAGAGCACCGGCACCGAGGGCAGATATCCGAAGCTGACGTCGTCGAAGACGATCTCACCGCGTACAGGGGGAAGGGCCGTCGCCGAGGGCGACTGCCGCACCGACGGCCGGGTCGTGAGAAGGCCGCGGATCTTGCCGACGGCGGCCCGCGCCTGCTGGTACTGGGTGTACAGCTGCACCAGCTGCTGCACCGGCTGGAAGAACGAGTTGATGTAGAGCACGAACGCGGTCAGCTCGCCGATCGTGAGCTCGTGCCGCAGCACCATCCGGCCGCCGATCAGCAGCATGATCGCCATCGCGATCAGGCCGACGACCGAGGTGCCGGGCCCGTAGATCGCGTTGATCTTTCCGGTGTAGGTGTTGGTGTCCGTGTAGTCGCCGACCACCTCGCGGTGCTCGACGATGTTGCGCTCGCCCCGGTTGTGGGCGATCACCACGCGCATGCCGTTGAGGCTCTCGGCGAGGTTGCCGAGCATGAACGCGATCGCGTCGCGCTGCCGGTTGTAGCCCCGGTCGGCGGCGTGCCGGAACCAGAGCGACATCACGGTCAGCGGCGGCACGACCAGCGCGAGCGTGATCAGGGCCAGCGTGAGGTTGTAGTGGATCAGCAGGGCGGTGACCACGACCATGGTCAGCGCCTGGATGCCGAACTGGGCGAAGCCGTCCTGGAGCAGGTTCTGCAGTGACTCCACGTCGGAGGTCATCCGGGTCAGGATGACGCCGGCCTTCTCCTCGGTGTAGAAGTCGAGCGACATCCGCTGCAGGTGGGCGAAGATGCGGATGCGCAGGTCACGGGTGGCCGAGGCGGCGAGCCGGGCGGTCTGCCGCATGCGGGTCGCGGTGGCGAAGCCGGTGGCGACGACCGCGGCCACGAAGACCGCGGTCGCCCACACCAGCACCGTCATGTTGTGCCGGGCGATGCCGTGGTCGATGCCGATCTGCACCAGGGCCGGCCCGGCCTGCAGCAGCGTGGTCTCGACCAGCACCGCGATCGCCGAGGTGATCAGGTAGGCCGGGTGGCCGAGCAGCAGCCGGCCCAGCGCGATCTTGCCGCCCTGGTCGGCCCGCGGGTCGTAGTGGACGCGCGGGTCGCCGTGGTCGGGTTCGCTCGCCTCCAGCTTGGCCACGCCGGCCGCCAGATCGGCCGGGATGCCGGCGAACGGCAGCCCGTTGCCGCCGCCCGCGCGCCGGCCGGCCGCACCGACCGCCGGACGCCCGCCGGCCTGAAAGCCGCCGAAACCGCCTCCGAACATGCTCACGCGAGCACCTCATCGTTCTCGTCTTCGATCGCCAGCGAGGCCAGCACCCGGCCGTAGCGGGGCTCGGTGGCGAGCAGGGATTCGTGGGTCCCGTCGGCGACGACCCGGCCGCCCTCCATCAGCACGACCCGGTCGGCCAGGCTGATCGTGGAGAGCCGGTGGGCCACGATCAGCGTGGTGCGGCCCTGCATCTGGTTGCGCAGCGACTCGTGGATGCGCTGCTCGACGGTCACGTCGATGGCGCTGGTCGCGTCGTCGAGGATCAGCACGGGCGGGTTCATCACCAGCGCGCGGGCGATCGCGATGCGCTGGCGCTGCCCGCCCGAGAGGGTGTAGCCGCGCTCGCCGACCACGGTGTCGTAGGCGTCCGGCAGGGCGCGGATGAAGCCGTCGGCGCCGGCCGCCTCGGCCGCCGCGATCACCTCGGCCCGGCTGGTGTCCGGCCGCCCGTAGGCGATGTTGTCGTGGATCGACATCGAGAACAGGAACGGCTCGTCCGGCACGATGCCGACCTGCTCGCGCAGCGAGGTGAGGCGAAGGTCACGGACGTCGCGGCCGTCGATGGTCACCCGGCCGCCGGTCACGTCGTAGTAGCGGGCGGCAAGCCGCCCGAGCGTCGATTTCCCGGAGCCGGTGCCGCCGACCACGGCCACCGTTTCTCCCGGCCGGATGCGCAGGTCGAGGCCCTGCAGGGCCAGGGTGCCGTTCGGGTACGCGAAGCGGACGTCCTCGAACGCGAGGTCCCCGCGCAACGGCACCTCTACCGCCGTAGGCCGATCCACCACGTCGGAAGGCGTATCGAGGATCTGGTAGATCCGCTGGGCCGAGGCCGCCGCCCGCTGACCCATCATGATGATCATGCCGAGCATCCGGAACGGCGGCTGGAGCATCAGCACGTACGAGTTGAACGCGACGATCGTGCCGACCGTGGTGTGCCCGTCGATCGCCATGATCCCGCCGAACAGCAGCACCAGGGCGAGCCCGAGCCGCGGCAGGTTGTCCATGACCGGGCTCCACCGGCTGCTGATCTTCGTGTCGGTGACGTACGCCCAGCGGAGCCGGTCGGCGGTCTCGGCCAGCGTGCGCAGCTGGCGGTCCTCGGCGGCGAACGACTTGACGATGCGGACGCCCTGGATGTTCTCGTCGACCACGGTGGCCACCTGGGCCAGCCGGGACTGGATCAGCCAGGACACCGGGAAGGTCTTCTTGCGCATGACCACGCCGAGCACCCCGACCA
>DASWRZ010000279.1:0-4755 GCA_036402935.1 Actinoplanes sp.
TTCGGGACCGGTGGTCTCGTAGTGCGCGCGGGCGTTGGCCGGGTTGCCGTACTGGAACAGCATCTTCCAGTCCGGATGCTCGGCCGCGATCTGCTTCGCCGTGGCCACGGCCTGATTGGAGCCTCCGGCGGCCGGCGAAAAGATGATCTCCGCGCCGTACATCCGAAGGATCTGGATCCTCTCGGCCGAGACGTTCTCCGGCATGACGCAGACGAGGCGATAGCCTCGCAGTTTGGCCACCATGGCCAGCGAGATGCCCGTGTTTCCGCTGGTCGGCTCCAGGATGGTGTCACCCGGCCGGAGGCGGCCCGACTCCTCGGCCTCACGCACCATGTACAGCGCCGGTCGATCCTTGACGCTGCCGGTCGGGTTGCGATCCTCCAGCTTGGCCCAGAGCCGCACCGGCGGTGCCCCGTCGGGCACCGTCGGCGAGAGCCGGGGCAGGCCGACCAGCGGCGTGCCCCCACAGGCGTCCAGAAGGCTCTCGAATCGAGCCACCAGCTCAGCCTTCGGTCTGCTCAGGGGCGGCGGCCGGGGTGGTTGAACGGGGGCCGAGCAGCGCCGCGGCGGCGGCGAAACCGAGCGCGCCACCGGCCACGGCCGGCAGGATCGTGATCGAGTCGCCGTCGTTGAGCTTGGCGTCGAGCGCGCCGAGGAACCGGACGTCCTCGTCGTTGACGTAGATGTTGACAAACCGGTGCAGGCCACCCTCGGGGGTGATCAGCCGGCCCTTGAAGCCGTTGTGCTTGGTGTCGAGGTCGTCGATCAGGCCGGCGAGCGTGTCGCCCGCACCCTCGACGATCTTGGCGCCGCCGGTGTAGCTGCGCAGAATGGTGGGAACGCGAACTTCGATGGCCATGGCAGTGAATGCTCCTGGTTAGGGTCGAACAGAGGACGGGTCTACTGAGGTGCCGTCAGCGACACTCGTAGACCAGTGTCACCGGGCTCTGCCCGAACATGTACGACTGCACAGCACCAACGTTCACGCGTCAACCGTCGCATCCACGATGTTGACCTCTTCCTCGGTGACCACACCGTCCACGATGCGGAACGAGCGGATCTCCTCCGAGTCGGGCTCGCGAGTCGAGACCAGAACGTAGTGCGCACCCGGCTCGCCGGCGAACGAGACGTCGGTCCGGGAGGGGTACGCCTCGGTCGCCGTGTGCGAGTGGTAGATGACCACCGGCTCCTCGTCGTTGTCGTCCATCTCGCGCCACACGCGCAGCTGCTCGAGAGAGTCGAACTCGTAGAAGGTCATCGACCGGGCGGCGTTGTCCATCGGGATCAGGCGGGTCGGCAGGTCGCCGCCGACCGGCCCGGCGACCACGCCGCAGGCCTCGTCCGGATGGTCCCGGCGGGCGTGGGCGACGATCGCGTCGACGATCGCACTGTCGATGGTCAGCACGTCGTTCACATTACCGTGGGATTTCGGGACCCCGGGGGTGGCCGTGACCACACCACCCAAGATCAATTGATCTCCGGGATCGAGTTGAGCAGGGACTCCTGCAGATAACCCAGGTACGCGTAGACGCTGAGCTGGAAGACCCGGCTCGAACCGGGGTCGACCAGGATCGCCTCGTCCAGTTCCTCGCTCAGATCCGTCTCGGCCGTGATGTCGAGCCGGGTGCCCATCGCCAGCCGGGCGTCGTTGATCGCCCGCAGCCAGGCCTCGGCGGCCTCGCCGTCGAGGCGTACCTCGCCCTCGCCGTCATCGGGCAGGGCCGCGAGGATCGCGCCGGCCTGATCGATCTTGCCCGTCTTGAGATCGCCCTCGGTGTACTGGCGGAACTCCTGGGAGTCCTCCGGGCGATCCGGATAGATGTCGGGGAAGAGCCGGGAAACCACCGGATCACCGTGGTCCATCCCGTCGGTCAGAAGTGCCACCACCTCGCCTGCGACCTTGCGCAGCACGCGCACCTCATCGACGGCGAAGGTGGCCACACAATGGCGCCCCTTGCGTCGGAACATCAGCTCTCCCCGAGAGTGTTCAGGACCGGTCGACCGTCGCCCAGAGACCGTATCCGTGCAGCCGGTTGGCGTCCATTTCCATGCGCTCCCGGGCACCGCTGGAAACCACGGCCTTGCCCTTGGTGTGCACGTCCATCATCAGCTTCTCGGCCTTGTCCTTGCTGAACCCGAACAACTTCTGAAAGACCCAGGTTACGTACGACATCAGGTTTACCGGATCGTCCCAGACGATCGTCACCCACGGCCGGTCACCGGCCGGGAATTCCTCGATCTCCGGCGTCTCGACGGGAGCAACCTGTGGCAACGCCATGCCCCCCATGGTGCCACCGGTTGCGGCGGTTCGGTGAATCGGAGCACCGAACCGCAGGTCACAGCAACCTTCGTAAGGAGCCCTCCGCTGCAATAGGGTGGTCGGGTGAACTCCTTCGCCCCCGCGTTGCTCACCGATCAGTACGAGCTGACCATGGTCAGCGCCGCGCTCCGGGACGGCACCGCCGACCGGCACTGCGTCTTCGAGGTGTTCGGCCGCCGCCTGCCGACCGGCCGCCGCTACGGCGTCGTCGCCGGCACGGGCCGCCTGATCGAGCTCATCCGCGACTTCCGCTTCACCGAGACCGATGTCGACTTCCTGCGCCGGGCGCAGATCGTCGACGACAACACCGCCGCCTGGCTGGCGGCTTATCGCTTCTCCGGCGACATCGAGGGGTACGCCGAGGGCGAGCTGTTCTTCCCCGGATCGCCGATCCTGACCGTGTCCGGGACCTTCGCCGAGTGCGTGGTCCTCGAGACGCTGATCCTGTCCGTACTCAACCACGACAGCGCGATCGCCGCGGGCGCCGCCCGCATGGTCACCGCGGCCCGCGGACGCCCGATCATCGAGATGGGTTCCCGGCGCACCCATGAGGACGCCGCGGTCGCCGCCGCCCGGGCCGCCTACCTGGCCGGCTTCGCCTCGACCTCCAACCTGGCGGCGGGCGCGCGCTACGGCATCCCGACCACCGGCACGTCGGCGCACGCCTTCACCCTGCTGCACGACAACGAGCCGGCCGCGTTCGGATCCCAGGTCGCGGCGCTGGGGAAAAACACGACGCTGCTGGTCGACACGTACGACATCGCGCAAGGCATTCGCAATGCCATCGCCACCGCCGGCCCGGGCCTGCGCGCCGTCCGCATCGACTCGGGCGACCTGTCGGTGCTCGCCCAGCACTCCCGCGAGCTGCTCGACTCGCTCGGCGCCCCCGATACGAAGATCGTCGTTTCGGGTGACATGGACGAATACTCGATCGCGGCCCTGGCCGCCGAGCCGGTCGACATGTACGGCGCCGGCACCGCGGTGGTCACCGGCTCCGGCGCGCCGACCGCCGGGCTGGTCTACAAGCTCGTCGAGGTCGACGGCAAACCGGTGGTCAAGCGTTCGGAGAACAAGGCCACCGTCGGTGGCCGCAAGACCGCCGTACGCCGTCACAAGCCCACCGGCACCGCGACCGAAGAGATCATCTTCTCCCAGGGGACGCCACTGCACGAGGCCAACGACCGCCTGCTCCAGCGGCCGTTCATCACCGCGGGTGAACCGGCCGAGGCGCCCACGCTGGCCGATTCCCGCGAACACCTCCGGCGCTGCCTGATCTCGATACCGTGGGAGGGTCTCAAGCTCTCCGCCGGAGATCCGGCCATCCCGGTCACGATCGTCCCGACCACCTGAGGGGTCCCGATGTCCCGTGCGCTGATCATCGTCGACGTACAGAACGACTTCTGCGAGGGCGGCTCGCTCGCGGTGCCGGGCGGCGCCGCGGTCGCCAAGGGCATCTCGCTGGTGCTGGGCCGGGCCCGGGGGCGGTGGGCCCACGTGGTCGCCACCAAGGACTGGCACATCGACCCGGGTGCCCACTTCAGCGAGCACCCCAACTACCTCGACACCTGGCCCCGGCACTGCGTGGTCGGCTCGGCGGGCGCCGAGTTCCACCCCGAGCTGCAGACCGACCAGGTCGAGGCGGTCTTCCACAAGGGCGAGCACAAGGCCGCCTACTCGGGTTTCGAGGGCAGGACCGACGCGGGCGAGACCTTGGCCGACTGGTTGCGGTCCCGGTCGGTGACCGAGGTCGAGGTGGTCGGCATCGCCACCGACCATTGCGTACGCGCGACCGCGCTCGACGCGAAAGCGGAGGGTTTCGCCACCACGGTCGTCCTGGAGCTGACCGCCGGCGTCTCGGCCGGCACCACCGAGGCGGCGCTCGAGGAGTTCCGCACCGCATCGGTGGCCACCACTGGCGCGCCGATCGTCGATCCGGTGTGACCTGGGCTTTTTAGCCCGATTTCCGACCGTGAGCTCCCTTAAAGCGGTTGGGAAAATGTCGTACCTCCAAGGCAGGATGGGCAGTCGGAGGTCAGGACTGTCATGCTGCTCATGCCTTACCGGGAGACGCTCGCGCTCCCCGGGCTCAAATCGCTGTTCGCGGTGGCGACGCTCGCCCGGATGCCGATCGCGGCCGGGGCGGTAGTCCTGACCCTGCACGTCGTCACCGACCTCGGCCGTGGTTACGGCGCGGCCGGCCTGGTCGGCGCCGCGTTCACGATCGGCGGCTCGGCCGGCGCTCCGGTGCTCGGCCGCCTGGTCGACCGCCGCGGTCTGCGCATCGTGCTCGTGATCACCACGATCGCCGAGGTGCTGTTCTGGGCGCTGACCCCGACCGCGCCCTACTGGGGTCTGCTCGTCGCCGCCCTGGTCGCCGGCTTCCTGGCGCTGCCCGCGTTCGCGGTGGCGCGCCAGTCGGTGGCCGCGTTGACCCC
>DASWRZ010000280.1:0-15503 GCA_036402935.1 Actinoplanes sp.
CTGCAGACCGGCCAGCCCGGCCTGGGCGCCTACGGCGCGCCCGGGTCGGCCGGGGGCTATCCGGGGGCGCCGTACCCCGACGGCTGGAACGTGCACCACTATCTGCGGCAGACCCCGCGGCTGTTCGCGGCCGCCCGGGAACGGCTCGGCGACGACGTCGAACTGCTGCACGACGTGCACTCCCGGCTCACCCCGAAGCAGGCCGTGGTGCTGGCTCGTGCGCTGGAGCCCTACCGGTTGTTCTTCCTCGAGGACGTCGTGGCGCCCGAGGCGTGGATGTAGACCGGAACCGCACCCCGGAGCCGGCCGCCCAGCAGCTCGTAGACCGGCATCCCGGCCCGCTTGCCGGCGATGTCCCAGAGCGCCATGTCGACGCCGGACAGCGCGCTGCTCTCGATCGGGCCGCCCCGCCAATAGCCGGAGTAGTTGAGCATCCGCCCGATATCCGAGATGTCGGCCGGGTGCCGCCCGATCAGCAGCGGCGCCAAATGCTGCTCGACCGTGGCGACCACGGCCGCGAACCGCTGGTGGAAGGTCGCGCAGCCGAGACCGTAGAGCCCCGGGTCGTTGGTGTCGACGCGCACCACGACCAGGTTGACTCCTTCGGGAGCGGTGACCACGGTGCGGACTCCGGTGATCCGCAGGGTGTCCCGGGCCGGCCAGGGCGCCTGCGTCTCGGCGATGACGGTCATCGAACCTCGTAGGGGTAGGCGGCGGTGAAGCCCAGCAGGTCGCGGGCGGGTTCCAGGTCGATCGGCACCGACCGGCCGGCGAAGTGCGGCCGCGGTACGCCGGGATGGAAGTGGTCGAGCAGCCACTCGGTCGGCTGCGGGGCCAGGGTGCGGGGGGCGGCCACGTAGAGCACGTGGTTGCCGGGCCGGCTCGGGTTGAGCCCGGCGACCAGGGCCCGGGCGGCGTCGCGCGCGTCGAGGTAGCTCCACACGTCGGCCGCGCCCCGGATCGGGTCGTCGCGGTGCTGGGCGGCCATCTTGGGCAGCCGGTCGTCGGGGGTGCCGATGAACGGCATCCGCAGGCCCACCAGGGTGGCCCCGTAGCGCAGCGCGATCATCTCGGCGGTCGTCTCGTCGACCCGCTTGGACAGCGCATAGGGGTCGGTCACCTGCAGCGGAAGGTCGGCGTCCATCGGCAGGTAGGGCAGCCGGAGAGGGATCCGTGCGAACGGGAGCCCGCAGATCGCGTAGCTGCTCGCGTACACCATCGTGCCGATGCCGGCCCGGCCGGCGTGGTCGAGCACGGTGAATGTCGCCTGCGTGTTCTGCCCGAAGACGACCTCGGGAGGATCGCTGTTGGGGTGCGGGATGGCCGCCAGGTGGATCACTGCCTCGGCGTCCCGCAGGGCGTCGTCGACCGCCGCCGGATCGCGGGCGTCGCCCACCACGATCCGGTCGGCGGACAGGCCGGTAACCGGCTCGAGGACGAGCGCGGTCACCGGGACGTCCCGCTCCGCGAGGTGCCGGAGCACAGCCGAGCCGACCAGGCCGGCCGCGCCGGTGACGAGGACACGAGCGGACATCCCCGCAACTTACTCCGTGAACGGCCGGATCAGGCGGCACGGTCGCGCAGTGCGGCCGTCATCTCGGTGCGCAACCGGGTCTGATCGACGCCCTTGTCGACCAGGATCTGCACGGCCATGCCCTGACCCTCGCGCAGCAGGCCGAGCATGATGTGCTCGGGGGCGATGAATTTCTGGTTGAGCCGCACCGCCTCGCGAAGGGCGAGCTCGAGCACCTTCTTGTTGCGGTTGGTGAAGGGGATGTGCCCGCTGCCGGCGTAGAACTTGCCGAACAGGCCGCGCTTCTTGGGCGCGTCCTCGCGGGGGAGGCGCAACGAGCCGGCGCCGAAGTTGGCCTCGATCGCCTTGCGCACCTCGTCGAGGTCGATGCCGATGGCCTTGAGCGCCTCGGCGTCCTCGCGGTCGGCCTCGGCGCGGGAAGGGTCGGCCGTCGGGCGGACCCGGCGCGTGATGTCGTCGCGCACGAAGGCGACGTCGACGCCGTCGCCGGTCAGGGCCCGGGCGACCGGGCTGCCCGCGTCGGCGAGCAGGGAGAGCAGCACATGCTCGGTGCCGATGTAGTCGTGCCCGAGCAGGCGGGCCTCCTCCTGGGCGGAGACCACGACCGCACGTGCGTCGGCGGTGAAGCGCTCGAACATCTCAGTCCTTCCGTGAATCGATCGCCGGCATGCGGCCGGCGTGTTTCTTGTGAACGCCCTGGCGGGTCACCTCGAGGGCGTCGGCGATCTCCTGCCAGGACCAGCCCCTGCGGCGGGCGTTGGACACCTGTAGGTGCTCGAGCCCCTCGAGCAGGCGGCGCAACGCCACCACCGCGCGCAGGCCGACCCGGGGATCGGCGCTGCCCGCGGCGGCGGCTAGGTCGGTTGCCTCGGTCATGGTGTCAACATAGGTTGACAGATGGGCTCGTGTCAACCCGGGTTGACATGGAAAGCACGAGAGAGGCCGGCCCGAAGGCCGGCCTCTCTCGACATCGGTTCTGCTACCGGCCGCGGCCGGTCTTCTCCTGCAACTCGTCGATCTTGCGGGACGCGTCGGCCTTGGTAAGGCCGTCGGGCACGTCTTCGTGGGCCTCGGTTGCCAGGGTGTGCAGGTACGACTCCTGCGCCCCGGTGGCCGGTTCGTCCCCGGTCGACCAGTCGTCCGGGTCCTTCACCGCATTCGTATCCGGTTCGGTATTCGTATCCGGTTCGGTCATCGTGGCGTCCTCTCTCGAACGCCTGTTCCTCTACCCGCCGTAGGTGAGTTCCATGCCGATGATGTCGTTGTAAGCGACGCTCAGCTCCACCGGCCGCTCGACCGGCGCCGTCACCGCGAACGCGGCGCCGAACGGGTCGAGGATCTCGACGTAGCTGCCGAGGCCCATCTCCATCGGCCCGGCGATCACCCGGCCGCCCAGGCTGCCGCACTTGTCGATCACCGCCGCGGTGTCGGCGACCTGGAACGACGGCTGCCAGCGCGCCCCCGGACGACCCGGGATCACCCCGGCCACCGAGTCGTGCGCCTCGGTCAGCCACTCGCCGCTGCCGAACTCGGTGGTCAGCGACCAGCCGAAGACCGCACCGTAGAACGCCGTCGCCGCCGCGATGTCGTCGGTCAGCAGGTCGGACCAGGCCATCGTGCCCGGCTCGCCGCGCAGCTGGGTGCCGGCGAAGCCCTCCGACTGCCAAAGACCGAAGACCGCACCGGAGGCGTCGGCGACAATCGCGCTGCGTGCCCCGGCCCGCTCCCGCGGCCAGGTCAGGCTTCTTCCGTACGCCGCGTTGATCCGTTCAGCCGTGCCCTCGAGATGGGTGGCCGCCAGGTAGGTGACCCAGCCCTCCGGCCGGCCCGGCTCGGCCCGGCCGAGTCCGGCAACCGCTCGTCCCTGAAGGAGAAAACGATCGCCGTCCAGTTCCCACCCGAAGAGCTCGGCATAGAAGCCGGCCGCTCCGACCGGATCCGCGGACGTCAGCTCCGCCCAGCAAGGGGTGGAAGGTGCAAACCCTCTGATCCGCATAAACCGCTCCAACGTGGCCGCCCCGATTTGATATTCATCATACGGCACCCCTATACGCTTCGTCACTACCCCATGGTTCAAAGTCCGTTTTAGACAGGTTTTCGGTTACTCTCCGCAATCGTCCGACCAATACTCGTGACATGACCGTTAATCTGCTTGCGGTTCGCGCCGACCCCGGTGACTCTGCCGGACGACGTGATCGACAGTCCGTAAAGGACAGCCGTTCAGGCCTCGAGCGCGCTGATCGCCGAGTGGTCGAGCGCGGCCAGCAGGGCGGCCGGATTGTCGTAGTTGGCGATCGTGCCGGCCTCGGTCAGCTCGGCCGCGCAAGTGCCGCCGCAGGTGAGCCCGATGCACGGGATGTCGAGCCGGGCGGCGGCCTTGACGTCCCACACCGAGTCGCCGACGAAGAGGGCCCGGCGCGGATCCACGTCGGACTGATCGAGCGCGGCCTGCAGGATGTCGGGCGCCGGCTTGCTCTGCTCGGCATCGGCCGAGGAGGTGGCGGCGGTGATCACGTCGTCCGCGTCGATCACCCGGCGCAGCCGCTCGAGCTCGGACTCCTTGGCCGACGAGGCGAGTACCACGGCCAGGCCGCGCTTGGCCACCGCGCGCAGCAGGTCGGACGCCCCGGGCAGCGGGCGCAGCCGCTCCCACCAGGCGCCGTAGAGGACGTCGTGGGCGGTCGACATCAGGTCGTCGCCGGACCGGTCACGGTCGTGTCCGAGCAGGTGGTCGAGCAGTTTGTCGGAGCCCATGCCGATCGCACGGTGGATCTCGGCCATCGGCACGTCGGCGTCGTGCTGGCGGAGCGCCTCCCACCAGGCGACGGTGTGCAGGTAAGTGGAGTCGACCAGGGTGCCGTCGACGTCGAAGAGAACACCGGAACGCATCAGCTCTGCGTACCCGCCACAGCCATCTCGAACCACACCGTGGTGCCGCGGACCGTCGGGTCGGTGCCCCACGAGTCGCTCAGGTCCTCGATCAGGCCGAGACCGCGGCCGCGGCTGCTCATCGTGTCGGCGTGCGCCCGGATCACCGTGCCCCGGGTGCCGGTGTCGGCGACCGAGACCAGCAGGCGCTCGGCGTTGAGGTCGACGCGCACCTGGGCCGGGGTGCCGGCGTGCAGCAGCGCGTTGGTGGTCAGCTCGCTCGTGCACAGGATCGCCGAGCCGACCACCGGCTCGGGCACCGACCACTCGCGCAGGCGGGCGGTCATCCACTGGCGTACGCGGCTCGGGCCGGTCGGCTCGGCCGGCACCAGCATCGTCGCCGAGCGGCTCAGCGCGACCGCCCGCTCGACCGCGAGCACCGCCACGTCGTCGTCGGTCGCGCCCTCGACCGCCGAGGTGGCCAGCGAGCAGAGAATGCGCGGATCGCCGCCACCGGCCGCGGCGGTCACCGCCACCAGCGCGTCGAGGCCCTCGTTGAGCGAACGGTGGCGGCGCTCGACCACGCCGTCGCTGAACATCAGGATGGTGTCGCCGGGCTCGAGGCGCACCTGGCCGGTCTGCCACCGGCCACCCAGCCCGAGCGGGGCGCCCGGCGGTACCTTGACCAGCTCGGCCGAGGCCGGCCCGCCGCCGAGCCCGGCCCGGCGCAACACGGGCGGCGGATGACCGGCGCTGGACAGCGTGATCGTGCCGTCGGCGAGGTCGAGCACGCCGTAGACCACGGTTACGAAGATCTCCTCGTTGCGCGACTCGGCGCCCAGCGAGCCGACCAGCCGGTCGAGCCCGGCCAGCACGCTCGGCGGCGCCGGATCGGTCAGCGCGAGCGCGCGCAGGGCGGCCCGCACCTGGCCCATCACCGCGGCCGCCCGCACGTCGTGCCCGGCCACGTCGCCGAGGACCATGGCGAGCCGCCCGTCGCCCAGCTCGAACGCGTCGTAGAAGTCGCCGCCGGCCGCGTTGCCGTCGACGCCGACGTCGTAGCGCGCGGCCAGCCGGAACGTGTCGAGCTCGGGCAGGTGCTCGGGGAGCATGCTGCGCTGCAGCAGCTGGGCGGTGCCGTGCTGGGCCTCGAACCGGCGGGCCCGCTCGGCCGCCTGGGCGATCAGCTCGGCGGCCGCGGTGAGCAGCGCCCGCTCGGCCGGCAGCCACGCGTGGGCGACCCGATAGCCCAGGGTGATGGCTCCGGTCAGCGACGGGGCCCGCAGCGGCAGCGCGGCCAGCGCCCGGATGCGCCGCTCGTGCCGGTCGTTGGCCACCTGCCGCAGAGGCTCGCCGTCGGCGACGAAACTGGGCCGCCCGGTCAGCGCGGCGGTGACCATCGGAGCACCGGGCGCCTGGGCCGAGACCCGCTTCCACACCGGAGGCAGCCGCTCGTCGGCCTCATCGAGCATCTCGCCGCGCACGCGTCGCACATAGCGGTACGCCGCCCCGTCGTCGACACCGAAGAGGCAGTGGTCGACGTCGAAGGACGCGGTCGCGTAGCCGAGCACGACCCGGGCCACGTCGTCGATGGTGAGCGCGCCGGCCAGTCGCGAGGTCAGCTCGCCCAGGCTCTGCAGCCGGCGAGTCACCTGGGTGGTCTCGGCGGCCACCGTGAGCACGCCGGCGACCGCGCCCGTGCCGTCGTGCACGGGGGAGTGGCCGCGGGTGAGGAACGCCTGCGCGGCTTCCCCCCGGGTCAGCGTCAGCTGGGCCTCGGGCTCGAGCACGGCCCGGCCGGTGCGGTAGACCTCGGCGATCGCCGGGCCCGGCTCCTCGGCCGGGCGGCCCAGGGCCGCCGGGTGCAGCGGTCCGAGCAGCTCCGCGTACGCGTCGTTGTAGATCAGCAGGAAGCCGTCGCCGAGTGCGAGGGCCATCGGCAGGGGCGCGGCAAGGAGGAGATCGACCACGGCCTGGATCGCCGGATCCCACTGTGCGCGCGGGCCGAGCGCGGTGCGGCCCCAGTCGAAGGCGGCCACGAGATCGGCGCAAAGCTCCGGCGCACGCGGGCCGAACCCGGGCTGGACAGGCAGGGTGGGCATTGCTGAAGGACTCACCCCACCCGTCCCGGCCATGACCAAAGAGTAGCCCGACTCGGCCGTTTGGACGATGCCGCGCTGACCGACCGTCCGATTCTTGACGGTACGCGAGGTCACGACTGATCAATGGCAAGCTGTCGGTTCCCCAGAGACATCACGGTCCGTGACTCAATGCGGCATATCTGAGCTTGGCGCGCATGTGCGCTCCTCACCTATAGTCGCCGCCGTGACAGAGGACCGGCGCGACCGCCCGAGCCGCGGCTGGCCGGACGAGACCGGCGCGTCGCAGCAACGGTCCGGTTACCCTGAGTGGCCACCGTCCGGTGACGCAACGCCCGACGACGCCGCCCCGACCGACGTCTATGCCGCGCTGAGTGACCTCGCGCCCTATGACGCCGCGCCCCGTGAGCCCGAGCCGGCCGCGCCCGGGCCCGGGCCGAACGACCCCGCCCACGGCGAGCCGGTCCCGCGCGACTTCGCTCCACCTCAGGGCCCGTGGACCACGGCCTCCGACATCGGCGGCTCCCGCGTACGCCTGACCGCCGGGCCGCCCCCGCTCGAACCGGCCGACCCCCAGGACATGTACGGCCCGCCGGCCGCCCCCGCCGACCCGGCCGATCTTTACGGCCGCGCCGGCGGCGAGCCGCCGAGGATGTATGGCAACTCGGCCGATCCCTACGGCCGACCCGACGTCGAGCCGCCGGGGAGGTACGGCCGGTTTCCCGCCGCCCAGGGCACAGATCCGGACGGACCGTACGGCCGCGGGGCCGCCGTTAAGGGCGATGACGCGGACGGAACGTATGGTCGTGGGCTCGCCGCCGAGGGCGGCGATCCGGACGGACCCTATGGCCGCGGGCTCATCGGTCAGGGCGGTGACCCCGACGGCGTGTATGGCCGCGCGGCGCAGGGCGGTGACTCGGATGCGATGTATGGCCCCGGGGCGCAGGGCGGTGACTCGGATGCGATGTACGGCCGCGCGGCGCAGGGCGGTGACCCGGATGGAATGTATGGTCGGCCGCCGGTCGCCCCTGGCGGCGATCCGGCTGAGCGGTTCGGCCGCCCGAGCGCGGACGCCGCGGGACCGTACGGCTATCCGCCGCGCGGCTTCGGCGGCGACGTGTCCGATCCGTACGGCCGGCCAGGAGGCGACCCGGCGCAGTTCTTCGGCGGCGCCCCGGACGAGACGTATGGCCGCCCGCCGGCTCACGGCAGCGACTCGACCGAGACGTTCGATCGCGCGTGGGCGACCCGCGCCGGTGACCCCGCGAGCTACGACGACCCGGCGGCAAGTTACGGCGACCGTGACATGGGCTACCGCCGCCCGGGTGCGGGTTTCGAAGATCCGGCGGCGGTCCGCAGTGACCGGGGCGCGGGTTTTGAGGGCCCGGCGGCCGGCCGGGGTGCGGGTTTTGAGGGCCCGGCGGCCGGCCGGGGCGCGGGTTGTGAGGGACCGGCGGCCGGCCGGGACGTGGGTTTTGAGGGACCGGCGGCGGGTCGCGGCGATCGGGGCGCCGGTTACGGGGGTTTGGCGGCGGCCGATGACGGTCGCGGCTGGGCTGCGGCGGGCGGGGCGGACGCGACCGGTGGGATGTATGACGGGCCGCCCCGTGTCGAGTGGGTGTCGGCTGACGAGACGGTGGTTGCCGGCGGGGCCCTGATCGACCTGTCGGTGCCGCGGGGTGCTCCCGTGACCCACCGCGGCCGGAATCGGCGGCGGCGGGGGATCGTCGTCGTGGCGGCGCTCGGGGCGATGCTGGCCGGGGGCACCGGCTATGCCGCGCTGCGGGGCCTCGGGCTCGGCGGTGGCGTCACGCACAAGAACGCCGAGGTGCCGCTGGTGACGATCGCGCCGACCAGCGACCCGGCACTGCCCGACGACTCGCCGTCGATCGGCATCCCGGATTCGGCGTCGGCCTCGGCGGCCAGGACGGCCTCCGCGTCGCCCTCGGCCTCGGCGACCGCGCCCGCGACTCGGGCCACGACGCCGGGTACGCCGGCCAGGTCCGGTGTCGTCGTGATCCCGGCGCCGACCCCGACCCGGACGAACAGCCCCCACGTGATCGTGCCCACCGCGCCGGCCTCCACGGGCACCGGCTCGGCGGCGCCGACCGCCCGGTTCAGCCAGATCGGCGACGCCGACGGCTTCGTCGGATCGGTCACCGTGAACAACCCGGGCAGCGCCTCGGCGGACGGCTGGACCGTGCAGGTGACGATTCCCGGCGCCAGCCAGGTCGTGGTGCTGACCGGCGGCGTCTCGGCTCGGATCGCCGGTGACGTCCTGAGCTTCTCCGGTCCTTCGATCGACGCCGGCGACTCCCTCACGTACACCTTTGCCGCCTCCGGAGCGATCAGCGGTTCCGCCACCGGGTGTTCGATCAACGGCGCCGCCTGTAACTGACGGTTTGTTGCTCCACGGGCGGGAGTGGCCGTTGAGCCCTAAGGTCGCTATGTGGCCGGCCGCGTGCCGGGAACGGCGACCAGGGAGCAGGCATGACCGGGAACGGGCTCGGCCAGGGGCTCAGCGACATGTGGCGTTCGGTGCTGTTGTTCCTCCCGAAGGCTTTGGTCTTCATCGTGATCCTGGTCGTCGGCTACCTGGTGGCGCGGCTGCTGCGGGCGGCGGTCGGGCGGCTGCTGAAGAGGGCCGGGTTCGACCGGGCGGTCGAGCGGGGCGCGGTGGGCCGGGCGCTGGCCGGCAAGGTCGGTGCGAGTGACCTCTGCGCCCGGCTGGTTTTCTACGCCGTCCTGCTGTTCGCGCTGCAGCTGGCCTTCGGCATCTGGGGGCCCAACCCGGTCGCCGACCTGCTCACCGAGCTGATCGCCTGGCTGCCCCGGGCGTTCGTGGCGATCGTGATCATCGTGGTCGCGGCGGCGATCGCGGGGGCGGTGCACGACCTGATCGCGAACGCGCTCGGCGGTTTGGGCTATGGGAAGGTGCTCGCCCGGGCCGTCGCGATCGTGATCGTGGCGCTCGGGGTGATCGCGGCGCTCGACCAGGTCGAGATCGCGACCGCGGTGACCCGACCGCTGCTGATCGCGGTGCTGGCGACCGTGGCCGGCGTGGTGATCGTCGGGGTCGGTGGCGGGCTGATCCGGCCCATGCAGGGGCGCTGGGAGGGCTGGCTCGACAAGGCCGAGACCGAGTCGGCGGCGATTCGTGAGCAGGCCCGGGCGTACGCGGAAGAGCGCGCGCGGCAAAGGGCGGCGGAAGAGGCCCGCAAGGCCGAGGAGGCCCGAAGGGCCGCCGAGGAGGAAGCGCGCCGCGCTGAGGAGGCGCGGCAGGCGGAGGAGGCCCGGCTTGCGGAGGAGGCCCGGCAGGCGGAGGAAGCCCGGCAGGCGGAGGAGGCCCGGCTTGCGGAGGAGGCCCGGCAGGCGGAGGAAGCCCGGCTTGCGGAGGAGGCCCGGCAGGCGAAGGAAGCCCGGCTTGCTGAGGAAGCACGACGGGCCGAGGAGGCCCGGCTTGCTGAGGAGGCCCGGCGAGCGGAGGCGGACCGGCGAGCGGAGGAGGTCCGCCGCGCCGAGGAGGTCCGCCGCGCCGAGGAGGCTCGGCAGGCGGAGGAGGTCCGGCGCGCTGAGGAAGCCCGCCAGGCCGAGCAAGAGCGGAGGGCGGGCGCAGAGGCGCGAAGGGCGGCTGAGGAAGTTCGAAAGGCCGAGGAGGAGCGGGCGCGCGAGGCGGCGCGGCTGGCCCAGGAAGCGACCACGCAATCTCAGCCCGCGGTCGAGCCCGAGACCGAGGAGACGCAGGTCATCCCGGTTCCGCAGAGGCGTCCGCACATGATTCCGGGCTTCGGCGACGACACGCTGGACACCCCGGTGTTCAACCCCGGACAAGACGACACCGTGGTGATCGAGGGCGAGACCGACGAGACTCAGGTGATCGAGGAACAGGCGCCGGAGAGGTCGGGGCCGGAGAGGTCACGGCCGGGGAAGTCAGGGCCGGAGAGGTCACGGCCGGGGAAGTCAGGCCCGGGGAAGTCAGGGCCGGAGAAGTCAGGGCCGGAGAAGTCAGGGGAGTGACCGGCGTACGGTCAGCCGCCCGAGGCCGCCCCGGAAGCTGATCGCATAGCGGCGGGTCGCCGCGGCCCAGCCCGGTTCCGTCAGCACCGGGCCCCAGGGCGTCTCGACGGCGCCGGCCCCGGCGGCCAGGGCGAGCCGCACGCGGGACGGCCGGGCCGGCACGGTGAGGATCGCGCTGCCCACGTTGCCGAAGGACACCGGCACGGTGCCGGCCGGGTCGGGCAGTGCGGCCTCGATCAGACCCGAGCCGCCGGTCGCCAGCCGGGAGATGCGTCCGGCGGTCAGGTCCAGGTCGGTTTCCCCGGCGCCGGCCGGCAACCCGAGGTCCCATCGGACGTCGCGGTTCAGCACGATGCGTACGTCGTCGGGGCCGTCACCCCCGGTGGCCCGGAACCGGACCTCGGCCTTGCCGTCGCGCACCGCCGCGACGGGCGCAAGCCCGGAGTCGGCGGGCGTGGTGATCCGGTACAGCAGCCCCGGCAGGGGCGCCATCGAGACCTCGACGCGCGAGGCGGCGTCACTCACCGTGAGATAAGCCCCACTGCGGCCCAGGAGTGGAGCGACGACGACATGTTCTTGGGCCACGGGCGCCGAGGTAGGAACGGCCATACAACCGGACAGCGCTCCCGCCAGCGGAAACGCGGCGGTTGAGCGACGCAGACGCAAGGCAAGGGGCACGATCGGATAACGGATAATCGGCCGAACGGGTGACGGCGAAACGTCCTGATCGAGACAGACTTTCCGAATGCATTCTGCGGGTTTCCTCTCTGAGCGTCAGCGTCGCCTCGCGTGGGTGGCCTTCCTGGTGTCGGCATTCCAGGCTCCGCTGGCCGCCAAGCTCATCGACGACGCGTCGTGGCTCTTCGCCGTCGTGGTCGCCCTCTGCGTGGCCACGGTGATCATGGCCGACGACAGTCAGCGGCGCCGCCCGGTCAGCTCTGACGGAGTTTCTTGAGATTCGCCTCGTGCAGGTGCCGGCGGCCGTCCGCCAGCTGCTCCCGGGCCGAGAGCTCGACCGCGCGGAACTCGGCGTAGTAGCCGTCGTCGTACTCCTCGACCAGCTGGAACGTCCAGTGGCCCGGGACGACGTCGCGGCCGATCAGGTCGCGCTGGATGCGTTCGGCGAGCTTGGTGTGCCCGGACTGCATGAACAGGGACACGGCCTCGTCGAGCTGGAAGTCGGCCGCACCGGTCAGCTGATGCATCTCGTAGAGATGGCCCCGCGCCCGCTCGGTGGTCTCCAACGCCTCGCTGAGCTTGCCCAGCGCCCGCACCGTGGTGTCGTCGATCTCGCTCACCCGACCGGAGTTCCCGGCCGGAATCAAGCGAAACCGACCTGCACCGATCAGGAAAACCGTCGGCTACCCGGGGCTCCGTAACGTTCCTCGGCATGAACAGCCTGTTTAGCGGCGCTGCCGCCCGTGCCGCCCTTCAGTCCGCCATCGCCTGCCTCGACGAGTTGCAAGCCTCGGTCGGCCTCGAGGGTTTCGCCGCCGCCGCCGCTAACCCGGGCCTCATGGCGATCGTCGACCAGCACGCGGCCGGGGTGCGGGACAGCCTGTCGGCCGATGTCCGCCCGCTGACGCCGGTGCTGCTCGCCGCGTACGCCGAGGGCGTGCGCGACGCCGCCTTCACCCACGGGTGGCAGCCGCCGGTCGGGCCGTTCGACTGGTCGGAGAACGACTGGGTCATGCGCCGCCTGCTCGGGGTGTGCGCGATCGCTTCGACGCTGTAAAAGAGGGCCGGCATCTGCCGGCCCTCTTTCGTTACTCGCCCGGTCGATCGACCTGGCCCCGCCAGGCGCCGGTCTCGATCCCGCCGCGGCCCTCGATGTAGCCCTTGAACCGGCGCAGGTCACCCTTGACCCGGTGGTCGACGGCGCCGATCGCGGCCCCCGCCTTCTCGACCAGGCCCTGCGGGTCGAAGTCCATCTGCACGGTCACCCGGGTGTGGGTGTCGTCGAGCCGGTGAAATGTCACCACGCCCGCCTGGTGCGAGCCTTCGACGGACTTCCACGCCACCCGCTCGTCCGGTAGCTGCTCGGTGATCTCGGCGTCGAACTCCCGCTTCACCCCACCGATCTCGGTCTTCCAATGGGTGTGCGTGGCGTCCAGCTGATGAATCTCCTGGACACCGTCCATGAACCGAGGGAACTCCTCGAACTGGGTCCACTGGTTGTACGCGGTGCGCACGGGTACGTCGACGTCGACGGACTCGGTCACGGTACTCACGATGACTCCTCCCAGACTTCGGCGGCGTTCTGATAGATCCTGCCCGGCGGCAGCGCGCTCAAACGATCGATCACGTCGTCCGGCGCCTCGAATTCGCGGGCGCTGGCCAGCAACGTCTCCCGGTCGGCCGGGAACACCCGTCCCAGATAGCTGCCGAACCGGCTGAAGTCGTTCGCCGTGTCCGGCACGACGCTGACCGCCGGCTGGTCCTCGCCCGACGGCTCGGCCATGTGCCAATCCTCGGCCCGGCCGCCCGCGGTGCCCTGTACGGTTCCGCGCACCTCGTCGGCCATCTCATCGTCGACGCGCGCGCTGTGTTTGCTGCTGCCACGGTCCATGCTCACGGGTTGCCCGGGTCGTCGGAGGGTAAACGCGGTGCGAGCGGCGCGATCGGATCCGCACTTCCGGCCTGGCGCAGGCGTCCCCGCTGCACCTCAGCGTTCACCTGCACGCCCAGCAGCAGCGCGATGTTGGACAGGTAGACCCAGACCAGGAACGCCATGATCGCCCCGAGGCTGCCGTAGGTGCGGTTGTAGGAGCCGAAGTTGGCCACGTACAGGCCGAACAGGAAGGTGATCACGGCCCAGACCAGGAGCGCGACCGCGCCGCCGACGGTCATCCACCGGAACCGGGGCTGCCGCACGTTCGGGGCGATCCAGAACAGCAGTGACAGCAGGGTGATGCCGATCGCGACGAGCACCGGCCAGCGGCCGATCGACCAGAGCCGGCGCACGGTCTCGCTGGCGTGCACGACGCTGCCGACCGCGTCGACCAGCGGCCCGCTGATCACCAGACCGATGCCGCCCGCGGCGAGCAGAATCAGGGCCACCGCGGCGAGGGCGATCTGCAGCAGTTCCAGCTTCCACCAACTGCGCCCTTCCGGTACGCCGTAGATCCGGTTCGACGCACGCGTGAACGTGCCCACGTAACCGGAGGCCGACCACAGGGCGAGTACGAGGCCGAAGCCGAGCAGCACCTTGGCCGAGTCCTGGCGCACCAGCAGCGACTCGACGATGTTGAGCAGCGCCGGGTTGCCGATCACCGGGCCGGCGCCCAGGTCGCGCAGGACGTCGATCGTCGAGTTCAGCGCCGAGGTCCCGTCGGTCACCAGGTTGATCAGGGCGGCGATCACGACCATCGACGGGATCAGCGCGGTGACGCTCTGGTAGGTCATCGCGGCGGCGAAGTCCGAGCAGTCGTCGTTGACGTAGCCGGCGACGCTGCGCCAGAGAATGCCGCGCCACGTACGCCAGCGGAGTTGTCTGATCTTGCGAGGCAGCGTGCGAGGCGTAACGTCGTCGGCGTCGGCCTCGGCGTCCCGGTCGACCGTGGGCTTTTCCGTCATCGCCGGCCCCCTGTTTTGTTGACGTGCATCTACCCGGCCACATGCGGGTAGAAACTGGAGGTGCATGTGGACGCCATCGTCATCGGCGCCGGCCACAATGGCCTGGTCGCCGCCAACCTGCTCGCGGACGCGGGCTGGTCGGTGCAGGTGCTGGAGGCCACCGGGCAACCGGGCGGCGCCATCCGCTCCGGCCACGTGACCGCCCCCGGTTACCTCAGTGATCTTTTCAGCTCGTTCTACCCGCTCGGGTACGCCTCGCCGGTCCTGCGCGGCCTCGATCTGGACCTCTCCTGGACGCATTCCCCGGCCGTCTTCGCGCACCTGCTGCCGGACGGGCGATCGGCCGTGGTCAACCGCTCGCTGCCCGACACGATGGCCTCGATGGAGGCGTTCGCGCCCGGCGACGGTGACCGCTGGAGTTCCGCGTACGCCGAGTTCGCCGCGCTTTCCGAGCCGCTGACCGACGCCCTGTTCACGCCGTTCCCGCCGATCCGGTCCGGCGCGGCGCTGGTCCGCCGGCTGCGGACGGCCGGGGCGCTCCGCCTGGGCCGGCGGGCCGTCACCTCGGCTCGTCAGCTGGGTTCGGAGCTGTTCCAGGGCGAGGGCGCGACCCTGGCCCTGGCCGGCTGCGCGCTGCACACCGACCTCGGGCCGGAGGAGGCGGGCGGCGGCATCTACGGCTGGCTCCTGGCGATGCTCGCCCAGCAGATCGGCTGGCCGGTGCCGGTCGGCGGCGCCCAGAAGATCACCGACGCCCTGGTGTCGCGGCTTCTCGCGCGCGGAGGACAGATCTCCTGTTCCACGCCGGTGGAAAGGGTCCTGGTCGCTCGCGGCCGGGCGCTCGGCGTCCGCTGCGCCGACGGCCGTGACCTGCGCGCCCGCCGCGCCGTCCTGGCCGACGTGACCGCGCCCGCCCTCTTCCTCGACCTGGTCGGCGCGGCCACCCTGCCGCCCCGGCTGGTCGAGGACCTGTCCCACTTCCGCTGGGACGGCGCCACCGTGAAGATCGACTGGGCGCTCCGCGCCCCGATCCCGTGGCAGAACCCGTCCGTGGCCGGCGCCGGCACGGTCCACCTCGGCGCCGACCTCGACGGCCTCACCCGCTATGCCGCCCACCTGGCCGGCGACGAGATCCCGTCCGACCCGTTCCTGCTGCTGGGCCAGATGACCACCGCCGACCCGTCCCGCTCCCCGGCCGGCACCGAGTCCGCCTGGGCCTACACCCATCTGCCGCACCGCGACTCGTGGAAGCCGGACGAGATCGCCGAGCACGTCGAACGGATGGAGACGGTCGTCGAGCGAGAGGCCCCCGGCTTCCGCGATCTGGTCGTCGGCCGCCACGTCTTCGCCCCGGGCGACCTCGAGCGCGAAAACCCGTCCCTGGTCGGCGGCGCCCTGGCGGCCGGCAC
>DASWRZ010000281.1:0-4903 GCA_036402935.1 Actinoplanes sp.
CCGGAAACCCCCACCCCACCCCACCCCAAAAAAGCCGCCAACGCACCCAACCCCCAACCCCCAACCCCACAACCCACCCTCACCACCCATCCCCAACCTCACCAACCTCACCAACCACACCAACCACACCCCACCCCCACCACAACCCCGTGCACCACCCCACCCCCAGAACGTATGGTTGCCACCGTGCCCAGCGACCACCCGGTGACACCCGCGTGACCACCCCGTCCCGTCCCGCCAGAAGCGCGATTCTCACGGTTGACGACGACCCGGGGGTTTCCCGCGCGGTCGCCCGCGACCTACGCCGCCGCTACGGCGACCAGCACCGCATCCTCCGCGCCGAGTCCGGCTCCCAGGGCCTGGACACGCTGCGCGAGCTGAAGCTACGCGGCGACTTCGTCGCGGTGATGCTCGCCGACTACCGGATGCCGGACATGAACGGCATCGAGTTCCTCGAGCAGGCGATGGACCTGTACCCGTCGGCCCGGCGGGTGCTGCTCACCGCCTACGCCGACACGGGCGCGGCGATCGACGCCATCAATCTCGTGGACCTGGATCATTATCTTCTCAAGCCCTGGGACCCGCCGGAGGAGAAGCTCTACCCGGTCGTCGACTCCCTCCTGGACGCCTGGGCCACCACCGACCACAAGCGCGTGCCGGAGACGAAGGTCGTCGGCCACCAGTGGTCGGCCCGCTCTTCCGAGGTCCGGGAGTTCCTGGCCCGCAACCAGGTTCCTTACCGCTGGTACCAGGTCGACGAGCCGGAGGGTGAACGCCTGCTCGCCGCCGCCAACGCCGACGGCCGCAATCTCCCGGTCGTCATCACGACCTCCGGCGACGCCCTGATCGCCCCCACGGACGCCGAGTTGGCCAACGAGGTCGGTCTGAGCACGAAGCCGGCGGAGCGGTTCTACGACCTGGCCATCGTCGGCGGCGGACCGGCCGGTCTCGGCGCGGCGGTCTACGGCGCCTCCGAGGGCCTGCGCACCGTGCTGATCGAGCGCATGGCGACCGGCGGGCAGGCCGGGCAGAGTTCACGGATCGAGAACTATCTGGGTTTCCCGGACGGCGTCTCCGGCGCGCAGCTGGCCGACCGGGCCCGCCGCCAGGCCACTCGCTTCGGCGCGGAGCTGATCACCACCCGGGACGTCGTCGGCGTGGAGATCAACGGTTCGGCCCGAACGGTCCGCTTCGCCGACGGCGACGCCATCGACGCGCACGCGGTCATCCTGGCCACGGGCGTGTCCTACCGGCAGCTCACCGCGCCCGGCCTGGACGATTTCACCGGCCGCGGCGTCTACTACGGCTCGGCCCTGACCGAGGCGACGAACTGCTCCAAGCAGGATATCTACATCGTCGGCGGGGCCAATTCGGCCGGCCAGGCCGCCGTGTACCTGTCCCGGTCGGCCCGGTCGGTGACGATCGTCGTCCGCGCCGAGTCGCTGGTCGACTCCATGTCGCACTACCTGATCCAGCAGATCGCCGCCATCCCCAGCATCTCCGTGCTGACCTGCACCGAGGTCGTCGAGGCCCATGGCGACGACCACCTAGAGCAGATCACGTTGCGCCACAACAAGTCTGGTGAGTCCCGGACGGTCGACGCGTCCTGGTTGTTCGCGTTCATCGGCGCCGCGCCGCGCACCGACTGGCTGGACGGCGTGGTGGCCCGCGACGAGCGCGGCTTTGTCGTCGCCGGCCCGGATCTGGGGGCCATCGACACCGCACTGCGCGACTGGCCGCTGGACCGCCAGCCGTACCACCTGGAGACCAATGTGCCCGGCGTTTTCGTGGCCGGCGACGTGCGCTCCGACTCCGGCAAGCGGGTTGCCTCCGCGGTCGGGGAGGGCGCCATGGCCGTCATGCTGGTGCACCGTTATCTGGAGCGGACATGAGCACTCTGCCGTGTGACATCGCCGAGCTCCGCACGCTGTTCCTGTTCGAGAAGCTCGACGAGGAGCAGTTGGAGTGGCTGTGCGAGCACGGGCACGTCGAGCATTTCGAGCCCGGCCCGGTCTACCACGAGGGTGAGCCGGCGACCTGCTTCTACGTGATGATCGAGGGCGGCCTGGCCATGTCCCGGCGGGTCGGCGCCGAGGACGTGGAGATCAGCCGGACCACCCAGCCCGGTGTGTACGCCGGCGCGTGGCGGGCGTTCCTGGGCGACCGGGTGCCGCAGAACTACGACGGCTCGATGCGGGTCACCGAGCCGTCCCGGTTCTACGTGCTCGACGCCGCGCTGTTCGAGCAGCTGATGCGGGACTGGTTCCCGATGGCGCTGCACATGCTGGAGGGCCTGTTCTTCGGCATGCAGAACACGCAGCAGGCCGTCGGCCAGCGGGAACGCCTGCTGGCACTGGGATCCCTGTCCGCCGGGCTGACCCACGAGCTGAACAACCCCGCCGCCGCGGCGATCCGGGCGACCTCGACGCTGCGGGAGCGGGTCGCCGGCATGCGGCACAAGCTGGGCATGATCGCCGCCGGCCCGTACGACCGGGTCTCGTTGGAGACGCTGGTCCAGCTCCAGGAGCAGGCCGTCGAGCTGGTGGCCAAGGCCAAGCCGCTGGAGCCGTTGGAGGCGTCCGACCGGGAGGACGAGCTGTCCGACTGGTTCGACGAGCACGAGATCCGCGCCGGCTGGGAGATCGCGCCCACGTTCGTGCAGGCCGGGCTGGACGTCGCGTGGCTGGAGACGGTCGCCCGCGCCGTGGACGCGTCCATTTTGGAGGGTGCCGTCCGGTGGCTCAACTACACCGTCGAGACCGAGCTGCTGATGACCGAGATCGAGGACGCCACCACCCGGGTGTCCACGCTGGTCGCCGCGGCCAAGCAGTACTCGCAGCTGGACCGGGCCCCGTTCCGCCCGGTCGACGTGCACGAGCTGCTGGACAGCACGCTGCTCATGCTGGGCCGCAAGATCGGCGACCGGATCACCGTGGTCAAGGAGTACGACCAGAGCCTGCCCGAGGTGCCGGTCTACGCCGCCGAGCTCAACCAGGTGTGGACGAACCTGATCGACAACGCCATCGCGGCCATGGACGGCGTCGGCACGCTGACCGTGCGCACCGCCCGCGACGAGGACCGGCTGCTGGTGGAGATCGCCGACACCGGCCCCGGCGTGCCGGCGGAGATCAGGGACCGTATCTTCGAACCGTTCTTCACGACCAAGCCCGTCGGCTCCGGCACCGGGCTCGGCCTGGACATCTCGTGGCGGATCGTGGTCAACAAGCACCGCGGCGACCTGTCCGTGCGGTCCGTGCCGGGCGACACCCGGTTCCAGGTCCGCATCCCGCTCGCACCGGCCGCTCAGGAGGGCGCCCCATGACCGTTCCCGGCATCGACCCGTCCGTGCCCCCGAGCGGCACCGGCTGCGTCGAGTGCGACGCCGCCGGCGGTTGGTGGGTGCATCTGCGCCGGTGCGCCCAGTGCGGGCACATCGGCTGCTGCGACTCGTCGCCGTCCCAGCACGCCAGCGCGCACGCCGCCGCCAGCGGGCATCCGTTCATCCGCAGCTTCGAGCCGGGCGAGGACTGGTTCTGGAACTTCCGGACCGAGGAGTTCTACGACGGGCCGGCGCTGGCCGGGCCGGAGTCGCACCCCGAGGACGCCGACATCCCGGGTCCGGCCGGCCGCGTGCCGGCCGACTGGCGCAACCACGTGCACTGAGCCATGGGCCACCAGGAGTTCGCGGACGCCCTGCGTGCCGCGGTGGGAGCCGACACCGGGGTCACCGACGCGTCACTCCGGACGGCCATCGCGGCCGGGGCGCCCGTGGCCGAGCCGTACGACACGCTTGCCCGGCAGATCCGTGACGCCTCGCATCGGGTGACCGACGCCGAGGTCGCGGCGGTACGGGATGCCGCCGGCAGCGACAAGGCGGCGTTCGAGGTCGTCATGTCGGCCTGCGTCGGCGCGGGCCTGATGCGCTGGGACGCGTTCTGCGAGGCGATCGATGCGGCTGGCTGAGGTCGAGCGGGGCGACAGCCTCCGCAACCGCGCGCTGATCCGGGTGATCTCGCTTGCGCTGGGCGCGCGACTGCCCGACGCCGCCCGGGTTGCCTTCTATCACAAGGCTTTTGTCGGCACCGCGCTCGGCGCGTGGACGCAGCGGGCCATGCGTGGGCCGAGTGAGTGGACGGTGTCGGAACGGGAACTCATGGCGGCCATGGTCGCCCGGTGGAACACCTGCCCGTTCTGCGTCGGGGCCCACCGGTCGATCGCCGTCCTCGGCATGGACCAGGCTGTCACCGACGCCTGCCTGACCGACTACCGCACCGCGCCGATCTCGGAACCGTTGCGCGCCACGCTTTCCGTCCTGGAGACGATGACCGTGCGCCCCAAAGAGGTTGGAGCCGACCAGATCCGCGAAGCGACGGCCGCCGGTGTCACACGGCAGCAGCTGACCGACGCCGCCGCGGTGGCGTCGGTGTTCAACATCATCACCCGCTACGCCAACGCGCTCGACTTCGCGATCCCGACCGACGCCGAGTTCGGCAAGGCCGCCACCATGATGCTGAAGCGCGGCTATGCCTGAGCTCCCCGAGGTCGAATCGGCCCGCTCGGTCCTCGAACGGGCCGCGCTCGGCCGGCTGATCGTCGAGGTCGACGACACCGACACTTACGTCTGCCGTCCGCACCAGCCCGGCGAGATCCGGTCGGCGCTGCTCGGTCGCAAGCTGGTGGCCGCGCACCGCCGCGGGAAGTCGCTGTGGTGCGACACCTCCGAAGACGGCGCGGTGCTCGGCATCCACCTCGGCATGTCAGGCAAGATCGTGATCGCCGACCTGGACGGCGGCGAGATCGACGGCGGCGACTACTGGGAGGGCCGCCGCGTGCCCGGCGACTACCGATGGTCGCGGTTCGCCGTCACGTTCGACGACGGCGGCCGCATGATGCTGGTCGATCC
>DASWRZ010000282.1:0-1583 GCA_036402935.1 Actinoplanes sp.
AGGCCAGCCGGGCAAAGCCTTAGCGCGCTCGAGTGAGCTGTCGAAGGGCCAGGCGTAGGCCCATTCGTCGGCCAGGGTGCGATTGAACCGTCGGCCCTGCCATTTGAACCGCCCCGGGTTCAGTGGAGGCTCGGTTCTGCCGCCTCGGGGGTGTCGAGAGCGGCGGTCTGACGGTAGTGCTGCTGCTCGTACTCGGCGGGTGGAACGTCGCCGCAGGCGCTGTGCAGCCGCCGGTTGTTGAACCAGTCGACCCATTCCAGGGTCGCGATCTCCACCTGATCGAGCCCACGCCAGGGCCCACGGCGCCGAATCAACTCGGTCTTGAACAGGCCGATCAGCGACTCGGCAGCGGCGTTGTCGAAGGAGTCACCGACCGAGCCCACCGAGCCGACTGCGCCGATCTCGGCCAGCCGCTCGGTGTACCGGATGGCCAGGTACTGCACGCCGCGGTCGGAGTGGTGAATCAGCCCGGTCAGATCGGCGCCGTCACGGCCGCGGGACCAGATGGCCTGTTCCAGGGCGTCGAGGGCGAGGTCGGCGCGCAGGCTGGTGCTCGCCCGCCAGCCGACGATCCGGCGGGAGAACAGGTCGGTGACGAAGGCGACGTAGACGAAACCGGACCAGGTGGCGACGTAGGTGATGTCGGCGACCCAGCGGCGGTTGGGGGCCGGCGCGGTGAAGTCCCGGTCGAGCAGGTCGCCGGGACGGGCGGCGAGCGCGGCCGGCACGGTGGTGCGCCGGGTCTTGCCGCGGATCACGCCGGTCAGTCCGTCGGCGCGCATCAGCCGCTCGACGGTGCAGCGCGCCACCTCGAAGCCCTCCCGGCGCAGCTGGCGCCACACCTTGCGGGCGCCGTAGACGCCGTAGTTCGCCTCGTGCAGCCGCCGGATCTCGGCCAGCAGCTCTCGATCACGGACCGCCCGCGCCGACGGTGGACGCGCTTTCGCGGCGTAGTAGCCGCTCGGGGCGATCTTGGCGCCGGCGTCGGTCAGCACCCGGCAGATCGGCTCGACCCCGAAGCGCTCCTGGTGAGCGTCGATGTAGGCGATCAGCGTGGGGATGGGCGGTCGAGCTCCGCCGCGAAGAAAGCCGACGCGGTCTTCAGGATGGCGTTGGCCCGACGCAGCTCGCGAACCTCGCGTTCCAGCTCGACCAGCCGCGCCCGGTCACTGGTGGTCAGCCCGGGCCGCTCGCCGTCATCGACCATCGCCGGCTTGACCCAGTTCCGCAGCGTGTCGGTGTTGATGCCCAGTTGCTCACCGACCCGCCGGCAGGCGCCGGTCACGGTGATCGAGTCCTCGCCGTTGTCGACGAGATCCCGCACCAGGCGGATCGCGCGGTCGCGGACCTCATCGGGGTACTTCCTCGGTGCCGCCATGACTTCCATCCTTCGGTGGTTGGAAGCCTCCATCAATCCCGGGGCGGTTCAGTTCTGCCCGGCGCTGTCGGCCTGTCGCTGGGCAGGCTGCGCGCCCGGCTGACCCGGGAGGTCCTGGAAGAGGACTCGTCGGCGGCCGAGGAGCGGCGGAAGAAGGCCAGAAAGCAGGCGGATGTGCGCGTCTATCCCTCCGTCGACGGGATGA
>DASWRZ010000283.1:0-11264 GCA_036402935.1 Actinoplanes sp.
TGACCATGCGCCAACGCTAATCGGCAACCTCGGAGTTTCGCTGAGAGGGCTCTCAGCAGTTCGGCGTGCCGGTTTCCAGGATCGAGGCCGGGCCCGACTCGATCATCGTGACCTTGCCCTTACCCAGGCGGAAGAGCAGGGCGAAATCGCCGGTCGGTGCGTACCAGCCGGTGCCTTCGCCGGCACTGCCCTTCGGGTACGCGGACTTGACGCTCGCCTCGCTCGAACCGACCCTGATGCCGGCCGTCGTCTTCACGGCCGCACTCGTGATCTTGATGTGCTGGAGCTTGCCCTTCGTGAAGAGCAGGGCCGGGCTACCCCACTTCGCGACGCCGGTGCCGCTGTCGCAGCCGGCCGCCCCGCTGTGGACCGGGCCGACCAGCTTGGCCGTGGTGAGCGCGGCCTGCTCCTGGCCGATCGTGTAGGGACCGATGCCGGTGGCCTTGACCTCGGTGCCGGTCGGGAGCGTCTGGGGGTGGCCCTTGGCCGCGCCGGCCGGATCCTTGATCGGCGCTTCCGAGCTCGCCGCGCCGGGGCCGGCCGAGCTGGGTTGGGCCGTGCTCGGTGTCACCGTCGGCGCCACGCCGGGCAGACTGGTGCTGGAGACTGGCGCCTGGGCTTGCGGGGCCGGGCGATCATCCTTGCCGCGGCTGCAGGCGGCGGCGCCCGCCACCACGAGCACGGCGACCAGGACGACGAGACGGTGTCTCATGCTCCCCCCTCACGGCTATAGCGTGTGACCCTAGGACAAACGTGCATACGGAGGCACCTCGGTGGCTGACGAATTGACGCTGACCGTGACATTGCGGCCGGCCGCCCTGGACGCCCGCCGTGGCGTCGTACGACTGCACGCCGAGGTCATGGCCGCCCTGGCCATCAACCCGGGCGACGCCGTACGCCTCACCGGCTCCCGCACCACCGCCGGGCTCGCGGCCCGCGCCGAGGCCGGTGCCAGTCGTGCCCTTCTGTACGCCGACGACCTGACCCTGGGGAACCTCGGCATGCGCGACGGCGGCCAGGTCACGGTGACGCCGCTCGAGGTGGTCGCGGCCCGCCGGGTCACGCTCACCGGGCCGGCCGAGATCGTCGCCGTGGTGTCTCCCGAGATGCTGCGGCTCGCGCTGCTCGGCAAGGTCGTCAGCACCGGCGACGACGTCTCGCTGCTCCCGCAGGACGTCGTGCCCGAGGCGGCGAACCGCTCGCTGGTCGAGGCCGCCCGGCGCTCGCTGGCCAACCGGGTCGGCTACGGCTGGACGAGCACGCTGCTCAACGTGCTCGCGGTCGAGGACGCCTCCGCCGGCCTGGTCACGATGGATACCGTGGTCGGGTGGGAGTCGTCGTACACGACCGCCTCGTCATCTCCCGCGTCGGTGTCCTCACCCTCTTCGCCGTCCTTCGCCGCGCCGGCGCGGCCGGGTGCGCCCGCCTCGACCGACCCCGAGGTGCCACCGCCCAGCCTCGACGACCTGCCCGGCCTGCGCGCCCAGGCCAAGGAGCTGGAGGAACTGCTCGACCTCGGCTTCCACCACGGCGAGGTGCTGGCCCGCATCGGCACCAAAGTCTCCCTCGGCGTGCTGATCTCCGGGCCGTCCGGCTCCGGCAAGTCGGCCCTCGTCCGCGCGGTCGCCGCCCAGGTCGGCGCCCGGGTGTTCCCGGTCTGGTCGCCCGAACTGGCCGCCCTGACCAACGACGCGGCGGCCATCCGCCTGCGCGGCCTGGCCCGCGACGCCCGCGCCGCCGGCCCCGCGGTGCTGCTCTTCTCCGACGTCGAGGCGCTCGCCCCACGCGACGAACCGGGCCCGCTGGCCACGGTCTTCCACCAGCTGATCGAGGAGACCGTCCGGGCCGGGGTGGCCGTGGTCTGCACGACCAGCCGCCCCGAGTCGGTGGACCGCACGCTGCGCGCACCCGACCTGCTGGCGGTCCAGCTGGCCGTGCCGCTGCCGGACGCCGCGATGCGCCGCGAACAGCTGAGCGTGCTCACCCGGGGCATGCCGCTGGCCGAGGACGTACGCCTCGACGACGTCGCCGGGCGTACGCCCGGTTTTGTCGCCGCCGACCTCGGCGGCCTGGCCCGGGAGGCCGGCGTACGCGCCGCGTTGCGGCAGAAGGACGCCGAATCACCCACCGTGACCATGGCCGACTTCGAGGCCGCGCTCGACGTCGTGCGGCCCACCTCGATGGCCGACTCCACCCTCGAGGTCGCCGCGGTCACCCTCGACGACGTCGGCGACATGGTCGAGGTCAAGCAGGTGCTGACCGAGTCGGTGCTGTGGCCCCTCACCTATCCGGACACGTTCGCCCGGCTCGGCGTCTCGCCGCCCCGCGGCGTCCTTCTCTACGGCCCGCCCGGCTGCGGCAAGACCTACCTGGTCAAGGCGATCGCCGGCACGGGCAAGGCGAACGTCCTGTCGGTCAAGGGCGCCGAGCTGCTGAGCAAGTGGGTCGGCGACAGCGAGCGCGCCGTACGCGAGTTGTTCCGCCGCGCCCGCGAGGCCGCACCCACCCTGGTCTTCCTCGACGAGGTCGACGCGCTCGCCCCGCCCCGCGGCCAGGGCAACGACGGCGGCACCACCGACCGCGTGGTGGCGGCCCTGCTGACCGAGCTGGACGGCGTCGAGGAACTCCGCAACGTCGTAGTCATCGGCGCCACCAACCGTCCCGACCTGATCGACCCGGCCCTGCTCCGCCCGGGGCGCCTCGAGCGCCTGGTCTACGTCCCCCCGCCCGACGGCGACGCCCGCACGGCGATCCTCCGGGCCGCGGCCAAGGCGGTCCCGCTGGACCCGGCCGTCGACCTGGCCGCGCTGGGCGCGTCCCTGGACGGCTTCTCGGCCGCCGACTGCGCGGCGCTGATCCGCGAGTCGGCCCTGGCCGCGATGCGCGAGTCCCTGGAGGCCACCACGGTCACCGCCGGCAACGTGGCCTCGGCGCGCTCACGGATCCGGGCCTCCCTCGACCCGACCCAGGTCGCCTGGCTTTCGGCGTACGCCTCGACCCATCAGCCCGGCTGACCTACTGGTCGACGGTGAAGACCACCGAGCGGCCCGCCTTGGCGGCACCCTGGTAGAACTCCCGGACGTCCTGCAGGTAGCGCCAGGTGTATTCGAAATCCTGGTCGTCCAGCTCACCCTGGTAGTCGTCGGGGTCGATGGCGTCGTAGCGAGCCCGCAGCCACGCCTCGTCGACCTCGTCGAGCGCCGCCGCCAACTCGACGACCTGGGCGGCGAGGACGTGCGCCACCACGTACTCCTCGCCCTCGTGGTGCTGGGCGCCGCCCAGGATCACCAGCTCCAGCGGGTTGCCGTTCTGCCGCCCGAGCCGCAGCGTGCCGTCACCGAGACAGCGGTGCAGGGCGTCCCAGGCCTTGTCCACTTCGCACAGCCAGTCCCAGTCCCACTCATCCTCGAGGCCGGCAACGAAGTCGCCCACCTCGGCGTCGTCCCGGGTGGCGATCAGCGCCACCTCCTGCGACACCGTCAACGCGAAAAACACTCCACGGCAAGCCACCGCCGAATCATAGAGACCGATGCGAAGCCGGGCGCTCTCCGTCCACCCGCCGCCCACGCACCGCGAGCGACCCGGAGACCGCTGCTCAGCGGCGGCGGGTGCGGGCCCGGGTGGACCGGAGGCGGCGCAGGCGGCCGACCAGGATCGGGTCGTGCTCCAGGGCGGCCGGGTTGTCGAGGACCCCGTTGAGAAGCTGGTAGTAGCGCGTTGACGAGAGCGCGAAAGTGTCGCGGATCGCCTGCTCCTTGGCGCCGGCGTGCTTCCACCAGCGGGCTTCGAAGGTAAGGATCTGCTGCTCGCGATCGGACAACGCCGGGGCGGCCGGACCCTTCGCCACGTCGCCTTCCGACTCCGTGAGCGCCGCCGGGTCAGCCGGCGCCGGGTCAGCCCGCGGTGCCGGCCCGGGCCGGCGGGGGACCGCACCCCCTTCGACGGCATCCGATTCATCCGGCGGGGCGGAATTGTCGGGCGGGCGGGGGGTCGGGATGTGCTGCTGATCCTCGGCGGGTTGCATGGCACTCCCAGGAAGCACAGATGTACGAGCGGACGCCAGCATAATGGCCGCCGTCCGCCCCTCGCATTCCGACCGACGTTACATCACGTTATGTCCCGCCTACGGACAGTCCACAAAGCAGCCCCCACAATGACGACAAACGCGACCGCCAGCGCGGCGCCCGCCATATGCCAGGTGATCGTGAAAGTGTCCGGCCGGCAGCCTTCGGTGCCCGAGAAGTTGCAGGCGTTGTAGTCCTGGACGTCGTACTTCTGCTTCATCCAGGCGACGATCCAGAGCGGGAGCAGGTACGCCTCGGCGAACTTGACCTTCGCGAGGGCCAGCGCCGTGCCGAGGCCGAACTGGAACACGACGACCAGCCCGATCGCGACGCCGAGCGCCATCGCGGTGTGCCGGCCCAGCGAGGCCAGGCCGAAGCCGACCGCGCCCGCGACGACGACCAGGGCCAGGCCGCGGGCCTCGGTGAGCGCCAGGGACTTCCAGGCGCCGGTGGTCATGCTCGCGCTGGTCCCGCGATATTTGGCCACCAGCGTGAATATGCCGGTCCAGGCGGCCGAGAGCAGCACCGTCAAGCCGGCCAGGCCGACCAGGAAGGCGAGCAGCTTGGTGCCCAGCACGCGCAGCCGCTGCGGACGCCAGAGCAGCAGGTTGGCCATGCCGCCGCTACTCCACTCGGCGCCGACGAAGGACGCGCCGATCACGAAACCGACCACGGACAGCAGCGCGGCCAGCGTGGTGACCAGGTCGGGGAACTTCTTCTGGAAGTCGAAGGTGGCCGGCAGGTACCACTGCGCGTCGAAGTCGTCCTCGGTCGGCGTGCCGATCTCGTCGCAGTTCGACGGGTACTGCTGGGCGTCGGCGGTGCCCTTGGCCGCCTCGCACCTCTTCTTGAAGTCGGCCGCCTGATCGAGGTTGCGCTGGTAGTCGGCGTGCGCCTGCGCCTTCGCGCCGGCGATCTGGGCCGGGCCGATCTGATGGTTGGTGACGAACATGGCGACCGCGATCGCGGCCAGCACGACCACCGCGCCGAGGGTGAAATAGCGGGTGAAGCGGCGCTTGACGAGGCGGCGGGTCTCCGCGGCGTACAGGCTCATTCGCCCCACCCTCCCCCGGCCGGAGCCATCGCGGTCTGGTCGACTTGACGGTTGCGGCCCTCCACCGGCGCGGTGCCGGTCAACTCCAGAAAGACACTTTCCAGATCGGCGGCGAGCGGGGCCAACTCGTACACGAAGATCTTTTGCTCGGCGAGCAAGCGCGTGATCTGAGCCGGATTGCCGGCATTCCCGACCACGAAGTGGTCGGTCTCGACCGTGATCTGCGCACCCTTGGCCCGCAGCAGGCCGACCGCCGGGCGCATGTCGACGCCCGGCTCCAGGCGCACCTTGACCGAGGACGACTCGTGCCGGGCGAGCACGTCGGCGACCGACCCGTGCGCGACCCGCTTGCCGGCCGAGATGATCGTGACCGAGTCACAGATCAGCTGGATCTCGCCGAGGATGTGGCTGGACAGCAGCACGGTCATCCCCGCCTCGGAGAGCGTACGCATCAGCGTCCGCATCTCCCGGATGCCGCCGGGATCGAGTCCGTTCGCCGGCTCGTCCAGAACCAGCAGCGCCGGCTCCTTGAGCAGCGCCGACGCCACCGCGAGCCGCTGCTTCATGCCGAGCGAATAGGTCTTGACCCGGTCCTTGGCCCGCTCCCGCAACCCGACCAGCTCGAGCACCTGGAACACCCGGTTGTGGTCGATCCCGCCGGCGTCGGCGAGCAGCGTCAGCGTGTCCTTGGCGGTGAAGTTGCCGAAGAACTGCGGGCTCTCCACGATCGCCCCGACCCGGCCCGCCACCTCGGGCAGTTGCTCCGGCACGTCGCGGCCGAGGATCGCCATCCGCCCACCGTTGGGCCGGATCAGGCCGAGGAGCGTACGCAAGGTGGTCGTCTTGCCGGACCCGTTGGGCCCGAGAAACCCGTGCACCTGCCCGGGCTCGACGACCATGTCGAACCCGTCGAGGGCCCGTCGCACCCCCTTACGCCCGCGATAGGTCTTCCGCAGTCCAGAGATCTCCAGTACCGCTGTCATTCGCGAAACTCTAGATAACCCCGTCAATATCTAATAGCCCATGAACGCAGCGGAATCACCCCTTGACTCATCGTCGATATAGCCATTTTGGACGGTGTGATAAATGAACTGACCTATAGCCGCTCGATGACTTCGCCGGGCAGCTTCCGGGCCAGGAAGAGGTCGCGAAGGTCAGGGCGGTGACACTGGAGCGCGCCCAAGAGGCGTGCCGTCCGGGCCGGGGGCGACGGACCACGCCGCCAGTTGTACCGGCGCCGGTGGTGTCGAGGGCGGTCCGGACCACCCACGCGCGGGGCGCCGGGCGGGTCACGACCTTTACGCGGAAATAACCTCGACGCCGGCCTCGCGGAAGGCGGCGAGCGTTGCCGGCGAAGCGCTGGAGTCGGTGACCAGGGTCTCGACCCGGGTGATCGGGCAGATGCGGGCGAAGGCGTGGCCGCCCAGCTTGGACGAGTCGGCGATGACCACGACGCGCTTGGCCCGGGCGACCATCAGGCTGTTCATGGCGGCCTCGCCCTCGTGGTGGGCGGCCGCGCCCAGCTCGACGTCCAGCGCGTCGACGCCCAGCAGGACGATGTCGAGCGTGACCTCTTTGAGCAGCGCGCCACCCAGCGGCCCGACCAACTCGTAGGACTGGGGGCGCACCACGCCGCCCGCGACCACGATCTTCATGCGGGAGCGGACCAGCAACTCGTTGGCGATGTTGAGGGCGTTGGTGACCACGGTGAGCTGGGAGCCCTCGCCGCCCGCGTTGAGATCGGCCCGCACCGCCAGCGCCCGCGCGACCTCGGTCATCGTGGTGCCGCCGTTGAGGCCGACCACCGTGCCCGGTTCCACCAGGCGGGCCGCCGCCTCGCCGATGCGCTGCTTCTCGGCCGAGTGCTTGGCGCTCTTGTAGCGCAGCGGCAGGTCGTACGACACGCCGTTGGCGACCGCGCCGCCCCGGGTGCGGGTGATCATCTGCTGCTGGGCGAGCTGGTCGAAGTCGCGGCGGATGGTGGCCTGGGAGACGTCCAGGCGGTCGGCCGCGTCCTCGACGCTGACCCGGCCGGTCTCGGCCAGCAACTCGAGCAGGGCGTTCCACCGCGCGTACCGGTCCACTCGTCACCCCCTGCTGCTCGCTACGTGATAAGTGTGTGCACATTAGTGCGCGAAAGCCCCCCGAAGCAAAGGTTAGGGCTGCGCGTAAAAAAGCGGACTGTTGCGCCTGAGCGACGGCTCCACGCAGAATGACGCTCGAAAGTGGCGGAAACCGAGCGCTTATGCGCAGGAGGCGGCGCAACCGTGGAAGGGTGGCCGATGACGTTCGTCATGGAGGAGATCGCCGGCCATCCCGACTGCCGGCGCCTGGCCGCCGAGTCGGCCGACCATCCGACCCGTTCGGTCGTCCGGACGTGAGCGAGCCGGTCGTCGTCGCCCTGGACGTCGGCGGAACCGGCATGAAGTGCGCCCTGGTCCGCCCGGACGGCACCGTCCATTACTCCGAGCGTCACCCCACCCTGGCCGAGCGCGGGCCGGAGGTGGTCACCGCCAACATCCTCGACGTGGCCGCCGGCCTGGCCGATCGGGCCCGCGCGGACGGCCTGGAGGCGGTCGCGGTCGGCGTCGCCGTGCCCGGTGTGGTCGACGAGGAGAACGGCGTGGCGGTCTGGTCGTCGAACGTCGGCTTCCGCGACGTACCGCTGAAAGCCCTCATATCGGAAAAGCTGGGCCTGCCCGCCGCGCTCGGCCACGACGTCCGGGTGGGCGGTATCGCCGAGGCCCGCCTCGGTGCCGGGCGTGGGCAGCGACATGTCCTGTTCGTCGCCATCGGCACCGGCATCGCGGCCGCCTTCGTGCTCGACGGCGCCGCGTATGCGGGAGCTCACGGCGCGGCGGGCGAGGTCGGGCACATCGTCGTGCGACCGGGCGGCACGCCGTGCGCGTGCGGCGGCAAGGGCTGTCTGGAAGCAATCGCCTCGGCGAGAGCGATCGGCCGTCGGTACGCCGAATTATCGGGCATCTCGGGCACGACCGCCCTCGACGTCGTCACCCGGGCGGCCGATGGCGAACCCTTGGCCGAGACGGTCTGGAACGAGGCGGTCGACGCGCTGGCCGATGGCTTGGTCACGTGCCAGGGCCTCTATGACGTGAGTGTGCTCGTGCTGGGCGGTGGACTGGCCGAGGCCGGCGACGCTCTGCTGGCCCCGGTGAAGGCCGCCTTCGAGCAGAAGATCACCTTCCACCGGCGGCCGGAGATCGTCCGCGCCGAGCTGGGCGACACCGCGGGTTGTCTGGGCGCGGCCCTGCTCGCGCTCGACCATCTGAAGGAGACGCGGGCATGACGGGCCCGCAGGGCAGACCCGAGGAGGGCTCAGCATGACACGGATCAGCGGCCGGATCGTCCGGCCGGGAGCCGTCGTGCCCGGGCACGTCGAGGTCCACGGGCCGGCGATCCTCGAGGTGACCGAGGACCCGCGGCACGCCGGCGACGACGTGATCGTGCCCGGCTTCGTCGACCTGCACTGCCACGGCGGCGGCGGCCACTCCTTCACCACCGGCGACCCCGACGCCGCCCGGGGCGCGGCCGCCTTCCATCTCGGTCACGGCACCACGACGATGCTGGCCAGCCTGGTCAGCTCCCCGTTCGAACTGATGCGCGACGCGGTGACCGCCTTCCACCCGCTCGTCGAGGCCGGTGTGCTCGCGGGTGTGCACTTCGAGGGCCCGTACCTCTCGGGGGCGCGCTGCGGCGCGCAGAACCCGGAGTTCCTCCGGGATCCCTCGGTGGACGAGCTGAGCGCTTTGCTCAAGATTTCCGAGGGCACCGTACGCCTCGTGACGATCGCCCCCGAACTGCCCGGAGCCCTGGAAGCGATCTCGTTCCTGCGCGGCCACGACGTGCTCGCCGCGGTCGGGCACACCGACGCCACGTACGAGCAGGCGCGCGCCGGCGTCGAAGCCGGCGCCACCGTCGGCACCCATCTGTTCAACGGCATGCGCCCGATCCACCACCGCGAGCCCGGCCCGGTGATCGCGCTGCTCGACACCCCGCCCGCGGTCTGCGAGCTGATCGCTGACAACATCCACCTGCACCCGGGTGCGCTGGCGTTCGCCGCCCGCGCCGTCGGCCCGGACCGCACGATGCTGGTCACCGACGCGATGGACGCGGCCGGGATGCCGGACGGGCAGTACGAGCTGGGCGGTCAGGACGTCGTGGTGGCCGACCGGGTCGCGCGGCTGGCCCGCAACGGCTCGATCGCCGGCAGCACCCTGACCATGGACGCGGCCCTGCGCAACATCGTGGCCGCCGGCATCTCCCTGCCCGACGCGGTCGCGATGGCCTCGACCACCCCGGCCCGCTTGCTCGGCCGGGGCGACGAGATCGGCGCGCTCGAGGCCGGCCTGCGCGCGGACCTCGTGGTGCTGTCGAAGGACCTCCAGGTCAAGCGTGTGATGCGGGCGGGAGCGTGGCAGTGACCAGCCTGCCGGCTATTGAATCCGACCGGACCGTTCCCGCTCCTCAGGAAACCGAGCGGGATCGAGTCCCACGGGATGCGGCCGATCAAGCGGGTCAGGAAGAGACCCAGCAGCACGCCCGCGATCGAGTCGGTCAGCCAGTGGAAGCCGGTGTAGATCGTCGTGCAGAAGAGGATCGCCACCGGCACGAAGCGGAGCAGGAACGACTCACGGCCGGTCAGCGGACGGCCCAGCAACGTGGCCACCAGTAGGGCGATCACGCCGTACCAGACCAGCGAGTTGCCCATGTGGCCGGAGGGATAGCTCATCGCCTCGACCCCGTGGGCATGCGGGTTGAACATGATCGTCTTGTCGGGACCCGTGAAGGTCGGCGCGGCCCGGCCGGCCCAGATCTTGAGCGGACCGATCGTGATGTAGGTCAGCACGAAGGCGGCGATGAACGGGAAGACCGCCCGCACCGAGCGGGTGCGCCAGGTCAGCCAGGCGGTCAGGATGATCGACACGGGCATCAGCAGCTGGCCGCCCTGGCCCAGATAGTTGAAGACCCGGGCGGTCCAATAGATCGGCCGCGGCTGGTGCGCGAACGCCCAATCGGCCACCCGCTGGTCCCACACCAGCAGGTGGCCGTTGATCAGGACGACGGTCAGCGCGGCGAACGCCGCGACCAGGACCAGGTCGATCCACCAAGCCAAACCGGGAAAGCTCCGTCGGGTCACGCCCTAGAAACTAGAGGAGCTTGGCCAGCTTGGCCGCGAGCAGGTCGGCCCGGACCCCCGAGTTGGGGCAGCCGCCGAAGTGGTGCAGCGCCACCACCTTGTTGGTCTTGCGGGAGATCACCGGGGAGCCGGAGGAGCCGCCCTCGGTGTCGCAGAGGTACGAGACGTCCGAGCCGGCCGCGTACCCGGTGTAGTTCGGATCGATGACCGCGCAGTTGCCGGCCTTCTCGCCGAGCGAGCCGGCGATACGGGTCGGCTCGCCCGCCGGGTGCTGGGGAACGTAGAGCTCCTGTCCCTTGGCCGGGCGCGCGGTGTCGAGGGTGAGATAGCCGAACTTCTGGATCGACGCGAAGTTGCCGACCGAGAAGAGCGTGTAGTCGTAGGTGTGGTCGGTGGACAGCACCTGCGAGCCCCACACCTTGGTCGGCTGGAAGACGTCGTAGCCACCGCACTGCGCGCACTGATAGTTGAACCACACCTCGGTGTTGTTCGCCTCGGCCGACGTGGTGAAGCAGTGGTTGTTGGTGAGCATGCGGTCGTCGGGGCCGACGCGCCAGCCGGTGCACAGCTCGGTGCCGTTGATCAGCAGCCGGGCGATCGCCTTCGACTTGGTGTAGGCGACCGGATCGGACGACTTGTAGCAGGCCGCGTCCTTCGAGGTGTCGGTGCCGCAGACCGACTCCTCCTTGCCGGTGCGGTCGGGCGGGAGCATCTGATCTTCGGGCTCGTTCTGAAGCTGCTGGCGGGTGAAGCCCTTGGCGACCTGGTCGACGCCGACGCCGAGGGTGCCGAGCAGGTTGGCGGCGACGTTGCCGGTCGCCCGGTGCATCTCCAGCACCGCGGTGTCACCGGTAACCGACATCGCCCACTTGTCCGCTTTCGCCGGATCCGCCTTCGCCGGCAAACTGTCGTAGCGGTAGGACTCGGTGCCGGACGGGTTGGACACCGTCACGTAGTCGCCGGGCAGCATCGCCAACCGGTCGAAGTG
>DASWRZ010000284.1:0-13239 GCA_036402935.1 Actinoplanes sp.
GTCGGACCGGTAGGCCGTACGGAAGGGGTGGCGGTCCGGGCAGTTGACCTCGCCGTTTTGGCGGCGGTGGCCGCGCCCGGACCCATTGCCTTGCGGGCGGCGGTGGCCTCTTCTTTCGAGGGTTCGCCGAGGACGTCGTGGGCCGGCGGCGGAGGGACCGTGCGCATCCACTCGCCCAGCCGGTTCTTGTCGTGCAGGAGATCGAGGACATCGGTCTCCGCGTACTCGAACTCGGGCGTCCAGTGCAGCGCGTCGAACGGACAGACCTCGATGCAGATCCCGCAGTACATGCAGAGCGCGAAGTCGATGTCGAATCGGTCGAGGACATTGCGTTGACGGGCGCGGGCGGCGCCCGGAACGACGACCTCTTCCTTGTGCGAGTCGATGTAGATGCACCAGTCGGGGCACTCGCGGGCGCACAGCATGCAGACGGTGCAGTTCTCCTCGAGCAGGGCGATCACGCCCCGGCTGCGCGGGGGGAGCTCGGGCTCGACGTCCGGGTACTGCTGGGTGATCGACCGTTTTGTCATCGTCTTGAGCGTGACGGCGAGCCCGTTGATCAGGCCCTTGCCGGGCGTACCGCGCTCCCCGTCGTCACTCACAAACGCATATCCTGCCCCGTGGACGATCGCGACGCGAGCACACCCCCGCGACAAACTTGACTCTGACAGCGTGTCAGGGGGTTTGCTGGCGGAATGGAGAGCAAATATCTCACCCCGGGTGTCATGACCACGCCGGGAAGGTCGGTCGCGGGGCTGCCCGGCGACTTCGGCGGGATCGCGTCGGTACTGCACGGGTTGTGCATTCACGAGTTCCTGATCGGCATGTACGGCGTCGACAAGGTGGACACCGACACGGTTCACATTCGCCGCGCCTCGGAGTTGCTCGACACGGTCGTTTCGCGGGATCCGCGGCCCCTCGACGTGGCGCGGGAGCCCGGGGAGCGGCTGGCGACGAACTGCCGGGGGTTCACGGTGCTCGCGGTCGCGATGTTGCGGGCCCATGGGGTGCCGGCGCGGGCCCGGTGCGGGTTCGGCGCCTATCTGATCCCGGGGTTCTACGGGGACCATTGGGTGGTCGAGTACTACGAGGACGGGCGCTGGAAGCGCGGTGACGCGCAGATCGACGCGCTGCAGCGGGAGGCCTTCGGGGTTGACTTCGACCTCGGTGACCTGCCCGAGGGGGCGTTCCTGACCGGCGGCGAGGCGTGGGAACTGTTCCGGCGGGGCGAGGCGGATCCGAGCAAGTTCGGCCTGACCACTCGCAACCAGGGCGGTGACTGGTGGATCGCGGGGAACCTGGTGCGGGACGTGGCCGCGCTGGACAACGTCGAGTCGTTGCCCTGGGACTGCTGGGACCCGATGCCCAAGCCGGACGCGTCGTTCGATTACGAGATCTTTGATCAGCTGGACGCGACCGAGGTGCCGGACACGGTCTACAACGCGGTGCGGGACCGGGTCGAAGCCTTCACATGACCTTGATCGCGGCGGTGAGGACCAGCTGCGCCAGCGCCACCGGCACCAGGACCAGCCAGCACAGGCGCTGCAGCTGGTCCTCCCGGAGCCGGGGGAAGGTCACCCGGAACCAGATGATCACGAACGACAGCGCGAACACCTTGATCAGCGTCCACAGCCAGCCGAGGTGATCGGCGAACGGGCCGTGCCAGCCGCCGAGGAAGAGCACGGTGGTCAGCGCGGCGATCACGACGATGCCCACGTACTCGGCGAGCAGGAAGAACGCGAAGCGCAGGCCGGTGTATTCGGTCATGTAGCCGAAGACCAGCTCGGAGTCGGCGATGGGCATGTCGAACGGCGGCCGGCGGATCTCGGCGACACCGGAGATGAAGAAGACGATCGCGGCCGGCGCCTGCCAGAGCAGCCACCAGGGTGACCAGGCCTCGACGATGCCGGGCAGGCTCAGCGTGCCCGCGGCCATCGCGACGCTGGCCGCGGCGAGCACCAGCGGAAGCTCGTAGCCCAGCAGCTGGGCGGCGCCGCGCAGGCCACCGAGCAGGCTGTATTTGTTGGCGCTGGCCCACGCCGACATCAGCACGGCGACCACGCCCACGCCCAGAAGGGCGAGGACGAAGAACAAACCGATATCCAAGGTCTGGGCGACCAGGCTTCCGGGCCCCAGGGGTACGGCCAGGAGCACCACCAGGTACGGGAAGAGGGCGACGAGCGGCGCCAGTCGGAAGACGAGCTTGTCGGCGTCGCGCGGGGTGATGTCCTCCTTCTGGACGAACTTCACGCCGTCGGCGATCAGCTGCGCCCAGCCGTGGTAGCCGCCCGCGTACATCGGGCCCAGTCGGCCCTGCATGTGGGCCATGACCTTGTGCTCGGCCTGGCCCACGACCAGCGGCAGCACGAGGAAGCCGACGACGACCGCGACGACCCGGATGACCAGTTCCAGCCAGAGGGGCATCAGCGGGGACCCCACTCGCCGGGGTCGGGCACGCCCAGCGGCCGCATCGGGGCGCGCTTGGCCGCCCCCGACTCGGACTCCCCCGGCTCCTTGGCCCCCGGCCAGGCCTTGGCGACCCGGGCGGCCAGCACGAACTCCTTGCGCAGCGGGTGGCCCTCGAACTCGGGCGGCAGGAGCAACGGCTTGAGATCGGGGTGGCGGGCGAACGTGATGCCGAACATCTCGTACGTCTCGCGCTCATGCCAGTCGGCGCCCGGGAACAGCTCCACGACCGACTCGACGACCGGGTCTTCGCGCGGGACCCGGGTGCGCAGCAGCAGCGAGTGCCGCCGGCGCGTGGAATAGAGGTGGGCGACGACCGAGAAGCCCTCGTCGAGCTCGTCGACCGCGGACAGCCAGTCGAAGTAGTCGCAACCGACGGCACCGTTGTGCTTGGCCGTGCCGACCGACTCCCACCAGCGGGCGACCGGGACGTCGACCACCGCCCGCTCGTGCCCGGGGCCGCCGCCGGAGATGCTCGCGACGACCTCGCCCCCCGGGGCCTCCGGTGAGTCGTCGGTCAGCAGCGCGACCAGGCGTTCGCCGACCTCTTCGGGCGTCATGCCGCCAATCCTATGATGAGATCGGCTCAGGAGGTCGGCGGGCGAACCGGCGGCGCGGTCAGCGCGGCCACGTCGGGGCGGGACACTCCGCCGACGCCGGCCTGCTCGGCCGCGATCTTTTCCTGCAGGCGGAGGATGCCGTGCAGCAGGGCCTCGGGCCGGGGCGGGCAGCCGGGCACGTAGACGTCGACCGGGATGATCTGGTCGACGCCCTTGGTCACCGAGTACGAATCCCAGTAGGGACCGCCGCAGTTGGAGCACGAGCCGAACGAGATGACGTACTTCGGCTCGGGCATCTGGTCGTAGAGCCGCCGGATCGCCGGGGCCATCTTGTCGGTGACCGTGCCCGAGACGACCATCAGGTCGGCCTGGCGGGGGCCGTGGGCGAACGGGATGACGCCCATGCGCATGAAGTCGTGGCGGCTCATGCTGGTCGCGATGAACTCGATCGCGCAGCACGCCAACCCGAAATTGAACACCCAGAGGGAGTAGCGCCGCCCCCAGTTCAGCACGAAGCGGATGGGTTCCCCGAGCACTCCTGGCAGACCGGCCACGTGGTCAACCTACTCCGGTCGCTGCAGGACACTGAGAAAGCCGGTCAGAAGTGCCTCGCGCAGTCTCGGCGAGGCCGCGTCGAGCAACGAGTTGACCGCCGCCATCCCCTCGCCGCTTCCGACTCCCAGCCCGTCGGCCAGCTGCGCGACCAACTCGGGCGTGACCATGTCCGGGGTCAGGTGGAGCGGCGGGATCTCGACCGGTCCGTGGGCCCGGGCGGCCGCGACGGCCTCGGCCAGGGCGGGCGCGAACTGGGCGGCGGTCGCGGCGACCGCCGCGGTCACGGTGAGGTGGATGGTCGGCGGGAGGTCACCGGAGGACATCTGGGGCTGGGTGTGCCAGCCGCGGGCCGCCAGTTCGTCGGCGAGCACAAAAAGGTCCGTGCCCTCGCCCGCCAGGCACACCACCGTGGTCTCGGGTGGGGCGAAGAGGCGTACGCCGTCGGTCTGCTCGACCGCGGCCGCCAGGGTCGACACGGCGTCGCGGGTGCGGGCGGCCAGGTCGAGATAGCCGCGGTCGCCGATCGTGCGCAGGGTGGCGAGCGCGGCGGCGATCGGGCCGCCCGATCGGGTCGACGAGATCACCGGGTTGACCATCGTGTAGCCGGGCCAGTCGGCATAGGCGAAGTACTGCGGACGGCGCAGTTCCTCGGTGCGGTGCAGGAGGACCGAGACGCCCTTCGGCGCGTACGCGTATTTGTGCAGGTCGACCGAGATGCTGGTGACGCCGGGGACGGCGAAGTCGAAGTCCGGCAGGTCGGCGCCGAGGCGACGCAGATAGGGCAGCACCCAGCCGCCGAAGCAGGCGTCGACGTGCAAGCGCACGTTCTTTTCCGCCGCGAGCGCCGCCAGCTGCGGGATCGGGTCGACCACGCCGTGGGCGTACGACGGAGCCGAGCCGACGACCAGGACCGTGTCGGGCCCGATCGCCTGTGCCGTCGCCGAGGGGTCGGCTCGCAGGTCGGGGCCGACCGGCACGACGTCGGGGGCGACCCGCAGATAGTGGGCCGCCTTGGCGAAGGCGGCGTGCGCGCTGGACGGGATCACCATCCGGGGCGTGGCGAGGTCGGGGCGGGAGTCGCGGGCCGCCTTGACGGCGAGCAGGATCGACTCGGTGCCGCCGCCGGTCACGCTGCCGACCGCCGTCTCTCCGTTCAGGAGGCGGCCCGCCGCTCCCACCAGCGCGTTCTCCATCGCCAGCAGCGACGGGAACGCGGTCGGGTCGAGGCCGTTGACGTGGGCGGAGATCGCGTAGGCCGCTTGTGCCACGTCGTCGAGGCCGTCGAGGGCGGGGTCGTAGACGTACGCGAACAGCCGGCCGCCATGGGTCGGCAGGTCGGCGGCCCGCAGCTCGCGCAGCTCGGCGAGAACCTGGTCGGCCGGGACGCCCTCGTCGGGCAGTGCGTTCACCATGCGGTCTCCCGGTAGCGGCGCAGTAGCAGGACCGCGGCCGCCACCAGAACGGCCGGTACGAGGGTGAAGCCGAGCAGCACGCCCAGCCTGGCCGTGGCGTCCTGGACCGCGGCGGTACCGGTCGACGACGAGACATAGCCGAACAGCTGCAGGATGAGCGCGTAGACGCCCGGTCCGAGCGCCAGGCCGAAGGTCTCCCCCGCCGTCCACAGGCCGGTGAAGACCCCGGCCTGCCGGCGACCGGTGCGCTCGGTGTCGAGGTCGATGCAGTCGGGGAGCATGGCCATCGCGAAGACCTGCTGCCCGGCGTAACCGACACCGACGACGGCCGCGATGAGATAGATGACGACCGCGGGCAGAGCCGGTGCGGCCACCATGAACACGCCGCCACCGCCGAAGAGCAGCGACCCGGCGATCAGCGAACGGCGCTTGCCGATGCGCCGGCCCACGTGACTCCACAGCGGCATGACCAGCAGGGCCGGTCCGACGAACGCGGCGAAGAGGAAGGTGGCGGCCGACGAGTGGCCGACGACGTGGTCGGCGAAGTATTGGACGCCCGCCAGCATGGTCCCGACGCCGACGGCCTGGACGATCCAGCAGAGCAGGAGGGCCCGGAACGGGCGGTTGGCCAGCGCGATGCGCAGCTGGGTGCGCAGATCCGACTCGGGCTCGGCGGCCGACCGCGACTCGGCCGGCCGGGTTCCGAAGTAGACACCGAGGGTGCCGACGACGATGAGCGCGCCGACGAAGACGCCCGCCCAGCGGTGACCGATGATGCCGCCGCCGGTCCGGTCGACCACCAGCGGGGCCACCGCGCCCGAGATCAGAATGGTCAGGGCCAGGACGGCGACGCGCCAGGTCATCATGCGGGTGCGCTCGGCGTATCCGTCGGTCAGTTCGGCCGGCATCGCGACGTACGGCACCTGGAAGAAGGCGTACGCGGTGGCGGCGGCCAGAAACGCGATCGCTACGTATGCCCCGGCCGGAGCCCCGCTGCGGAACGGGCCCGCGAGCAGCGCGGCGAACAGCACGCCGAGCACCAGGCCCGCCACGATCAGGAAGGGCCGCCGGTCGCCCCGCCGATCGGAGATCCGCCCGGCGACCGGGTTGACCAGCACGTCCCACGCCTTCGGCAGCAGCACCAGCAATCCGGCCACACCGGCCGTAACACCCAGCGTGTCTGTCAAATATGGCAGAAGGAGCAAACCGGGCACGGTCCCGAATGAACCGGTGACCAGCGACCCCAGGGAATATCCGGCCAGAACGCGGCGCGGGAGGGCGGGGGACGGCCGGACTTCCGGGGCGGGTTCGGCGGGGGTCATCGACCCGCATCGTAACCACGATCATCGCGCTACGCCTACGCTCGGGCTGATGAAGAGCGTTGCGGCCGGGGTCGCCGCGAGCCACCCGGCGACCGCCGAGGCCGGACTGCGGATCCTGGGAGAAGGAGGCAGCGCGGCCGACGCGGCGGTCGCGGCCGTGCTCGCCTGCTGCGTCGGCGAGACCATCTTCACCGGGCTGGGGGGCGGCGGGTTCGCCACCTACTTCGAGGCGGCCACCGGCGAGGTGACCTGCCTGGACTTCTTCGTCACGGTGCCGGGCACCGACGGCGACCACCGGGCCGGCCCGATGATCGCGCTGGACGTCTTCTTCGGTGGCGTGCCACAGGTCTATTCGGTCGGCGGGGCCAGTGTGGCCGTGCCGGGCGTGCCCGCCGGGTGCGGCGAGGTGCACCGGCGATGGGGGCGGCTGCCGTGGGCGTCGGTGGTCGCGCCCGCGATCGACCTGGCCCGCAGCGGCGTCAAGGTGACGCCCGCACACGCCCGCACCCTCGACGCCTGTGCCCCCGCGCTGGCCCGGGGCGAGGGTGCCGGGGTCTACACGCCGGGCGGACGGCAGCTGAGCGGCGGTGACCTGCTCCTGCACCCCGGCCTCGACCATGCGCTGGGCGGCCTGGCCGAGGAAGGGCCCGAGATCTTCTACACCGGGTCCTACGCCAGCCCGCTGGTCGAGGCGGTACGGGCGGCCGGCGGTGCACTCGGGCCGCGCGACCTGTCCCGCTATCGAGTCATGGAGACACCGGTGGACCAGGCGCTGCTGGCCGGCTACCGGATCCGGGCCCGGCACGATCTCAGCCGGACGGTCGACACGATCGCCGGGCTGCCGGCCGACCTCTCCCGGCCGTCGCGCGCGCCCGGGGTCGCCGCCGCGCTGCGCGACCAGGGCAGCCAGAAGATCGGCGACACCACGAACGTCTCGGTGGTCGACGGCGAGGAGAACGCCTGCGTCATCACCACGACGCTGGGGCTGGGCTCCGGGGTGTGGCTGCCCGGGCTGGGCGTCCACCTCAACTCGATGCTGGGCGAGGGCGAGCTGCTCACCGAGAACCTCGCGCCGGGCCGGCGGATGCCCTCCAACATGTGCCCGCTGGTGGTGATCGACCCTTCGGGCCGCCTGGCGGTCGCCGTGGGATCGGCCGGAGCGTCGCGCATCCGTACGGCGTTGGTCGACACGCTGCTCGGGGTGCTGGTCGACGGCCTCGACATGGAGTCGGCGATCGGCCGGCCGCGGCTGCACGTCGTCGGCGACACCGCGCACGTCGAGCCCGGCTATCGCCGCGACGAGCTGGCGTTGCTGGCCGACGCGGGCTGGCGGATCAACGAGTGGCCGCAGCTCGACCACTACTTCGGCGGGGTCACCGCGGTCGGCCGGGCCGGCGCGGCCGGAGATCCTCGCCGCGGCGGCGTCGGCCTGCTGCTCTGAACTTTCACATCGTGCGCGCGGCGATGCGCTCCGCGTCCTCGGCGGTCTTGTGATGCGCAGGCGCGGCGCGCCGGCCAGGCCGCAGTAGCGCTCGGCGGCCGCCGGACGCTGATCGGCAAGAGCAGTGCTCTCGATGTGGCACACTCGTCGCATGAGTGCTGCGGGAGTGCGGGCCCGGATCCGGGCCGAGATGACCGATGAGATCAAGACGGTGGCCCGGCGCCACCTCGCGGCCGAGGGAGCCAACCTCTCGCTGCGGGCGGTCGCCCGTGACCTCGGCATGGCCTCGTCCGCGGTCTACCGCTACTTCGCCAGCCGGGACGAACTGCTCACGGCACTGATCATTGACGCGTACGACGCGGTCGGCGCGGCCGCCGAGCAAGCGATCAAGAACGTCAACGGGCACACCGAACGGCTGGTCGGCGTCGGGCTGGCCGTACGCGAATGGGCGATGGCCGAGCCGCACCAGTGGGCCCTGATCTACGGCAGCCCGGTGCCCGGCTATCAGGCGCCGCAGGACACCATCGGGCCGGCGACCCGGGTCATCCTGCTGATCGTGTCGATCGTCCGCGACGCCATACGCGACGGCGCGGTCACGGCCGGGCCGCCGATCACCGGGCGTTACGCCGAGGAACTGGCGGCGGTCGCGGCCCAGTTCGACGAGCAGATCCCGCCCCAGGTGGCCGGGGCGACCATCGCCGCCTTCGTGCAGCTGTGCGGCGCGGTCAGCTCGGAGCTGTTCGGGCAGCTCGACAACTCGATCGACGAGGATCGGCGAGGGTTCTTCGAGTTCCAGATGCGAGGCGCCGCCCGATTGATCGGCCTGACCTCCTAAGGGGTCCAGTGGGCGCGGGACATGTCCACGTGATCGCCCTTGAGCGGCGCGCCCTCGGAGAGCAGCCGCTGCCGGGCCTCCTGTTCGTGACCCGGCGGCATGCGCCCGGCGCTGGTCACCACCCGATGCCACGGCACCCCGCCACCGTGCCGGGCCATGATGGTGCCGACCTGCCGGGCGGAGTTGCGCCCGGAGACGTCGGCAAGGGCGTCGGCGATCGCGCCGTACGACATGACCCTGCCCTCGGGGATGCGCTCGACGAGCGCGAGCACCTCTTCGGCGTACTCCTGCGGTGTCACCCCGGCCACGATATGGGATCTCGGGCCGGTTCCGCGGACCTACCCGAGGAGAATGGCCGGGTGCGCGATGTAGTGACCGAGGCACGACGGATCGTGGTCAAGGTGGGTTCGTCCTCGCTGACCACGGCGTCCGGCGGCATCGACGAAGCGCGCGTCGACGCCCTGGTCGACGCGCTGGGCTCGCTGGCCACCTCCGGGCGCGAGGTGGTGCTGGTCTCCAGCGGCGCCATCGCGGCCGGTCTCGCACCCCTGCGGCTGCGCCGCCGGCCGCGAGACCTGGCCACGCAACAGGCGGCGGCATCGGTCGGTCAGGGGTTGCTCATCGGACGGTACGCGGCGGGCTTCGCGCGACACGGCAAGACGGTCGGGCAGGTGCTGCTGACCGTCGACGACGTGACCCGGCGGGTGCACTATCGCAACGCGTACCGCACGCTCCGTAAGCTGCTCGACCTGGGCGCCCTGCCGATCGTCAACGAGAACGACACGGTCGCCACCGAGGAGATCCGGTTCGGCGACAACGACCGGCTGGCCGCGCTCGTCGCCGCCCTGGTGCAGGCCGACCTGCTGGTGCTGCTCTCCGATGTGGACGCGCTCTACACCGGCCGCCCGTCCGACCCGTCCTCGCGCCGCATCCCGCTGGTCGCCAGTTCCTCGGATCTCGCCGACATCAGCATCGCCACGCCGGGGCATTCCGGCGTGGGCACCGGCGGCATGGTCACCAAGGTCGAGGCCGCCCGCATCGCGACCGGCTTCGGCATTCCCGTGGTCCTGACCGCGGCTCCGCTGGCTGCGGCGGCGCTCGCCGGCGACGAGGTCGGCACGCTGTTCCAGGCGGCGGCGCACCGCCCGGCGGCCCGGCTGTTCTGGCTGGCCCACGCCACCGCGCCGCGCGGCCGGCTGCACCTCGACCCGGGGGCGGTCACCGCGGTAGTCGCCCGGCGCAAGTCGCTGCTGCCGGCCGGCATCACCGCGGTCGACGGCTCGTTCGCGGCCGGCGACCCGGTCGACCTGGTCGACGCCGGGTCGGGCGCGCCGGTGGCCCGCGGTCTGGTGAACTATGACGCGGTCGAGCTGCCCGCCCTCCTGGGAAGATCCACTCCCGAGTTGGCCGCATCGCTCGGCCCAGGATATGAACGAGAAGTCGTCCACCGCGACGACTTGGTCCTTCTCTGATTGGGGTTCTCGATGACCGTCCAGCAGCAGGCCACCGACGCGCGAGTGGCCTCCATCGACCTGGCCGCGGCCACCCGGGCCGAGAAGGACCGGGCGCTGCTGCTGATGGCCGACCGCCTGGTCGAGCGCTCCGACGACATCGTCACGGCCAACGCGGTCGACGTGTCCAACGCGCGCCAGGGCGGCCTGACTTCGTCGATGATCGACCGGCTCGCGTTGACCGCTGACCGGGTCTCCGCGATGGCCGACGGTTTGCGCCGGCTCGCGGCCCTACCGGACCCGGTCGGCGACGTCGTCCGCGGCTCGACCCTGGCCAACGGGCTCGAGCTGCGGCAGGTGCGGGTGCCGTTCGGTGTGGTCGGCATCATCTACGAGGGCCGGCCCAACGTGACCGCCGACGCCGCCGGCATCTGCCTCAAGTCGGGCAACGCGGTGCTGCTGCGCGGCTCCGGCTCGGCCCTCAGCTCCAACGCGGCGATCGTCTCGGTGCTGCGCAAGGCGGTCGCCGACTCGGGGCTCCCGGCCGACACGATCCAGCTGGTCGACGCCACCAGCCGCGATTCGGTCAAGGAGCTGATGCGGGCCCGCGGCCTGGTCGACGTGCTGATCCCGCGCGGCGGCTCGTCGCTGATCAAGACGGTGGTCGAGGAGTCGACGGTCCCGGTGATCGAGACCGGGGTCGGCAACTGCCACGTGTACGTCGACGCCACGGCCGACCTGGAGAAGGCGCTGGCGATCACGGTCAACTCGAAGACCCAGCGTCTGTCGACCTGCAACACGGCCGAGTCGCTGCTGGTGCACGTGGAGATCGCCGACACGTTCCTGCCGCTGGTGCTGGAGGAGTTCGCGGCAGCCGGGGTGACGGTGCACGGCGATCCGCGGGTGGAGTCCTACAGCGACGACGTGGTGCCGGCGACCGACGTCGACTGGGAGACCGAATATCTGTCGGCCGACATCGCGGTGGCGGTGGTCGACTCGCTGGAGGACGCGCTCGACCACATCCGCCACTACGGCACCGGCCACACCGAGGCGATCGTGACCGAGTCGGTGACGGCCGGCCGGCGCTTCACGGCCGGCGTCGACGCCGCGGCCGTCATGATCAACGCGTCGACCCGATTCACCGACGGGGGCGAGTTCGGCTTCGGCGCCGAGATCGGCATCAGCACGCAGAAGCTGCACGCCCGCGGACCGATGGGCCTGCCCGAGCTGACCTCGACGAAATACATCGTCACCGGCAACGGCCACACCCGCTGAGCCGTATTTCGCCATCGAGTTCAGGAGCTGACGAGAGCCGTCGTGGGTGCGGTCCTGACGCCGATGCCGGGTATTAGGTCAGGACCTCGGCAAGAGGGCGCGCGTCGAGTGTCCCGTCGACTTCACCGGCGACTTAGCCGCGCTGTTGGAGCAGGTCGCGCAGGCTGTCGGCCAGTTGCGGCAAGATCTTCTCGGCCGCGGCAGTACCTGGGACAAAGACGGTCTGCTCGTCCAATGCGGCCTTGACACGCTCGACCAGCCGCTCACCCATGCGGGGCGCGTTCTTGCGAGCGGTCTCGGTCAGTTTGGCCCGGCCCGCCTTGCGCAGTACGGCCGGCCCGCCGCAGCGCGACAGCAGTTCGAGGGAGGCCTGGTGGCCGATGTTCTTGCCGAAGGCCCGTTCCAGGGCTGGATGGATCTGGGTGAGCGGGCCGCGGATGCGGTTGGTTAGCCGGGTGGTCTCGCCGGGCAGGTCGTCGTCGAAAACCGACCAGGACTTCGAGCTCGGCAGGAGCTTCCTCGAAAGGTAACGGGGCGACTCAGGCACCCGGGTCCAGTACTTTTTCGGCGCTGTCTACAGCGCCGACCGAGGCCGAGGCTTCCGGCTCTTCCGAGGGCATCGACGTTTCCGAAGGCTGCGACGGCGACGGCGAGGGCGGCGGGGAGGCCGATGGGGTCGAGCCGGGATCGGGCGACGGCACGGCCAGCAGCTGTTTTCGAGGGCTTGACCTGAACGGTCGGGGCGAAGCCGTGCGGTGAGATCCAGTTGTCGCCGACGAGCATGATGATGCCGTAGGTCCAGCGGCCGGCCGACATCGAGCCCTCGGTGCACTGGGTCGCGGCGGTGAACACGCCGGCGCAGCCCCGCTCGGCGGGCATTGTGCGGCCGGTCGACTCGTCCGTGCGTACGACCTGGAAACCGCGCACCGCGACCGAAGTCGGGGTCCAGGAGACCTTCATCGACGAGCCACTACTCACCGTGACTGTCGGCGCCGGGCCAGAGGGGAGGACGGCCGCGCTCGCCACACCGGTGCCGGTGCCGCCGGAGCTCCAGGCGGCCTGCGCCGCGACCGGCGTGGCCAGCAGCGCGGTAGCGGTCAGGCCTACGCCGACCAGAAACTGGGTGAGTCTCATCGTGGCCTTCCGGGAAGCGGACGACGGCCCGGCGACCGAGGGCCGCCGGGCCGGAACGTCAGTTGCTGGGGGCCACGCTGACGCCCTTGGCCGTCAGCTTCATGCCGAAAGTCGCGCCCTGGCGCTCGTCGCCGGTGCCTTCGAGCATCTTGACCGCCTTGTGCAGGGTGAAGGTCGCGTCGCTCTTCGCGGCGACGTTCACGTCAAGGCCGCTGATCAGGCCACCGTTACCGGTCGAGCTGGTGGCGTAGTCACCGAAGTAGACACCGTTGTCGCCACAGGTACCGGCCGAGGTCGTCTGCACGCCGTCGCTCAGATTCCACGGCACCGAATGGACGTCGACCGCGAACTGGTTCGGGTTGGTGCTTCCTAGGCGCCGGTTTCGCTACTGATTCCCCGCCGGACTGTAGCGACCATCTTCATCGCCCGTGCGGATCTTCATCTCGCCCGACCCCGGTGGAGTCGTCACCCAGTCCCAACTACTGAGAGTAATTACGGCCGTTCGAGTGATTCAGCGGTAGGCGCGCAACACGGTCAGTGTCGTGTTGACGTCGAAGTTCGGCCCCTCGGCGCTGTCCCAGCCGCCGTCGGTGCGCTGCGTCTCGGCGAGACGCTTGCGGGCGCTCTGTAGCAGCCAGTCGTCACCCAGGTTGACCCGGCGCAGCGCCGCCGCCATCGAGGCGATGTCGGCCGCCGTCATGTCGGGCAGCCGGTCGCCGAGCACCAGCTGGATGCGGGCCGACTCGTAGAAGTACTGCTGCTCGCCGAGCAGGCCGGCGGCGTGCCAG